>DASXRT010000099.1:0-26191 GCA_036506455.1 Thermoanaerobaculia bacterium
CTCGGTTCGCGGCCATTCTGGAATCTCGGAGCCGACTGGCTGCCGAGCATCCAGAGCCGTTTGTCCTTCGACTACAACCACTACGATCTCGTCTACGACGTGTTCAACCTGGCCGCGCTCACGCCGGTGAGTCCGATCCCGGGGAGCAACTTCCGCCATCCACTGGACATCGATGACTTCCGCAGCCGCGCCGCCTACGACACCGGCGGGCACTGGTCATTCCTCGGCGACGCGTCGTACGGGTTCGTCTCCGACGACAACAAGCGGCAGGCCCTGCATGGATTGGCGAGCTTCCGACTGCTGAAGAGACCCTTCGTGGCCATCAAGGGTGAGGGGCGGTATCTGTCGTATGACTTCCGCACGAACCGTTACTGGTCGCCGACCGACTACAAGTCGTACGCGGCAGTGCTGCAGGTCGGACAGAACTTCCGCAATCACTTCTTCGTGAGCGCGGAGGTAAAAGCAGGCCGCGCGTACGAGCAGAATCGCAGCTCCGACCTGCGCTCGTATGTCGGAACGATCTCGATCCCGGTGTCCGATGTGTTCGACGTCGTCGGCAGTTACGGCTACGGCAAGAGCGGCCGCTTCGACTCCGTGTTCGGTACCGGCAACGACTTCACGAATTACTGGCAACGCAACTGGTATGTCGGCGTCCGTCTGAAGAGGCTCTTCTCGAGCGACGATCGCCGTCCTGAGGATCGCTACTACTACGACAACCGTGTCCTGTCCGGCTCGCCGGTTCTTCCGCCGGTTGGGGAGACGCACTAATGGCCAACGACAACGAATATCGAGGCACAGAGCGGCGCAATCTCGAGACGCGGCCGAAGGAGAGATCGGTCATCAAGCCGCCGATGAATCCGAAGCTGCAGCTTCTGATCTCGATCGGCATCATCCTGCTCGTCGTGATCGTGACGTTCTTCATGTTCAAGTACCCGCAGAAGCTCGGGCCGATCTTCGTCTCCGCGCTGGTCGTGACGCTGGCCTCGTTCCTTCTGCTGTTGATCCTGCGGCACTTCGTGCTGATCTGGTTCAGCTTCCTGCACCAGCGCGAGCTCGCGTATGACGACTCGCCGGAGATCTATCCGTTCGTCTCGATCATCGTGCCGGCGTACAACGAGGCGGAGGTCATCGCGTCGTCGCTCTCCTCGCTGCTCGAGCTGCGCTATCCGTACTACGAGATCATCGCCGTCGACGACGGATCGACCGACGGCACCCTCGAGAGGATGAAGGACTTCGAAGGCAACCACTACGGAGTGCGCGTGCAGGTGTTCCGCAAAGAGAACGGCGGGAAGGCCGAAGCGCTGAACTACGGCATTCGCAAGTCGAAGGCGCCGATCGTGGTCTGCATGGACTCCGATTCCCGCCTGACGCCGGAAGCGCTTCGATACGCCATCCGCCATTTCCACGATCCGAACGTCGGCGCGGTCGCCGGAAACGTGAAAGTCATCAATCGCCACAACATCTGGACCAAGCTGCAGGCGCTCGAATACATCGAAGGTCTCAACATCGCGCGCAAGGCGCAGGCGTTCTTCCGCACGGTCAATGTCATCCCCGGCCCGATGGGCATCTTCCGCCGGGCGGCGATTGAGGGCACGGGCGGATACGACAGCGATACGTTCGCCGAGGACTTCGACATGACGGTGAAGATCCTGGCGGACGGCTGGAAGATCAACTACGAGCCGAAGGCCGTGGCCTACACCGAGGCGCCGGAAGAGCTGCTCGACATCATCAAGCAGCGGTATCGCTGGACGCGCGGCGTGCTGCAGGCTCTGCGCAAGCAGAAACACCTGCTGACGCACTCGTCGGGAACGGTCAGCACGCCGCTGTCGCTCTGGTACATGCTCTTCGAAGGGTTGGCGTGGCCGGTGATGAACATCTTCGCCAACCTGTTCTTCGTGTGGATCGCGCTGCTCTACGGCATGACCAAGCTGCTGGTCATGTGGTGGCTGCTGCTGACCGTGCTGGACGTGCTCGTCGCCTTCCACGCCATCCTCATGGAGAGGGAAGACATGCGCCTGGCGCTGTATTCGATCTTCTACCGCTTCTTCTACATCCTCATCATCGACGTGACGAAGGTATTCGCGACGCTCGAAGAACTTGTCGGTCTGGACATGCAGTGGGGCAAACTGGCGAGAAAAGGACGCATCTAAAAGGATCACACAAAGGAAACCATAAAAATGCGCTTCGATTGGGTCAATATATTAGCTACCGTTATCTTTGTATCGATTGTCGTGACCCTGATCCTGGCCGTGGCCTCGTACTTCGCCTACAAGGTCCGCGAGGCGCGCCGGCCGAAGACCGCCGCCGAGCTGCGCCAGGAAGGGCAGATGAAGGCGTTTTTCACGCCTTATCAGCCGAAGTAGTGCCGAGTGCTGAGTGGCTCGACATGACGTTCCGATCGACTGGAAGCACCTTCTTCTTCCCGGGCTGGCCCTGACGATCGTCGTCATCGTCGGCGCTCTGGCGATCTGGTCATTTGTCGAGGGCCGGCTCCTGGTTTCGCAACCGGAGCCGCTGCCGAAGATCACCGTTGTCACCGTCGATCCGCGGTCTCGCCTCGCCGCGGCGTGGGTGCGCCTGCTGACGCGCGCGGAGATGAATCCGACGCTCGTGCCGCTCGAGACGTTCGATCCGATCGAAGGCGTGGTCGTCTTCTGCGACATTGCAGAGATCCCGCCGCGGCTGGCCGATCTTCTCGAAGAGTTCGTGCATCGCGGCGGCGCGCTCGCCTACGTGGGATCGCCGCCCCGCACACCGATCGGACCGTTTCATCTCTCCGCCGATCCCGGCATGTCCGACGCGTTGATCAAGTTCGGCGAGAACGCTTCGCCCGTGCTGGCCCGTCTCAACCCCGGCCTGGCGCTGCCGGTGCGGCCGGGTCCCGTGTCGCTGCTCAAGGAGTCGCCGCGCATGGTCGTCGATGCGCGATGGGCCAACAACTCGCGCGCAGTGGCGATGCACGTGGAGATCGACGGCGGACGATACCTCTGGTTCGGTCTCGATCCCGATGCTCTGCTGCGCGACGAATCTCAGCTCATGGTGCTCCTGCGCAGCGCGTTCCGCTGGGTCGCCGGCCAGCCGGTCTCCGATGGCGCGGTCGGAGCACCGCAGAGTGCCAAGACGCTGACACCCGATGCCCGTCGCGAGGCGCGACAGAAGGGGTTCGCGTTCAGCGTCGATCGCTCTCCGAATCCGCGCATGCTCACCGTCCGTATGATCAACGGCGGCGGGATTCCTCTTCCCAATCCGACGGTCAAGGTGTGGATGCCACCGCGTGTCACCAAGGTGGCGCTCGCCGGCAACGTCTTCATGACGCGCAGGGCCACGCTCTCCGGAGATCCGGCGGAAGGCGCCTGCCTGATCAGCCTTCCTTCGCTGACGCGCAATGAAGATCGCGTGCTCAAGCTGGAGATCGTCGAGAGGCGTTCGGGCCGTAGTAGTGGCACCGGCTCGTACACGTCTCCTCGATCGTGATTCTGTACAGCATCGGCAGCGCCGGTGCGAGCTGCGTCCAGATCCACACCGACAACAGCTCCGACGTTGGGTTCTCGAGGCCCTCGACCTCGTTGAGAAGATAGTGATCGAGGCGCTTCACGATCGGATCGACAGCGCGCTTGAGGTCGGCGAAATCGATCAGCCATCCCGTCTTCGCGTCGATCTCACCACGCACCGCGACCTCGCCGCGGAACGAGTGCCCGTGCGTGCGCCGGCACTTGTGTCCCTCCGGCACATTCGGCAGAAAGTGCGCGGCCTCGAAGCGAAAGTCCTTGACCAGCTCGATGACTTCGGAAGACATCAGACCGATTCTAATCTGTGGTAAACGTTTTGCTGACGAAGGATGTATGAGCAACGACACCGCAACGGAAACCGACCGGTCCCTGGGCCAGATCATCAAGGACCTCACCGCTGACTTCTCCACGCTCTTCCGCAGCGAGATCGCGCTGCTCAAGCTCGAGATCAAGGACATGGTGGCCAAGCTCGGAGGAGGCGCGGCGATGTTCGCGGGCGCACTCTTTCTGGCGCTCTTCGGACTGGCCTTCCTCTTCGTCACACTCGTCCTCGGGCTGGTGGCTCTCGGGATCCCGGCCTGGGTGTCCTCGCTCATCGTCACCGTCATACTGTTCGCCAGCGCGGCCGTGCTGGCCATGATGGGAAAGAAGAAGTTCGAGGCTGTGAAGTTCGTACCGAGTGAATCCGTCGAGCACATCAAATCGGACATCGAGACGCTCAAAGCCGACATCGCGCGTGTGAGGAGCAGATAAATGGCTACCAGTGAGAAGCAGGACATCGAGCGGGCCATCGAGCGCGCGCGCGACGGTGTGAGCGAGCGCATCGACGAGCTCGATCACCGGCTGCGCACGTCGTTCGACATGAAATCGCTCGCCACCGAGCACGCTCCGGAGATCGTCGCCGGCGGCGCAGTCCTCGGATTTCTCGTCGGCTTCGGATTCCCGAAGCCGTTGCGACGAGCGATCTCGATCGGCATTCCGCTCGCGCTGATCGCGATGAAGATCAAGAAGGCGTATAGCCGCGATGGTGAGGGCGCAGTCGACTACGAAACGTAGGTCGTAGGTCGTAGGTCGTAGGTACCGGGGGCCTTATCGCGCTGATGCCCCCGATACCTACGACCCACGACCCACGACCCTATTTCACTCTCACATACCTCGCCCCCGGCAACGCGCGGATCCAACCTCCCAGCTCGAGCTGAAGCAACGATTCGGCGACCGCGCTCATCGGTCGCGACAGACGCGACGCGAGCGCGTCGACGTGGATCGCTTCGTCACGGCTGACAGCCGAGAGGACGTCGCGCAGCGGCGATTCCGGCTGCTCTTCCCTCTGCGCCCTCAGCTTGAACTCACCGCGCAGCTCATCGAGGACGTCTTCCACGTCGTGTACGAGCTTCGCGCCGTATTGAATCAGGCGATGCGTTCCTTCCGTTCCTCTCGAGAAGATCGAGCCGGGGACGGCGAAGACCTCCCGGCCCTGCTCGGCGGCCATGCGCGCGGTGATGAGCGAGCCGCTGCGGCTCGTCGCCTCGACGATGATGCTGCCGACGCAGAGTCCCGAGATCACGCGGTTACGCACGGGAAAATTCTCCGGAAGCGGCGGCGTCCCAGGCCCGAACTCCGAGACGACCAGGCCGTCGCGCTCGATGCGTTTGAACAGCTTCATATGCGAGCGCGGATAAACGATGTCGATGCCGGTGCCGAGGACAGCGATGGTTTTGCCGGAGGCAGCGAGGGCCGCTTCGTGAGCCGCGGCGTCGATGCCGCGCGCGAGGCCGGAGACGATCGTGAGGCCGGCGCCGGCGAGCTCGCGCGTCAGATGTTGCGCGGCGTTGATGCCGTAGGGAGACGCGCGGCGCGACCCGACCACGGCGATCGACGTCGAACCGAGGAGCGCGCGATCGCCGCGTGTATGGAGGGCCAGCGGAGGATCGATGATCTCGCGCAGCAGCGGGGGATAGTCCGGATCGCCGAGGACGATGGCGGTGTCGCGCGAGATCTCGACGGAGCGACGGATCTCGTCTTTTGGTAACGGATTCTTAACGAGTTCGGCCTGATCCGGCGTTACGCTCAGAAGTCCCTGAAGAAGCGTCGACGGCGCGCTGCACGCCGCAGAGACGGGATCGAAGTACTCGAGCAGCAGACGCGTCCGACTCGGGCTCAAAAATGGGAGACACGACCAGGCGATCAGAAGATCGCGAGTTTCGGTTTTCATGGATGTGCGGAAGGAGCCGCGTTGCCGCAGGTCAGGCGGGTAGCGCCGAGTATAATCGCGACCGCTTGTCTCGCAAAATCCAGAGCGCATTTGCGGTGTCCTCTCTGCTGGTGCTCACGGCGTCGCTTTCGATCGGCTGCTTCAGCGGCCGGCACAAGACCCCCGAAGCGACGCAGGAAAACTTCGGCGTCAACATGGCGCGCATGAATCTGTGGCGCGAAGCGCTCTTCCGCTTCAAGCGCGCCGCGCAGATGAAACCCAACGACGCCATGGCTCACAACAATCTGGCCGTGGCCTACGAAGCGAACGGCGATTTTGACAACGCCGCGAAGGAATATCGCGAGGCCATGCGCCTCGACAAGTCGAACATGTACATCCAGAAGAATTACAGCCGCTTCGTGGAGTTCAATTCGCGCAACAAGAAGCGGCAGAAACCGACGCCCGCACCGAAGACCGCGTCGGCGTCGACGACTCCCACCGCGGCTGTGCCTGTGACAACGACCGCCGTGCCCGAAGTGCCTGTGACCTCCACCGCGCCGCCACCCCCGCCCACCGATACCGCCCCACCCGCGAAACCCCCTGGAGAATCCCGATGAAGCGACTCGCCGCCGTTCTCGCAACGCTGTCGATCGCGCTGACCGCCGCGGCCGGCGTTCTGGAAGTGAAGCTGAAACTGCCGGTGAAGCCGAAGCTGCAGATCGTCGGCGACGAGAAAGTCGCGGTGGCGCCGTTCATCATCGCCAGCAAGGGCGAGAAGAAAAGCGATCGTGCCGCGAAAGTCGACGTGCAGGCGGAGTTCGGCCGCTATCTGAAGAAGCAGCTCACCAAGAGCACGAAGTTGCGCGTGATCGATGCCCCGCAAACGCGGCTGCCCGGGATAGACATGAAGGCGCTCGAAGCGAACCGCGATTTCTGGAAGGACCTCGGCGCCAAGACCGGGGCGGACTACATCGTCTCCGGCGTGGTCGATTTCGATATCAACGACAAGTCCGGATATCGGACCGAGGAGTATGTGTCACCGGCCGACGGGCGGACGTTCTACCGGCAGGTGCTCGTCGAGTCGACCGGCTTCGTGTTCGACATCGACATCGCCGTCTTCAACGCCGATACGGGCGAGAAGGTCGTGGAGGAGAACTTCCGCGACTTCAAGGAATTCGACCAGCGCAACTACGACGAGATCCTCGGCCTCTTCGAGAACCTCCGCGCGCTCGAGCAGCAACTGGTCGGGATTTTCGTCTCGCAAGAGACGTCGGCGACGAGATACGTTTTTACTGATTAGGTCGTAGGTCGTAGGTGGTAGGTCGTAGGGGCCTCAGCGCGAAAGGGCCCACACGACCGACGACCTCGAACGGAGGTCCCTTGAAGCGCCTCACCGCAGTGTTCTTCATCGCAGCGGCGCTCGTTGCCACGAGCGCTGCCCCCTTCGGCCAGAACAAGATCGTCTACGACAAGTTCAACTGGCACATCTATCACTCCACACACTTCGATTTTTACTTCTATGACGAGGAGCGGGGGTCTCTGCAGCGGGTCGTCGACAACGCCGAGAGCGCGTATCTGAACCTCTCGCAGAAATTCAATTACCAGATCTCGAAGAAGATCCCTCTGATCTTCTACGCGACCCATTCGGCATTCGAGCAGACGAACGTCGATCTGAACTTCATCTCCGAAGGCGTGGGCGCGTTCGCGGAGCCGGCCAGAAACCGGATGGTGCTTCCGGTGGACATGAGCGACGACAAGCTCAATCAGCTCATCACGCACGAGCTCACGCACATCTTCGAGTACGAAATCTTCTTCCAGGGGAAGCTGGGCAAGACGATCGCCGCCAATCCGCCGACGTGGCTCATGGAAGGGCTGGCCTCGTTCATGGGACAGGACGAGGACTCGCGCGACCGCATGGTGCTGCGCGACGCGGTCGTCAATGATCGCGTTCCCGAGATCACGAAGAATCCGCAGGGATATTTCGCCTATCGCTTCGGCCACGCCGTCTTCAAATTCATGCAGGAAAAGTATGGATGGGAAGGATTACGCGATTTCATTTATGAATATCGCAATACATTAGGAAACACGGTGGACAAGGCCCTCAAACGCGCCTTCGACGTCACGCCGGACGAATTCGACACGCGGTTCCGCACGTGGCTGCGCAAGCAATATCTTCCCGCGCTCGTCGCCAAAGGGGAGCCGCAGGAATACGGCGAGCCGTTCAAGGTCGGTCAGGACATCTACAGCAACGAGATCTCGCCCGTGCCATCGCCATCGGGCGATCTGCTCGCCGCGTTTACGACATACAAGGAAGATGTCGACGTCGTCCTGTTCAACATCCCCGAGCGCAAGCTGCTCAAGAACCTGACCGCCGGCTACACGAGCCGCTACGAATATCCGATCGCGCAGTTCTTCACCACCGGACCGGTGATGGGGCGTGACATCGCGTTTGCGCCGAGCGGCGATCAGATCGCGCTCTTCGTCAAGCGCGAGCGCGGCCGCAATCTGCTTCTCATCAATCCTCTCACCGCGCAGATCATCAGGTCGGTGCCGATGACGATCGAGCAGCAGCTCTCGCCGGCGTTCTCGCCGGACGGAAAGAAGATCGCCTTCGCCGGCAACCGCAACAATCAGTCGGACATCTATCTCTACGACATCGAGAGCGGCGGCGTCACGAACCTGACCAACGACCGCTTCTTCGACGGCGCGCCGGTCTTCTCACCCGACGGCAAATGGCTGGTCTTCTCGTCGACTGTCGACACTTACGCGAAGCTCTTCAAGCTCAATCTCGCCAATCCGAAAGAGCGCTTCCAACTCACCACCGGCAACTGGAACGACTCCGACGCCTGGTTCAGCCCCGACGGAAAGCGCGTCTTCTTCTCGTCCGACAAGCAGACCGGGCGCAACATCATCGAAGCGGCACACATCCTGGAAACCAACGAGAATCAGGCCAAGCGCGAGGGCGACACTCCGCCGCCCGATCCGACAAACTTTTCCGCCTACAACATCTACTCGCTCAATCTGGAGAGCGGCGATCTTCTCCAATACACCGATGTGATCGGCGGCTGCTTCACGCCGGTCGTGTTCATGGGCCACAACAACCGCGAGCGGATGGTCTTCGCGTCGTATTACAAAGGCGACTGGCGCCTCTTTTCCACTCCCACCGACCGCCCGCTGCACACCGCCGAGAAGACGACGCTGCCGTCCGCTCCCGTCGAGGCGGAAGCGCGCAGCACGTTCCATCCCGAGTCGGAGTTCGTCATCGACGAGGAGAAGATCGAGAAGCGCCACGGGTTCAAGCTGTTCATCGACGATGTCGACGTCAACGCCGGCGTCAGCTCGGACCAGCTCTTCATCTCGCGCTCGATCATCTACATGAGCGACATGCTCGGCGATCGCCGTTTCATCGCCGCGCTCGACTCCGTGTCATCGTTCTCGAATTTCGATTTCCTCTACTTCGACCTGCAGCATCGCACAAACTGGGGCGTCCGCCTCTTCGACAACCGGTCATTCTTCACGGCGCCCAATTACCAGACCAACCGCATCGAACGCATCAGGCAGGACTATCGCGAGACGGGAGCGATCGGCATTCTCAGCTATCCGTTCAATCGCTATCACCGCATCGATGCCGGAGCGGGGTACATCAGCCGTCAGATCGCCTATCCGTTCGCGGTGGAGGGCGGCTTCGCCTTTTTCGAGCGCAAGGACAACTTTCCGCTCATCAGCGGCACGTTCACCGGCGACAGCACCTCGTTCAAGTTCTTCGGACCGATCTCGGGCCGCCGCTACGAGGCCAGCGTCAGCTACGCGCCGGACCTCAAGAACCACGGCACTCTGAGCGCCGATTACACCCTCGACTGGCGCGAGTATTACCAGCTCAGCTCGCGGACGCTCCTGGCGGCGCGCTTCTTCGGCGCCTACTCCAACGGCACTTTCCCGAATTTCTACTATTTCGGTGGACTCAACACGCTGCGCGGCTACGATTTCCGATCGATCGTCGGCAACCGCGCCGCGTTTGCCAATTTCGAGTTCCGCTTCCCGCTCATCGACATCCTGGCCACGCCGATCCTCGCCTTCCAGCAAGTGCGCGGTGAGCTCTTCTTCGATATCGGCGCGGCGAACTTCAACGGCATCAGCCTCGATACGGGCCAGCGCTTCAAATTCATCCAGGATGGCCGCTTGATGGACGGCCGTTCCTCGGTCGGTTGGGGCCTCTCCTTCAACTTCCTCGGCCTCGAGCTGCACTGGGATTTCGCCAAGCGCTACAACCTGAAGGAAACCGAGGGGAGATCGAGGACGAGCTTCTGGATCGGGCAGACGTTCTAGCTAGCGGTCGTGGGGGCCTTCGTGCCTCAGGCGACGAAGCCCCCACGACCTACGACCCACGACCGACGACCCTCTATGCGGCGCGAGGGGCGCGCCGCCGATCCGCGATCGTCTCGCGCAGAAACTTGAGCAGTGCCCGCTCCTCGATCGAGAGTCCTGAGCGCACGACAGGACTGCCGCGACGCGTCTTGCGCAACATCTCGAACGGCTTTCCATCCATGTACTCGTCGAGCAGCCGCGGGCAGATGTACGACGAGCGGCAGACCGCGGGTGTGTTGCCGAGCTGATCGGCCGTGGCGACGATCGCCTGGCGGATCTTTCGTTTTCGTTCCGTCTTGCTGAGGCCCTGACCCTGCATGGCCAGCGCGATCGAGCAGAGAAGAGTGCCGGCCCAGGTGCGAAAGTCTTTGGCCGTGAACTCTTCGCCGACGATCGACTGAATGTAATCGTTCACGTTGCGATCCTTGACGGCGATGATGCGATCGCCATTCGCGAACTTGAAGAGCTCCGCACCTTTCGCGCGTTTCAGCTTCCGGACGATCTTCGCCACTTCCGGATCGCGGATCGCTTTCTGATGTTTCTTCTTCCACTTGCCGACGTAGTCGAAGCGGACGCGGTCGCCGCTGATCTTCACGTGTGATCCGTGCACGGTGCTCAGACCGTACGTCGACTCCGACTTCGCGCTCTTCTCGTTGCCGATGCGGAAGAATCCCTGATCGATGAGCCGCACCATCGCCGCCAGAACCTTGTCGCGGTCGAGCTCCGATTTTTTCAGATCGGCGCGCACGCGACGCCGCAGCGCGGGAAGCGATTCTCCGAATTCGACGACGTGTTTGAACTTCGCCTCGTCACGCTGCTGGCGGAAGCGCGAGTGGTAGAGGTACTGCGTACGGCCCTTCTTGTCGATGCCGACTGCTTGCAGCGGCGAGGAGTCGCTCGGCGCGATGCGGACATTGCGCCAGGCTGGAGGAATGCGCAGCCGCTGGATGCGAGCGATCGTCTTCTCGTCCCTGATGAGCGAGCCATTCGGCTTCCGATAGGTGAAACCGCGCTCTTTCGTTCCTTCTCTGCGGATCCCGTGAAGATCGAGAACCCACCGCCTGCGCACCCCACGCGTCGCCATGTCGCCGCTGAATTTTGCGAGAATGGTGCCCCTTTGGAACTCCTGCGCACGACGCCACCTGCGTTGACGAGTCGAGAGCGGACGCTGATCGGTGTGGCGACGGTCGCAGTGGCCGTGACGAGGATCTGGGCGCGGTCGCGCACGCTCTGGGACTGGGATGAGACACTGTTCTGTCTGGCGCTGCGCGACTATGACGTCGTTCAGCATCACCCCCATCCGCCGGGATTTCCGCTCTACATCGCACTGGCGAAGCTCGTCCGATTCTTCGTTCAGTCTGATTTCCATGCGCTCCAGGCGATCACGACGACCGCGGCCATCGCTCTCCTTCCGCTGCTCTTCTGGCTCGCGTACGAGCTGCGCTTTTCGTTTCGCACGGCCTATCTCGGCTCGCTGCTCTTCATGTTCTTTCCAAACGTCTGGTTCTACGGCGGAACGGCCTTCAGCGATCTCCCCGGACTGGCGTTTCTCTTCGCCGCGTGCGCGATTCTCCTGCGAAGCTGCCGCGACCCCCGTCTCTACTTCCTCGGCGCGCTGGTCCTCGGGCTCGCGGCGGCGATTCGTCCCCAGGCATTGCTCATCGGCTGCGCGCCGGCGCTTCTCGCGTCGTGGTGTCGGATATCCCAGAAACGCGCGCGCGACGTCGCGATCGCGAGCGCGATCGGCATCGCCGTCCTGGCTGTGAGTTACGGCGGCGCGGCACTCGCTTCCGAATCGGTTCAGGGTTACTTCGCCACCGCGCGCAGCCTGCGCGAGTACGTCCGCAAGGTCGATTCGTTTCTCAATCCCGGTCGCCAGCCGCTGCGGACACTGTTCGGTGACTTCTTTATCCGCGAGGTCCCCGGCGGACACATCAGCGCAGCGATCTCGGCGCTCGCTCTGGTCGCGATCGTCATTTCACTCGTGCGGCGGACGGCGCGCGTATGGCTGCTTCTGGCGATGTTTCTCCCATTCAATGTCTTCGGCTGGTTCATGCTCGACACGAATAGCATCTCGCGTTACTCGGTCAGCTACTCGGCGATGTACGCGATTCTCGCCGCAGACGCGCTGGCGGCGGTTCCTCTCGTACAAACAATCGCGATCGCCGCGATCGTCGCTCGCCTGATGTGGTGGGCGTTGCCCGCTCTGCGAGATGTTCGCAGCACCTCGTCGCCTCCTGTTGCGGCGATGAAATGGATCCGGGACTCAGTTCCGCGATCGGGGAAGCTCTATGTGCACGGCAGCATGGGCCCCTGGTCGACCTACCTGTTGGGTGGTTACGAGACGACGTTCATCGAAGATCCTGCCGAGCTGCCGCTGCAACCGGTGAACGGCTGGTTCGTCACCGAAGGCTCCACTGCCGTTGCCGGCGCACACAACTTCGTGCGCGATCGCGGGAGGCTGTTCGATATCGCGCGACGACGCTACTTCGAGGTCTCGGTCTCGCCGGCATCGGGTCTTCTGCGATTCGGCTCAGGGTGGTACGGCGAGGAGAGCGTCGGGACCTCTGCGTGGCGGTGGATGTCGGGACGATCGGAGACGCTCTTGCCGCCGATCGACGGGCCCGCGCGCCTCTCTATCGGGTTCGATCTTCCGACCGAGCTCGTGCCGCGACATCCGACGATCACCGTCCAGCTCAACGGTCAGATGATCGATCGCTTCGTGTGCACGACGCCGAGCGTGAGGAAGAGCTGGATCGTCCCTGCGCGCGGCGAGGCCTGGAACCGGCTGATCATCACCCTCGACAAAGTCATCAATCCGGAAAAAGAGGGATTGGCGCCTGACGCCCGCGACCTCGGCCTGAATCTGACTTCTTACTCATGGGGACCAGCGGGGTGACGCGGCAGACGCTCATCGTCACCATCGCGACGATGGTCACGGCTGCCACGCGCGTGTGGGGTGTCGCGCGCAGCCCTTGGGATTGGGACGAGATTCTCTTTTCGCTCGCGTTGCGGCATTACGACGTGGCGCTGCACCATCCCCATCCGCCCGGCTTTCCGCTTTTCATCGCCGCGGCAAAACTCCTTCGAGTATTCACGCCGAGCGACTTTCGTTCATTGCAGGCGGTGAATGTGGTGGCCGGCGTGCTGCTCGTCCCGGCGACGTACTTTCTCTGTCGCGAGCTCGGATTCCGCTTTTCGACTTCGCTCATCGCGGCGCTGTTTCTCGCATTCTTTCCGAACGTCTGGTTCTTCGGCGAGACGGCGTTCAGCGACGTGCCGTCGATGGTTCTGGTGGTCTTCGCGTGCGCACTGCTGTTGCGCGGTCGCCGAAGCGATCACGCCTACTTCTGGGGAGCGGTCGTGCTGGCTTTTGCGGGAGCGATGAGGCCGCAGAACCTGGTCATCGGATTGGCGCCGCTCGTGATCGCCACCTGGCATCGCCGGAAAGTGTGGCTGACCGTGGCCGGCGCAATCGTCGCTTGTGTCATCGTCTTCGGCAGCTATGCTACGGCCGCACACGCGAGCGGTGGCTGGCAGCGCTACCGCGAGGCCATCCGCGCGCACCAGCAGTACATCACGCAGACCGACTCGTTTCTCAGCCCCACCCGGCCGCCACTTCATCATCTGCTCGACGATTTTTTCGTCCGGCCGTATCACGCGCCGATGATCAATTTCTGCGTGACCGCGCTCGCGCTCCTCTCCGCCGCCGCTTCGATCGTGCGCCGGCGTGCTCCGGCGCTCATCGCCATGGCCGCGTTCGCGCCGTTCTGCCTCGCCGCCTGGCTCTTCCTCGATCATTTCAGCGCCAGCCGTTTCTCGATCGGTTACGCACCGCTGATCGCAATTCTCGCCGCCGATGGCCTGGCGCTGCTCTCACAGCAACGAGAGTGGATCGAATGGACCCTCGGCCTCGCTCTCACGATCTTGATGTTCATCTGGACGCTTCCGGCGATCGACCTTGCGCGCCGGAGCGATTCGCCTCCACTACGGGCGATCGACTGGATTCGTGCGCATGTCGATCCAGCGAGCTCGATCCTCATCGTTCACGAAGGAATGGGCCCGTATGCAGAGTACTTCCTCGATCGTTACCGAATCGCGTGGACACTCGATGGTCCGCCGATCGCGCGACTCGATCCAACGCCCGGCTGGTACGTGGAGGAGGGGATGAGCGATCAGATCGGAGCGATGAATTTTTCATGGCCGCGCAGGCGTGCCTGGGACATCGCCCGAAGACGCTATTTCGAAGTATCGGTCCTGCCGCTCAACGCGACGCCGCGTTTCACGGGCGGGTGGTACGACGAAGAATCATCGGGAAAGAGTGTCTGGCGCTGGATGGGCGCACGCGGGACGATCGAGCTTCCGCCGGTCAAGCCATGGGCGCGGCTTCGGATGCGAATCTTCGTGCCGCTGCATGTGATGCCGGAGACGCCGACGATCACGATCCGGATGAACGGCGCTGCCATTGCGGAATTGCATCCGAAACAGCCGTTCACGGAGTTCGTGCACGACTTCGGTGCGGAAAGCCGCACTCTCGAAATCGAGACCGATCGTGTCGTCAACCCTCTCCGCCGACACCTCGGCGAAGATCCGCGCGACCTCGGTCTCAGGCTCGATCAGCTCGAGTGGATCGCGCTCGAGCGGTGATCACTCACGGCTTGAACTGGATGATCTGCGGCAGCCACGTCTTCACGCGCTTGCCGTCCTTCATCGCCGGCGAGTAACGCGCGCCTCGCAGCGCGCGCACCGCTGCGTCGGTGAAGCCGAAACGATCGTCGCCGCGGAGAACCTTGACATCCATCACGTCTCCATTCTCGGAGATGAGCACGGTCATGAGGACGTTGGTCTCGATGCGCTGCCGCATCGCCATCGGCGGATACGTCACGTGCGGATCGCGCGTGCGACGCGGGATCACATCGACTTGCGTGACGTCCACGACATCACCCTCGTGAATCTGCGGGACGGCCGCTGCACTCGGCGTGCTCACCGTCTGCTGCACCACAGGTGGCGGAGCCTGCGTGGTCGATGCAGGAAGCTGCTGCGCGACCGGCTCGGCAGCATGCGGAGTCTCGCGCTGGCGTTGCAGATCGAGCTGCGCGGCCGAAGGCTCGCTGCTGTGTTCTTCGGCAACGTGGGCCGGCGCTTCAGAGTGCGTCGCGGCCGGCGCAGGAGCAGGCACCGCAGCCACCGCCACCGGCACCGGCGCATTCTTCGACTGCTGCTTCTGGAGCTGCTTCGTGTAGTCGGCCTGCAGCTTCATCATCTCGTCGTGCAGCTTCCGCTTGACCGCATCCTCGAAGGCCTTCTTCTGCGCGGCTTCATCGACAATGCCTGTTGTTGCGGTTGCGCCGGCAATTGTCGGCGTCTGCGGAGCAGGAGAGGCGAGAATCGGCTCGGCGATGATCTGCTGTGGAGCCGGAGCAGCCGGCGCGACAACGCTGGCCACTTTCGGCGGCTGCGCAGGACTGGGCGCCTTCTTTGAGCCGAGCGCGAAATAACCACCGGCTCCGATGACGGCGAGCGCCACAGTTGCTGCGATCGCGATCGGTGCCTTGCTGCTGGTCTTTTCCGATGCGGTCACCGCGGCGAACATCGGCGCTGCTTGTCCCGGCGCGGCCAACGCTTCGACATACAGAGCGACATTGACCTTCGACTCTTTCTCGCGCTCGACAACTTCCGCTTCGAATTCCTTCTTCAGGAGATTGCTGAGATAGAACGCGAGATTGAACGTCGTCGCCGAATACCTGCCGCTGCTCGTCAGCGCGGAAAGCGCCTGTTTCATGTCGGCCACGGTGGCGAAGCGTGCGCCGGGATCGAGGTTCAGCGATTTCACGAGAATCGCGTGAATGTCATCGGGAATCGGATTGCCGGCCATCGTTTTGGCGGCGCGGATCGCCGCGGCGAACGCACTCGTCGACATCGCGTCGGGAGGTTCATGTCCCGTCACGGCCAGATACAGAATCGTGCCGAGGGAGTAAACCTCGGACGCTTTGGTGGGTTCGCCGTTGTGCTGATACTCCGGTGAGAAGTAGCGCGCGAGGTCTGCGGAATTCTTTTCTTTGATCGACCCGATGATGCCTTTACCCAACTGCTGACCAGCGACGCGGATCTCACCATCGTCGCTGATCCAGATGAACTGCGGCAGCAGAGCGCCGTGCGATAAGCGCTCGCCCGCGAAGCGAAGCTCACAAATGGTGGCTAGCGACAGCGCAACTTTCTCGGCGATGACGATAGCCTGATCGATTGGAATCGGATTCGGCGCAATGCCGTTGCCGCCGCGCGCTCGATCGACAATGTGTCGCAGCGAGCGTCCGCCCGCGTAGTCGTGCGCGACGAAAGGCACATCGTTGATCACGTCGATCACCTGATCACGCGCGAACGATGGGCCGGTGAGCAGGGGAGCGACCTGACGGGCCGTGCCGATTGCGGATGTGATCGCTTCACGGCTGCCACCGGTGAGGCATCGAAGCGCGATCGCACCGCTGAGCGCGTTCCCTTCGATTCGCGCGGCACGCCAGAGGTCGCCGAGTGAATCGGTCTCGAGCTTCTTGAAGAGGATGTACGGGCCGAACTGTTCGTAGGGCTTATGCTTCGCGGCCATTTCAACGGCTCCCGTGGACGGTTATTTGGAATCCAGAATACACAGGAACTACGCCATTGTGGCAGAAATTGCTAGCGTTGAGGCTGGCTGGCCGCCGTCGCTGTTTGCGCGGCCCGCTGCTCGCGGAACCACTGCCGCTGGTACAGCTCGACGTTCCGATTGTGCTCTTCGATGTTCCTGGAGAATGCATGCGAGCCGTCGTGTCTCGCGACGAAGTAAAGGAACGGCGTCGGCGCGGGCGCCGCTGCCGCGCGCAGCGAAGCCAGCCCGGGGTTGGCGATCGGTCCGGGCGGGAGGCCGGGGAAGCGGTATGTGTTGTACGGCGAATCGATCTGCAAGTCGGGCTTGCGGATGTTGCCGTTCCAGCGGGCGGCGAGTTTCAGAGCGTAGATCACCGTCGGATCGGCGTCGAGCAACATGTGCTTGTGCAGTCGATTCAGATAGACCGACGCGACGATCGGCCGTTCCGGGGGAAGGCGGGCCTCGCTCTCGACAATCGAGGCCAGCGTCACGGTCTGATGCAGATCGAGCCCGGTGGTGATGTAGGCCATCTCGCTCCCGAAGTTCTTCCGGAAGTTCTGCACCATCGCCTGCACGATCGCTCGCGGCGCAGTACCGGGATTGAACTTATACGTGTCCGGGAAGAGATACCCCTCCAGCGAAGCGGCTGCCGGGGCGATGTCGCGGATCAGCTCAGGATCGCCGGTGAGCTTGTTCCAGTCTGCCAGTCTGCCGAATCCTTCGGCGGCGAAGAGTCTTCCGACCGTGAAGCGATCGAGTCCTTCGCGGATCGTGACGGTCTTGAGCACGACGTCGCCGCGCACGAGCTTCTCGATCACCTGCACCGGCGAGAGCGGCCGGTTGAACTCGTACAGGCCGGCTTTGAGCGAGTCGCCGCTCCGCAGAAGTTTCATGTAGATCAGCGGCACGTATTCGTCACGAAGAACGCCGGCGGCCTGAAGCTGTCGCAGGATCAACGCCGTCCGCTGTCCCTTCCGTATTTCCACGCGGCGGGCGGGCTCGGGGTATCCCTTGTACGGCGACTGCAGCGCGCGCCAGAAGAACCAGCCTGCGCCGATCAGCAGCAGGACCGCGAAGAAGAAGATCGTGAACAGCGACTGCAGGTATTTACGGCAGCCGCGTCGTGGGCTTCGGCGCGACGCTATGACGACCTCCCGGCCTGATCATCGAGATACGACTGCAGGATGATCGCGGCGGCGTACATGTCGATGTCGTCGATGGTTCTGCGCCCGATCTCGCGCAGGCGCTCCTCCGCCTCTACGGTGCTGAGTGTCTCGTCCCAGAGCACGACCGGTTTGCATGTTCTCTGCCCCAGCTCCTCGGCGAAACGGCGGAACTTTGCCTCGCCGTCGGCGCTCCTGGCTCGTCGCGGTATGCCGACGACAAAGACGTCCACCGCGAGCTCGCGGCCGAGGTCATCGAGGCGGCCGATGACGTCGCCCTGGTTGGCGATGATCGAATGAGGCGATGCCACGACGCCGGACTCGCTGACGGCCACGCCGATCCGCTTGCCGCCGTAGTCGATGCCGATCAGCGACACGCGGGGATTCTATGTCACGGCCCTGCATTACAATGGCGGCGATCCAAGAGGTCACCTCATGAAAAACTTCAATCTCGACGCCATTCTGGAGGCGATGCTGAAGATGTCCGATCGGGTATCGGACCTCAACTTCTCGGTCGGCCGTCAGCCACAGGTCGAGGTCGACGGTCAGCTCGTGGCGGTGAACTTTCCGGGCCTGCCGCGGCTGACTCCGTATCAGACCGAGATGATCGCCATGCACATGCTGCGCGGCGACCGTGAGGCCACGCGCACCCTGCTGCAAAGCGGCTCGGTCGACATCTCCTATTCGATTCCGGGGAAGAAGCGCTTCCGAGTGAACATCTTTTCGCAGCGCGGCACCTACGCCATCATCCTGCGCGTCATTCCCGAGGCGATTCCGACGCTCGAAGAGCTGAACATGCCGAAGGAGCTGTACAACGTCTGCAAACTGAAGAACGGAATCGTGCTGGTGACCGGACCGACCGGCTCAGGCAAGTCGACGACGCTCGCGGCGATCATCAATCAGATCAACCACGACTACGCGTATCACATCCTGACGATCGAAGATCCTGTCGAATACATGCACCGGCACGTGAAGTCGACGGTCAATCAGCGCGAGCTCGGCTCCGACACGAAGAGTTTCGCTCTGGCATTGCGCGCGGCTCTGCGCCAGGCTCCGAAAGTCATTCTGATCGGCGAGATGCGCGACGTGGAGACGATCGAGATCGCCATGGAAGCGGCGGAGACGGGGCATCTCGTCCTCTCCACACTGCACACGATCGACGCGGCCAAAACCGTCGACCGCATCGTCGGCGTCTTCCCGAAGGATCAGGAGCCGCAGATCCGTACTCGCTTCTCGCAGTCGTTCCGCTACGTGATCTCGCAGCGGCTTCTACCGAAAATCGGTGGCGGCCGCGTCGCCGCGCTGGAGATCCTGAAGTCGACGATGCGCACGCGCGACTACGTCGTGAAAGGAGAGTCCGAAGGCCGGTCGCTCACCGACGCCATGCACGACGGACTCGTCGACGGCATGCAGACGTTCGACGACCAGATCGAGAAGATGTGGAACGACGGGCAGATCACCAAGGAGACGGCGCTCTCCTATGCGACGAATCCGACCAACCTGGCGCTCCGTCTCACCGACGAGCCGGAATCCGCGACGAAAAAGCAGGAATCGGATTCGATGATGTCCATGCTGGAGTGACCGCATGATCAAGATCACCTGTACGTCGTGTCAGAAGCCACTCTCGCTCGACGAGACGAAGCTTCCGATGAAAGAAGTCAGCTTTCCCTGTCCGGTCTGCAAGACCAAGCTGATGGTCGATCGCCGCAAGCTTGGCGCGGAGCAGCCCGCGCCCGTCCAGCAGTCCGCGAGCGGGGAAGCCGAGGAAGACAGCGAGGAATTCGGGTCGAAAGCGTTCATCATCGGCGATGACAACCCGGCCCTTCGTCAGGCGGCGAAGCTGATCGGCTTCATGCCTGTGCATTTTGCGACGGCCGAACAGGCTCGCGACCGCTTCATGCAGGAGACGCCGCAGGTCGTGTTCCTCAGCCTGGCTCAGATCACACCGCCTCCACTCGAAGCCATGCAGCCGATCGTCGGAATCCTGCCGGCCGATCGAAGGAAATCGTTCTTCGTCCTCGTGGCCGACAATCTGCGCACGATGGACGGCAACGCCGCCTTCCTCTACGGCGTGAACCTCGTTCTCGCGCCCAAGGATCTCGTCACGTTCCCGCGGATCTACAAGGACGCCTACGCGTACCACGTGCGGCTCTATGCGAGCATGAGCTCTGTGCTCAAGGCCATGGAGAGCCAATAAAGAAAACGGGCGCCTCCGCGAGGCGCCCGTTGACTTTGAATCTGACGTTGTGCGATCAGCGCTACTGCGACTGCACGCCTTCCGGATACTGAAGGAAGCTACCATTGCCGTAGATGATGTCGTTGTTGAAGGCTGTGGTAGCGCCGCCAGCCGGGCTGCCCTCAAATCCGGCCGTGCCGGTCGAGTCGCCATCCTTCGCCGCCGACCAGATCAGGTACGCCTGAGCAGGGGCGACGTTGTTGAAGTCCTCGTCAGCTCTGAACCGGAGCGGGTTGCCCCAGCCGTCCTTGACCGGGAGCAGCTTGATGTAGGTCGGCGAAAGCACGCCCGAGAGCTGCCCGGCGGTGAAGCTCTTCGAGCAGTTCGTGATGGCGCTGATGCCGCCAGCCGCGTTGTACTTGTTCATGTCGGTCGCGCGAGCTTCCCAAGCCGTCGCGATCGTACGCATATCGGCCATCGTCCTCTTCTGCTTCGAGCGCTGCATGGCCGTGAGCAGGTTCGGAATCGCGATGGCCGCGAGAATGCCGATGATCGCCACAACGATCAGCAGCTCGATCAGGGTGAAACCTTTACTGCGTGACTTCTTCATAAAACCTCCACATTGTTTATGATTAATGATCTGACACATGGTACGCAAACGACGGTGACCTAGCTCACTGGGTCTGTGCACCCTCCGGGTATTGAACGAAAACACCATTGGAAAAAATGACGTCGGCGTTGAAGTTCGTCGTCGTGCCTCCCGGCGAGCTGGCTGTCGCTTCGAAGCCATTGCCCGCCGAATCGCCGTTCCTTCCCGCCGACCAGATGAGGTAATCCGACGATGCGGTTGTATCGCCAAAGTTGAACTCACCCCTGAAGCGCAGCTTGTTTCCCCAGCCGTCGATGGCCGGAAGGAGCTTGATGTACGTCGGGATCAGCGCCGCAGAAAGCGCCGCATGGCTGATGTCTTTCGTACAGATTCCCAGGATGCTCAGCGCACCGGCGGCGTTGTATCGATTCACATCCGTCGCCCGCGCCTCCCATGCCGTAGCGATCGACCGCATGTCGGCCATCGTCCGCTTCTGCTTCGCGCGCTGCAGGGCAGTCATGAGGTTCGGAATGGCAATGGCGGCCAGAATGCCGATGATCGCCACCACGATGAGCAGCTCGATCAGCGTGAACCCCGTCTGCGATTTGCGCATGATCATCCCTAAACAGGACGGGCGCCCGGGGGGCGCCCGTCTCGCATTGCCGAGTCAGACTGCTACTGCGACTGAACGCCTTCCGGGTACTGAAGGAAGCTACCGTTGCCGTAGATGATGTCGTTGTTGAAGGCTGTGGTAGCACCGCCAGCGGGGCTGCCCTCAAATCCGGCTGTGCCGGTCGAGTCGCCGTCCTTCGCCGCCGACCAGATCAGGTACGCCTGAGCAGGGGCGACGTTGTTGAAGTCCTGATCAGCTCTGAACCGGAGCGGGTTGCCCCAGCCGTCCTTGACCGGGAGCAGCTTGATGTAGGTCGGCGAAAGCACACCAGAGAGCTGCCCGGCCGTGAAGCTCTTCGAGCAGTTCGTGATGGCGCTGATGCCGCCGGCTGCGTTGTACTTGTTCATGTCGGTCGCGCGAGCTTCCCAAGCCGTTGCGATCGTACGCATATCGGCCATCGTCCTCTTCTGCTTCGACCGTTGCATGGCCGTGAGCAGGTTCGGAATCGCGATGGCCGCGAGAATGCCGATGATCGCGACAACGATCAGCAGCTCAATCAGGGTAAAACCTTTCTGCTTCCTTGACATTGATTCCTCCTTGATGGCTTCCCCTTAGCGCAACCGATATACCAAATGAGCGCCTTTTGTAACCTACTGACCCGGATGCGATTAACTGAAGACGTCCTGCTGCGTCGGCAACATATCTGACGGTTTTTGCGGAAAGCGGCTGACACTTTGTGTCAGGTTCCGAAGGCGTAATCGCGGACGACCTGCCGAAGGAACTCGACCCCTTGCGTAAACCAGTCGACGCGCACGCGCTCATCGACACCGTGCATCGCTTCGGCCTGAAAGAAGTCGACGAGAAAAGGATTGATCCCATACGCGGCGATCCCGCGCTTACGAAGAAACCGAGAATCGTTGTACTCCCTGTTGAGAATCTCCGTCCCGATCGGGACATCGCCAAACATGCGCCTGGCATCGCGCTTGAGCAGTTCGAAGAAAGGGGTCTCGACAGAACTGATCGGCACGGGTCCCTCTTTGCGCACGATCTCGCCGACGCGCACTCCGAACGGCGCGACCTTCTTGCGCAGCCATTCGATGCGCTCGTCGGGATTGGTGTCGGGCAGATTGAGAAGGAAGGTCCGCATCTCCCATTCGCTACCGCTTGTCTGCGGACTGTTCGTCCACACTCCGTTCTGGGTCATCTCGCGATATCCCGCCGGAAGCCGCCAGAAGTTCCCCGCCGCGACAGCGCGATCGATGTCTTCGAGGTCGCCGCGGAACTGGATCCGCTGAGGTGCGAGCTCCCGCATCCACCGCTTCACCTCGGGCATGATTCGCTCCGGCTGGCGCTGAATGAACCACGGCTCGAGCGCGATGCGTGCCTGTTGCAGTTGCGCACGCGAAGGGGCGCGAAGCATCAGCGTCACCGTCTGCTTCGTGCCGATCTCGATCCCGTAGTAGGTGACCCGCTCCTGCATCATCTCGGTGATGCCGCCTTCGTTGATCGCATAACGGATTCCGGCCAGCACGTCCGGACGGTGCTCGACGAGCCATTCCATTCCGTAATGACTGTCCGCCTCTTCATCCGCGACAGCGAGAAAAACGATGTCGCGCTCTGGAACACGTCCGCTCTTGGCCACGTCGAGGAACGCGCGCAGCTCGCAGATGCCGGTGCCTTTCATATCGAAGGAGCCCCGGCCGTAAAGCTGGTTCAGGTAGATTTCGGCCGCGAATGGCGGACGCTTCCACCGCTCCAGCGGCGCCGGAACGACATCCATGTGATGGAGGAGGAGCAGTCCTTCACCGGCTCGCTTTCCTTTGATGCGCGCGTACAGGTTTGCGCGTCGCGGCGCCGATTCGATGATCTCGGCGTTCACTCCAGCCGCGTTGATCATCCGGGCCAGCCATTGCGCCGCCGGAAGCTCATTGCCCGGAGGATTCGAGGTATCGATGCGTACGTACTGCTGCAGCAGCTCGACCTCGGGAGTCATCTTCGTCTGCTTCGGCACATACGTGGTCTGGCCTGCGAGCTCGCGGGTTTGTTTGCGGCTGTAGTGGAAGATGACCGCGGCGGCCATGGCGACCGCGAGGACGATCACCGCGGCGGCGATCCGTTCGTTGCGATGGCGCTTCGCGCGGTCGGTGTCGGTCACTGTGGCGATTCTACGATGGCGGGAGGTAGCGCGATCTCGCGCGGCGAACGGGCAAAGACCGCGACGAGCAGCAGAGTGCCGGCGGTGATCATCGAAACGATCGCTCCGCGCTGCACGAGTGTGTTGCGATAACGCATCGCAATTCGATGACGGCCTGATGGTATGACCGCACCCTGGTAACCGATGTTGGTGATCACCGGATCGATCGGGCGCCCGTCGAGAGTCATCCGCCAGTATTTGTGCGGCGTGATGCTCATGACGAGAAAGCCGCGGCCAAAACTCTCCACGTCGAGAAACGTATCATTCGCGGTCTCGCGGACGGAACGAATCACGCCCTTCGCCGGAACGAACGTGGGGACGCCAACGAAGGCGGCCCTGCGGCTGTAGCTCGATGTGCTCAACTTTTTCACGAAGTCGTGGCGATCGCTGATGCGCACGAGCTGATCGGCGAAGTAGTAGCGAGGGTTATGACCTTCGTCGATGAATCCGACGGGCTTCGCCTTCTTGAAATTACCACCGACGCGCTTCTTCTCCTCTTCGAAGGTGCGGTAGATCGCGCGATACCAGGCATTCGACATCGCCATGAATGGCTGGTACCAGTCTTCACGACCGGAGCGCTTGACGTCCCAGATCGAGGCGACGAGATCGACGGTCGGCAACAGCGCGGTCTTGTCGTAATCGCGCTCCAGAACGGTGTGCACTTTCCATCCCACTGGCGTCATGGGAAAGAGCCCGTTGCGGACGACCCAGTAGACGGCGTCACCGGTGGAGAAATACTGCCGCGCGACCTCCTCCTGACCATACCAGTCAGCTTCGTGAAACAGACGATAGTCCGCGCGATTCGGTGGCAGTTTCGACGCGAGCTCCGGCGGCTCCGTGAAAAAACGCCTCGGCATGCGAGGATTGAGCTCCCAGCAGACGACGCCGAGATCGGCGCAGACGAAGAGCAACGCGAGCACGAGCCACAGCACGCGCCGCCGCGTGAAGATCGTCAGCAGCAATGCGGTGAGCAGTGCCCCGCGCACGGCGGCGACGCTCCAGTCGATCTGCGAGAGGCGAATCATGTAATTCGCTGCGCCGCCGGCGGTGAGCCCCCACACCTTCATGAAGATCTTGCTGTACATGTGTGTGAAGCTAATGGCGCCGATGATCGCGGCGACGACCGTTGCGGCGAGAGTGAATCCCGCGGCCGTGTCGCGCGCCGGCGCATCGCCGTCGAGTGCGCGTTGAAGTGTCTGCGCAGCGAAGATGATCGCCGCGAACATCGCCATGAGGATGAATTTCTCGGGATAGCGGATCGTCGTGGCGATGTGTGCGTCGTAGAGCAGTTTCAACACCGGCGTGTTGCCACCCAGGGCCAGCACGACGGAAACGACGACGATGAGGAGCACGAAGCGGCCGCCGCGCGGGCGCATGAAGGCGCCGGCGATCGCCAACGCCGTGACAGCCAATCCACAGTAGATGTTGAAGAGGAACGGCGATCCCATTCCGGAGTAGAGGCCGCCGCCGTAGTACCACATGACATTTTTCACCGAGATGTGTCCGAGAATGTTCGGATAGATCACCTCGGCGAACTTCGCCCAGGGCATGCTCCATGCTTCGACGAGGCTGAACTCGAACGGTCGCGAGCGCGCGGAGTCGGCGACGTGATCGAGCGCGGGTAGCATCTGCGCGCAACCGACGAGAAACGCGGCGATGGAGATGGCCGCGATCCAGAGCACGTTGACGATCGATGTGATGACGCGGTGCGCCGAGTTCCAACTGCGATACAGCGCGTACATTCCGATGAGCAATCCTGTCTGAATGACGGTCGTCGGTTCGGCGACGAGGAACTCCAGACCGAGGAAGAGCGACGCCAGCGCGAAGTCGCGGGCACGACGATAGAGGAGAAATCGGCGCACGAACAGACAAGTCAGCGGTAACCAGGCGGCGCAGAAGAGAATCGGGAGGAGGTTGACGTACGACAAGTAGACGCCGCCGAGACCGAAAGCCATCGCGCCGAAGACCGCGGCCACCGGACGTAGCTCCATCGATCGCAGCAACGCGTACATGCCGAGAAGACCGATGTAGATGTGGATGAGGATGTGCAGCCGGTATCCGAGGTTGTAGCTCGGCAGAAGAATGAGCCAGGTCAGGGGATAGAAGACTTCGTGCTCGGGGTTCGCGGCGATCGGTTGTCCGGCGGAGAAGTAACGATTCCAATACGGGAACTCGCCGCCGAGGACGATCTCACGCAGGATCTGCTTGGTCGGGTAGTAGTAGCGCGTGAGGTCGCGCATGTAGAAGTTGTTGATGCCGATGAGCACGTCGCCGAAATAGAGCGTCGGCAAAAGCAGCAGGAGCGCAATGGCGAGGGCGTCGTGGCGGCGGTTATTCACGCTCGCGCCGGCGCAGCCGGTGCCGTCGTCATCACCGGATCGCGAAAGATGCGATGCGACCAGATGTGCTTCTTGTGCAGCTTGTAGAGCACCATCGTCTTCAGGATGGCCAGACCGTAGCGTACGGAGCGCCAGAATCCGATCTGCGAGGCCTCGTCAAAATAGCGCGTCTGGATCGGCACTTCGCGGATCAGCATCTTTCGGGCGACGCCCTGGGCGATGATCTCGGTGTCGAAGACGAAGTCGTCGGAGTTCGCCTCGAAGTTCACGCTCTGCAGATATCGCCGCGAATAGGCACGAAATCCGGAGTGATATTCGGAGAGGAAGACGTAGAAGGTCGCGTTCTCCACCATCGTCAGGAAGAGGTTGGCCCAGTACTTCCACTTCGGCATGCCTCCCTCGATGGGACGGCCGCCGAGCATACGCGACC
>DASXRT010000100.1:0-11742 GCA_036506455.1 Thermoanaerobaculia bacterium
GCAGCGGAAATGCACAGGGAAGATCTCCTCGCGACCGCTGCCGAGGAGCGACCATTGTGCCTGGAGAGATTCGCGCGAAGGCGGCTCGTCGAACCAGAAGTACACGTGGCCCTGGCCGGTGACGATGACCGGCTGCAGGTATTCGAGATCATCGACATCTGCCGGCGAGCAGAACCCGATGTGTTGCGCGCCGTTCGCCAGGACGAATTGCGTCTCGGCGATGAAGATGTCGTGGTCGGGAAGCTTCACCTCTTTGCGATCCGTCGCGTGCACGACGGCCACCTCGTCGATGTCTCCTTCGTAGCGCCAGACCGAGCATCGGCGCAGATCCGCAGGCGTCAGATCGCGAAGACGTTTCACGGATTGACGTTCGGCGCCGGTCCGACTTTCGGCGTCACCTGCGCCAGCGCGCGCTCGGCGGAATCGAGCAACGCTTTCGGTCCGACCGGAGCGCCGGTGGCATTGATCATCCACAAGTCGGGCGTCACGCTGCCGAACTTCGCCATGCGCTCGAACTCCGGCCCGATCGCTCCCGCCTTCTCGATCTGCTGTTCGATCTGATGGGCGATGAGATGTCCGATCGGATAGTCGGGGAGATACATGAAGTTGTTGACCATGTGCGCGTAGACGCCGAGGAGGACGACGTCGCGTTTGTTGAAGACGGGCGCGTAGTAGCGGTTCCACGTCTCTTTCGCGATCTGCACCACGGCGCTCTTCAATTCCGCCGGCGTGGCGTTCGGATGCTCGTACATCCAGTGCCACATGGCCATGTCGACGAGTGCGACCCCGGCGATCTCGTATGTGTTCCAGAAATCGTCGAGCGCTTGCATCGCGCGAGTCTGCGCCGACGGTTGCGCGAGACCGAGCAGCTCGAGATCCTTGTGCTGAAAGACGAACGCCAGCGCCTCGGTGAACGCGGTGTTCGGCACGCTGGAGAGCGTGTAGTAGTCGATGTTCTTGAGTGAGAACACCTGCTCGACGTTGTGCCCCATCTCGTGCACGGCGATGTTGAAGCCCTTGTAGTCCATGCCGCCGGGGCCGACGCGCGTGCGCAGATGCGGATTGTCGCCGCGGCGTGCCGCCGGCAGCGCGTGACCTGACCCGCGCGCCGGATCGACTTCGATATTGGCGGCGAGATAGTCCGCGCGCTCCGCGGAGAATCCAAGGCCACGCAGCAGGTTGGGCATGTCGCGCTTGTACGCTTCGGCCGTCGGGTAACGCCGCCTTACGATCTCGTCGAGCTGCGCCTCTGAATACGTTCCACGGGGACGAAAGCCGTTGTACCAGATGTCGAACGGCTCCAGCGGACGGCCCAGGCGTTTCTGGATGACTTGCGCGACGCGCATCACGAGCGGCGAGGTGAGAACCTGCTCGAGCATCTGCCGCACGCGCGGCTCGGGGATCTGGCGATCTTCATCGAATTTTCGAGCGATGTGCGTCGGCGCCGTCGGCGAGTAGGGGTCGACCTTTTTCGCGGCGCGGTACGTTGCGAGGATCGCCGCGTAGCGCGTGTTGTCTCCTTGGAGATGCGCGTCACCTTCACCCTCCGCATCTTTGTCCGCGGTGGGTTTGACGTCGTTCGTATTCGGATTCCAGTCGAGGCTCGGGTTGTCGACGACTTGTGGAGGGATCGTTTGATCGACGATCCGCTCCATCACCCGCTGGATCATCTTCTGCTTCGGCAGCCCCTCGGCGGCGGGGAGGCTGTATTCCGCTTTGATCTCATCGCGCAGGTTCCAATGCTCGAGCAGCCGCATCTTCGGCGGAAAGAGACGCTGCCCGCGCTCGTCGACGAGATGATGCATGCGGATGTTGTACGTGGCGACGTATTGCGACGCATCGGCGCTCGCCTTGGCGATGACCGCGTTCACTTCGGCTGGGATGCGCTTCGAAAACCGAAGCGCGAGCTTCGCTTCGGCCCACTGCCGGCGCGACCAGTTGTTCCCCTGCGTCAGCCGCTCTTCGAGCGTGGTCAGCGGAAAGTTTAGTAACACTACAAACGCGAGTTTGTTCTGGAACAAATCGTCCGTGACATGAGCCGACGGATCGTAGCCGGCCGTGACCTCATCGAACGAATAGATGGGACCGAGGTCGAGGTCGGATTGCCACTTCCAGTCGCGGGAGATCTCGTTCATGTGGCCGTCGAGCGACTCGAAGACGAACTGCATGCGATTGAACAGCGCGTCCAGCGTCGTCTGGTCGCCGGCGAAGTTCGTCTTGGCGAATTCTTCGAAGGCTGCGGAATCGCCGTCCTCGTCGCGCCAGAACTGCGCGACCTGCTGCAAACCTCGGTGAATGCGCACGCGCTGAGTTTCGCCGTACTTGGCGACGAGCGCGTTTTCAGTCGGAGCGGTCAGCACGGCGGCCAGGATGATGCTTGCAAACATGCCCGGATTCTAGTGCCGCTTCTTGGTTTTGTGCGTCGGAACAGCCGTCCACGGATCGTCGGGCCAGGGGTGTTTGGGATAACGGGCGCGCAACTCCCTGCGCACTTGCTGATAAGCGCCGTTCCAGAAACTCCGCAGGTCCTTCGTGATCTGCACCGGCCGGCCATTTGGCGCGAGGAGCTCAAATGTGACCGGCGTTTGCTCCGGACCAATGCGCGGAGTCTCCGCGAGGCCGAACAGCTCCTGCAGTTTTACAGAAACGACGATGGTGCCGTCGTCGCGGTATTCGAGTTTCACGCTCCGGCCGCTCGGCAACAGCAACGTCGCGGGCCCCCGCCGCTCCGGCTCGAAACGTTTCTTCGGCAGAGCGCGCCGTTGGACCTGCTGCTCGTGAAGGACGATGCTCATGTAGTACGTTCGCTCGATCGCGCGCACAGAATCGCCATCGACCTCCTGCGTGACCTCGCGGCGCGTCGGTGCGAGCCACTCGCGTTCGATCGGCACGACGCGGTGAACGAGATCGCCGCGAACCTCCAGCGCCACGAAGAAATCGCCCGGAGTGTGCTCGATCTCTCTCGCCAGCCTGGCGCCCGTCCCGGTGGCGAGGAGCACGCCTGATCCGCGCCGCATCGCGACGCGATCGGGATAACCGGCGAGAATCGCCTGCCGAAACGCTGTGTCGTCGATGTGACGTGCATACGCGTTTCCGAGGAGGCGTTTGACGATTTGCGTCAACTCGCGTTGTTCGTTTTCCGTCGCCAGCGCGATCGCCTCGTCCGCACCGTTCGCGGCGATCACCACGCGAGCCAGCCGAGGATGCAGCGGCAACGCGCGCATCTGCTCGCCGAGCGGCGTGAGCTTTCCTTCCTCCATCGCGCCGATCTGCTCGAGCAGTGTCATCGCGCTCGTGATGCGATCCTCCTGCGGCCGCTCGAACCACTCGAATGTCTTCGGATCGCCACCCCACGAGATGATGTCGAGCACAGGAGAAGCGAGATCGACGCGGCGGATCTCCGGCTCGCGATGTGGCCGCAGCAGGATGCGCGCGTCCCACAAACGCGTCACGCGACCTGGCGCCGTGCGTCCGGCGCGGCCGGCACGCTGCTCGGCCGAGTCGGCGGTGATCTGCTCGGTCACGAGATGATCGACGGCGGTCTCGCTGTCATATCGCAGGACCTTGTGCAGACCGGAATCGATCACGTCGGTAACGCCTTCGACCGTGAGCGACGTCTCCGCCACATTCGTCGCCACAATCACTTTCTTCTCGCTCGAAGGCGCGAGCGCCGCTTCCTGCGCATCGACATCGAGCGACCCGTGAAGCGGCAGAACCCGCGCGTCGACGCCGCGCAACTCCGCGATCGTGTTCTCGATCTCACGCGCACCCGGAAGGAAGCAGAGGATGTGGCCCTTCGCTGTCGGAGCGATGTCGCGAACGGCCTGGGCGACGGAAGTCGTCGCGTAACGTACTTCGATCGGAAACTTCCGCGCCTCGATCGTGATCACGCGGGCGCCGAGGAAATCGGCGAGAGGTTTCGTGTCGAGGGTCGCGGACATGACGACGAGAGCGAGATCGTCGCGCGACCTCACGGCCTGCTTCGCGAGAGCCAGCGCCAGGTCGGCGTGAATGCTGCGCTCGTGAAATTCATCGAGGACGATGACGCTGAAGTCGCTCAGCAGCGGATCGGATTGCAGCCGCGCGGTGAGAATCCCTTCCGTGGCCACGAGGAGCTGCGTCTCCTTCGAGAACCGGCGCTCGAAGCGGATATGCCAGCCGATCTCCTTGCCGATCGTCCAGCCTCGCTCCGATGCGATCCGGCGCGCGAGCGCCCGCGCTGCCACGCGGCGCGGCTGGAGAAGGATCGTCTTGCCGAGAGCGATGAGCGCCGGCGGGATGCGCGTCGTCTTCCCTGAACCGGGAGGGGCGACGACGATAGCGCGGCGCTCGGTGCGCACGAGTCCGGCGATGTCGTCGATGGATCGATCAACGGGTAGCGGATCCACGTCGCCCATTCTGGTACGTTTCGCGCTACTGCTGACGCTCATGGCACAGAACGATGACGATATCGACTACACCGCGGAAGGCAGCACTCCGCCACATGAGAAAGACGATCCGACCAACGCCGGCTATGACGAGGCGGCGCACAGCGGACCGAACCGCTACGGCGTTCCGGAGGGGGAAGGCGGCGTCTTCGGCACGACCGGCGGAGGAACATTCGATGGCGGCTTGCACGTCGAAGAGCGACCGGCCGTCTACGATGGCGGCGGCGATGACTCCGGCAAAACCGCGGGGAATCGCGGCGTGACGCGACGAACTCCCGGCACCGGTAAAGAATGAAATGGACGGCCAGGGAGCGTCGCATCCTGGCGAGTCTGCGCACTCCGGCGCACATCCAGAAATTCCTCGACGAGCTCGAATATGACGAAAGGGGCGGCGCCGCGTCGCCGCGCGTCGTCATGCGCTGCGGCAAGGCCCAGTGCTACAGCGGCGTTCTCTTCGCCTGCGCGGCGCTGCGCGAGCTCGGTTACGCGCCGCGTCTCATGTGGATCGACGCGGTGACGGACGATGGTCATTGCCTCGCGCTCTATGAGAACGGCGGCCTGTGGGGCAGCATCGCGAAATCGAATTACACGACGCTCCGCTCGCGTGAACCGGTCTATCCGTACATCGCCCTCGGCCTGAGCTACTTTGACGGCTATTTCAACCAGTACGGAAAACGGACGATGCGCGGGTTCACCGTTCCCGTGGAGCTCGAGCGATTCGAGTCGCGCGGTTGGCGGTTCGGCGAGGACCGGCTTCAATATATCGATCGGGCGATCGACGCTGCTCCGAGAGCGTGGACGCTTCCTCACGGCATCGTCAAGCAGATCAGTCCCGTGAGCGAGCAGTTACGAAACGCCGGACTTCTCGGTGCACGACCGGAGGGCCTGTGGCGGAGGTCGTAGAATATTGTCATGAGCAAACTGCGATGTTCTTTCTGCCGCAAGAGCGAAGACGACGTGCAGAAGCTCGTTGCCGGTCCGAACGTCTACATCTGTGATGCGTGCGTGAAGATCGCGACCGAGATCATGGAGCATGACGTTCCGCCGCAGCCGCGGCCGTCGTTCTTCAGGAGACTGCGCGATCACTTCTTCCGCTATGCCACGTCATCCTGAGCCGCGAAGACGGCGAAGGACCTCAGGATGAGATGGTCAGAGGTCGATTGAGAGATCGCGCCATTTCGGATTCATCGTTTTAACCAGCGCGATCTTTTTCGCACGAGTAATCCCTTTGATCTGCTTCTCTCTCGAGATTGCAGCAACGATGTAATCAAATGTCTCGAAGTATACGAGGCGATCGAAGTGATAGCGCCGCGTGAACTCAGTTCCTTGGCCATTCAAATGCTCGGCGACCCGCCGTTTCAGATCGTTTGTCACTCCGGCGAGCGTCATTGAGTTGTTCGAGATGATGTAGACGCTGAACTGTTTCCGCCGTCCGTCGTTTCTCCACATCGATTCAGTTCGAGGAATTCTCATCCCGTCATCCTGAGGCCGAACACGGCGAAGCCGACGTTTCTCTACCGCATGTAGCTCCACGTCATCCTGAGGCCGAAGGCCGAAGGATCTCCATTCTGAGTTCCTTCGCCGTCTACGCGGCTCAGGATGACGTGGCCACGAACCCGTCGTAGACGATCTGCGACCACGTCTCCATCCGCTCGCGCATCGCCGCGAGCTCGGCGCGCGCGACCCATGAGCCGGTCATCTTCTCGGTCTCACGGATGGTGACGGTCGGCGTCGCGGCATCGAGCACGTAGACGGCGCCGAGGTGAACGCGGCCGACGTCGGTGGTGTCGTCGTTGAGGATGCCGACGAAACTGACTTCGTAATCGCCGTCGACGCCGACTTCCTCATCGAGCTCTTTCTGCAACCCGCCCAGGACCGTCGGCGAATCGGGATTGATGTGGCCACCAACCCCGATCGACAGCTTGTGATGCAAACGCGCCTCGGTCTGCTTCGACGTGCGTTGCAGCAGGAAGTACGACTCGCCATGACGAATGACGACGTAAGGGATGATCTGCTTGTACTGCGGTGAATGCTCGGCAGTCGGGCGATCGATGAAGAAATGTTTCGCGGAGATGATCTCGAGGATGTCGTCGAGCTCCTCGCGAATCAGATCGAATGTTCGCCGTTCGATGTAACGAGCGAGCTCGGAGCGCTCGACGACCATCACCTGCTCCGTCATCCCATTGCTCGCAACACTTCGTCGTGAAGCAGACCGTTTGTCGAAACGGCGCTGCCGGGTCTCTCAATCAGTGAACCGAAGCGTCCTCCGGCTTCTTCGACGATGACCTGCGCCGCGGCCACGTCCCACTGCGCAACGCTCACTTCGATGGCGATGTCGAGCGCGCCTTCGGCGACGAGCATGTGCGCGAAAAAGTCGCCGAAGCCGCGCGAGCGCGCGCATCTGCGAACCAGCGCAAGAAAGCGATCGCTGAGGCCGGGCGCGTCGAAATCGGTGATGCTGTCGTAGCCGATCGCAGCCTCTGCAAGCTCGTTCACGCGAGAGACGCTGATGCGCCGGCCGTTGCAGAACGCGCCGCGGCCGCGCAAGGCCGACCATCGCCGGCAGATCGCCGGTGCGGAGACGACGCCCAGCTCTCCCTCGAGCGCGATCAACGTGGCGAAGACCGGCACGCCGCGCACGTAATTCTTCGTGGCGTCGATCGGATCGATGATCCATCGCCGTTTCTGTGATCCGCTCGATCCGAATTCTTCACCGACGATGCCGTCGTCCGGCCGTTCGCGCGAGAGCCGCTCGCGAATCATCTGCTCCACGGCTTCATCCGCTTCGGAAACCGGCGTGCGATCGCTCTTCGTCTTCACCGCCAGCGAGGCCGACTGAAAGTAGCTCATCGTGATCTCGTCCGCGGCGTCAGCAAGCGAGAGAGCGAGAGCGAGGTCGTCGTTCAAGGCGGGTCGAGGTTAGCATTTGCGCCGCAATGTTCGTGATCGCCTTTCTGATGCTGGTCTCCCTTCCGCCGCTGCGATGGGGTGGTGACGCGGAAGGCGGTGCCCCATTTGTGGAAGCCGATCCGGCCGATCCGTCCAAGCTCCGCGGCTTCGACGTCGAGGTGGCCGAGGAGATCGCGCGAAGCCTCGGGCGCCCGCCGCAGTTCGTGCAGGTCGCGTTTCAATCGATCGATCAATCGGTCGCGCGAGGGGACTTCGACATCGGGATGAGCGGGGTCGAGGACACGCCGGCGCGCCGCGCGGCGCTGGCGGCGACGATTCCCTACTACGAGTTCCGCGAAGTGATCACGGTGCGCGAGAAAGATCGCAAGCGCTTCCATATGCTGGCTGATTTTCGCGGAAGGCGACTCGGAACCCTCGGCGGGACGATCGCGTACGAGATTCTGCTCGAGAACGCACCCAAATATGGATTCGAAGCGATCTCGTACGACGATGACGTGCATCCGTACGAAGACTTGCGCAACGGCCGGCTCGACGGAGTGCTGCTCGATCACATCATCGCGGCGCGGGCGATGCGTCGGACGGGCGGCCTGTACACACACCCGGACGGCGTGGTCGTTGGCCACTACATCATCGTGCTGGCGAAGGAGAACACCGCGCTGCGCCATCGGATCAACGAGATTCTCCGCGCACGCATGCGCGATGGAACGCTGGAGCGCATTTATCGGAAGTGGAACATCTGGGATGAATCGGAAGCGAGATTCTTCGCTCAGCGCCCCCTCCCACCGGGAGAAGGTGGTGCCCAGCGCCGGGTGAGGGGCGTGATTGCATATCTGCCGAGCCTTCTCCGCGCGACGCTGATCACGATCCTTCTCTCCTGTGCATCGATGGCGATGGCGGTGATCATCGGCGTGCTCACGGCGACCGGCAGAATCTACGGCGGCGCAGTTCTCCGCTGGTTGTTCACGATCTACGTCGAAGTGATTCGCGGCACGCCGGTGCTGCTGCAACTATTCGTCATCTACTACGGGTTGTCGGCGGTCATCAGGTTGCCCGCGTTCATCGCGGCGCTGATCGGTCTGGGACTCAACTACGCGGCGTACGAAAGCGAGATCTACCGCGGCGCGATGGAAGCGGTCCCGCGCGGTCAACTCGAAGCCGCCAGAATCCTCGGATTGTCGGAGATGCAAGTGTTCCGTCTCGTGCGCGGCCCGCAGGCCTTTCGACTCGCGCTCGCGCCGATGACGAACGACTTCGTGGCGCTGCTGAAGGACTCCTCGCTGGTTTCGGTGATCACGGTTGTCGAGCTGACGAAGCAGACATCGATCTTCGCGGCGAACATCGGGAGCTGGGTCGTGCCCGGTGCCATCTGCGCGGCGCTCTATCTGGCGCTGTCGCTACCGCTCTCGCGCGTCGCGCGCGCCCTGGAGCGGCGCTGGAGGATGCCGTCGGCATGACTGCGCTCCTTCGCATCAGCGATCTGCGTCTGCAGCGCGGCAGCCGTGAGGTTCTGCGCGGCGTCAGCCTCGACGCGCGACGCGGCGAGATCGTCGCGTTGATGGGACTCTCCGGCGGCGGCAAGACGACGATTCTGCGCACGATCACGGCGCTCGAGCCGTTCGATGGCGGCGCGATCGAGATCGACGGCGTGACGCTTCATCCGGGGCCTCTACCGTCGCGAAACATACTCGCGGAGCTTCGCCGCCGGGTGGGGATGGTCTTTCAGCTCCACTATCTCTTCGAGCATCTCACCGCGGTCGACAACGTGACGCTCGCGCCGATCCACGTTGCGCACGCGGCGAAACATGTCGCGCAGGATCGTGCCGTCGAGCTTCTCGAGTCGCTCGGTGTCGCGCATCGCCGGAACGCGTATCCGCGCGAGCTCTCCGGCGGCGAGGCTCAGCGCGTCGCTATCGCCCGCGCCATGGCCATGGATCCGCCTCTTCTATTGATGGACGAACCGACCGCCTCTCTCGATCCGGCGCGACGTTTCGAGCTCGGCGAGACACTCGTCAGTCTCGCTCGCGGCGGCCGCACGCTCGTCATCGCCACGCATGACGATGACTTTGCCCGCGACTACGCTGACCGCGTGATCATCCTTGCGGATGGCGAAGTCGTCGAGGAAGGACCCGCGCGCGAGGTGCTCACCAGTCCGACGCACAGCGCTACACGACTTCTTCTCGAAGGAAAGAAATGATCCGGCTCGTCCTCGCTTCATTGCTCCTGGCATCGCCCCTCTTCGCGGCGGCGCCGCTGACCGTCGAGGATTACGCGACGATGCCGTCGATCGGCGGCATTCGATTCTCGCCCGACGGCGATCGCATCGCCTACGTCATCACGCGCGCGAACCAGAACCGGGCGGCATACGACGGCGAGATTCACGTGATCAACACCGACGGCACGAATGAGGTCACGCTGACCCGAAGCGGCGCGTCGGACTATCACCCGCGCTGGTCGCCGGACGGGAAGCGCATCGCCTTCCTTTCCGATCGCGGCGGCAAGGCGGCGATCTACATCATCAATATGGATGGCGGCGAGTCTTCGGCGCTCACAGACGAGCCGGCGGCGATCCGCGACTTCGACTGGTCGTCCGACGGTCGCACGATCGTCTTCACTCGTCCGGACGACACGACGCCGGACGAGAAGCGGCGCGCCCGTGAACGCGACGATGCGCACGTCGTCGGACAGGACACGAAGTACACGCGGCTGTACGCGATCGACACCGAATCACGCGCCGTGCGACGTCTCACCGAAGGTCCCGGCACGGTCTGGTCGTTTTCGATCTCGCCCGACGGCCGCACCGTCGCGTTCGATCGCTCGCCCGGCAACGGTCTCGACGATCTGTATCGAACGGACATCTATCTCGTCCCGATCGCCGGCGGAGAAGCGCGCCCGCTCGTGCGGCGCGCCGGAATCGATCGAACGCCGCTCTTTTCACCTGATGGCAAATCGGTCGCATTCATCAGCGCCGGCGGCGTGCTCGATTGGCTGCGCGAAAACGCGTTGCATGTCGTCTCCGTCGCCGACCGCACCACACATTTCATCAGCGCGGCTTACGGCCGCTCGCCCGAATCAGTGTTCTGGTCGAGCGATTCGCGGACGATCTACTTCGAAGGCGCGTGGAACACGACCGCGCAACTCTTTCGCGTGAACGCCGATGGAAACGGCTTCGCGAATCTTTCGAACGTCGATGGCGTGATCGATTCGACTTCCGTCGACGCGCGACACGGCGTCGCTGCGTTCGTCTTCGAAAATCTCACTGAACCCCCGGAGTTGTACGTGTCATCCCTCGCGCGCTTCGTGCCGCGCCGGCTGACGAACATCAACGCCGAGTATCGCGGCCGCGCGCTCGGCGCGACTCGTCTGATCCGGTGGAAGAATCCGAAGGACGGTCTCGAGATCGAAGGTCTGCTCACGCTCCCCGTCGGCTACGTTGCCGGCAAGCACGTTCCGCTGCTCACCTTCGCGCATGGCGGCCCCGCCTCTCACTTCGACCAGGCGTTCCTCGGATACCTGCCGTTCATTTATCCGGTGCAGGTCTTTGCGGCGAACGGCTTCGCTGTACTGCGCCCGAATCCGCGAGGGTCCGGCGGCTATGGCGAGAAGTTCCGCGCGGCGAACCGGAACGACTGGGGCGGCATGGATTGGATGGACATCAACGCCGGCATCGACAAGGTGATCGCCGACGGCATCGCCGATCCGCAGCGAATGGGATTCATGGGCTGGAGCTACGGCGGATTCATGGCTGCTTGGGCCGAAGGTCACAGCGATCGTTTCCGTGCGATCAGCATCGGCGCGCCGGTCGTCGATCTCGTGAGCTTCCATGGCACGAGCGACATCCGCGATTTCATTCCCAACTACTTTCTGCCGGCTCCAGCGGAGACGCCGGAAGCGCAGGCGATGTCGGATGCGCCGGTGCTGCAGCAGATGCGTCACGCCCCGCTGTCGCTCGATCTTTTGCGCGAGCACAGTCCGCTGTGGCACCTCAAGCCGACTGGCGCGGCGATTCTCATTCAGCACGACGAAGGTGACGAGCGCGTTCCGCTGTCGCAGGGGACGATGCTCTACCGGATCCTCGATGAGCTGGGCGTAAACGTGACGATGGTGACGTATCCGCACACGCCGTCGCACACGCCTCGCGAACCGAAGCTGCGCATCGACGCCGGGCGGCGCAACGTCGAGTTCATGAGGACGTACGTCAAGTAGGCGGCTGCAATCAGGCCGGCTTGCATGCGGTTAGACTCGTGGTATGAAAACCGCCGTTTCTGCAAGTCGCCGGGTGCTCGAAAGCTCCGAGTGGTGATTTCGCAGGGCGAGGTCTGGTGGGCGGACCTTGCGCCTCCAACTGGATCAGCTCCAGGCTTTCGCCGGCCGGTCGTGGTCGTTCAAGGCGACGCGCTGAATCGCA
>DASXRT010000101.1:0-15480 GCA_036506455.1 Thermoanaerobaculia bacterium
CCCGGCCGCCCATCACGGCCGTAGCTCACGATGGCGTAATGTCTTTCGCTCGACTCGATGAGAAACGCGCGACACCACGAATCATCGGCAGGAATGTCCTTGCGAAGCGCGTTGCGCAAGCCGGCGATGTTGTGAGCCGCACGATATCGATTGTGGGCGGTGTCAAAGGCCTCGAGCTCGTTCGCAATCTGTTGCATTCGCTGCATGGTGGTCTTTCGTTTCGATTCCTGCGGGACGCGGTACATGCCCGGCGCGAAGATTGCGACCGGGAGCAGAGAAATCACCGTTACAACAAACGTTCGCATAACGGCGCCGAGACGCCCTCGAGTGACACGACGGTCAATCAGGAGATACGAAACCGGCGGGACGGCGAGACACCCAACCGTTACGAGCTTTGCGGCCGACTCCGAGCAGCTATGGGTCTCGAAGCCGAGCGCGAGAAAGTACAACAACATCTCCAGGATGACCGCCGGGGCGATCAGCCAGAGCATGACCTTCATGCGTGGACGCGATGCTTTGCCAGAATCTTCCGGAGGAACTGCGCCGTCGCGCTGTCCGGAATCTCGGCGATCTGCTCCGGCGTCCCTGTCGCGATGATTTTTCCGCCTTCGTCGCCACCTTCCGGGCCGAGATCGATGACGTAGTCCGCGGTCTTCACGACATCGAGATTGTGCTCGATGACGACGACCGTGTTGCCGCGATCGACGAGTCCGTGCATCAGATGCAGGAGCTTGGCGACATCATCGAAGTGCAGACCGGTCGTCGGCTCATCGAGGATGTAGAGCGTGCGGCCGGTGGCGCGTTTGGCCAACTCCTTGGCCAGCTTGACGCGCTGCGCTTCGCCGCCGGAGAGCGTCGTCGATGACTGTCCCAGCTTGATGTAGCCGAGGCCGACTTCGTCGAGCGTGCGGAGGATGTTGGCGATCTTCGGGATGTTGCGGAACGTATCGAGCGCCTGCTCGACGGTCATCGCCAGAATGTCGGCGATCGATGCGCCTTTGTACGTCACCTGCAGCGTCTCGCGGTTGTAGCGGCGGCCGCCGCACACATCACACGTGACATAGATGTCGGGCAGGAAGTGCATCTCGATCTTGATCTGCCCGTCGCCTTTGCACGCCTCGCATCGCCCACCCTTCACGTTGAACGAGAATCGTCCCGGCCCATAACCGCGCATGCGCGCTTCCGGTGTCTGGGCCATCAGGTTGCGGATCTCGGTGAAGAGCTGTGTGTATGTCGCCGGATTCGAGCGTGGTGTGCGGCCGATCGGCGACTGATCGATGTCGATGACTTTGTCGATCTGATTGAGACCTTCGATCCGATCGTGTTCGCCCGGTGTATCCGGCGACTCGTAGAAATGATGCGAGAGCGCTTTGTAAAGAATGTCGTTGACGAGTGTCGACTTGCCCGATCCCGACACGCCGGTCACGGCGATGAAGACGCCGAGGGGAATCGTCACGTCGAGGTTCTTCAAATTGTTCTGACGCGCGCCGCGGATGATGAGCGTGTTCTTGCCGATCGGGCGGCGCACCGGCGGCATCTCGATGCGCGCCTCGCCACGGAGATATTTTGCCGTCAGCGACGACGGAAACGTCTTCACCTGTTCGAGCGTCCCCTCGGCCACAACTTCGCCGCCGTGCACGCCGGCGCGCGGACCGAGATCGATGACGTGGTCGGCGGACTCGATCGTCTCCTCATCGTGCTCGACGACGATCACGGTATTGCCGAGGTCGCGGAGCTCGAGGAGCGAGTCGATGAGCCTGCGGTTGTCGCGCTGATGAAGACCGATGGACGGCTCGTCGAGAACGTAGAGCACGCCCATCAACTTCGAGCCGATCTGCGTGGCGAGCCGGATGCGCTGCCCCTCGCCGCCGGAAAGCGTAGCCCCGTTGCGATCGAGCGTGAGATAGCCGACGCCGACGGCGCAGAGGAAGCCGAGGCGTTCGCGGACCTCTTTGAGAATTTTTCCGGCGATCGTCTCTTCGCGCTCGGTCAGATCGATCGTCTTGAAGAATCCTTCCGCCTCCTTGAGCTGCAGGGCCACGACTGTGTCAATCGTGCGGCCGGCCACGGTCACGCTCAGGGCTTCCGGCTTCAAGCGCTTGCCGCGGCATTCGGGACACTTCTTCGGGGTCATGAAGCGCTCGATCTCTTCACGGATGTCGTCGTTATCCGACTCGTGATACCGGCGCTTGAGCATCGGGATCAGGCCTTCGTACGTGCCGGTGTAGTGATACGAAGATTCCGATCCCTGAAATTCGAATTTGATCTTCTCTTCCGAGCCGTAGAGGATGCAGTTGCGTCCCTTTTCCGGCAGCTTCTCCCACGGCGTGTCGAGCTTGAACTTATGATGCTTGGCGATCGTGTGGATCTGCTTGACGCGCCAGTTATCCGCGCCTTCCTTCCAGATCGCGATCCCGCCGTCGTTGATCGATTTCGTCGGGTCGGGAATGATCTTGTGCTCGTCGATCTCGAGCAGCACGCCGAGTCCCGAGCAGCGCGGACACGCGCCGTATGGTGAGTTGAAGGAGAAGAGGCGCGGCGTGATCTCGCCGATGGAGATGCCACAATCGGGACACGCGTAGCTCTGAGAGAGAAGCTCCTCGCGATTGTCTTGCGCGTAAAGAATCTTCACCAACCCCTTCGTCACGCGCGTCGCGGTCTCGAGCGAGTCGGCGAGGCGCTGCGCGACTCCATCCTTCACGACGAGCCGGTCGATGACGATGTCGATCGTGTGCTTCTTCTGTTTGTCGAGCGCCGGCGGATCGGCGAGCTCCACCATCTCGCCGTCGACAACAGCGCGCGTGAATCCTTCTTTCACCATCTGCAGCATCTGCTTGCGATACTCGCCCTTTTTGCCGCGCACGTACGGCGCGAGAATTGTGAACTTCGTGCCGTTCGGAAGCTTCAAGAGGCGATCGACCATCTGCTGGATCGTCTGCGGGCGGATCTCCTGACCGCAGTTCGTACAGTGCGGAACGCCGACCGAGGCGTAGAGAAGGCGGAGGTAGTCGTAGATCTCGGTGACGGTGCCGACGGTCGATCGCGGATTGCGCGAAGTGGTCCGCTGTTCGATCGAGATCGCCGGCGAGAGTCCCTCGATCGAATCGACGTCGGGCTTCTCCATCTGCTCGAGGAACTGCCGCGCATACGCCGACAGCGACTCCACGTACCGCCGCTGTCCCTCGGCGAAGATCGTGTCGAAGGCCAGCGATGACTTTCCCGAGCCGGAGACGCCGGTGATGACCACGAACTTGTTTCGGGGGACGACGACGTCGATGTTCTTGAGGTTGTGCTCGCGCGCGCCGCGGATGACGATGGAGTCCATGGATGGATTGATACTAACTCCGCGCGCGGCGATGGTGTTCCCGCGCTACAGGGCGTGGAGTCATCTCACTCTACGGACGCTCGGGCGCAGACGCCCGGCTACGCCTCTCGCGCCGCCAACTGACCGCGATGCCGACAATGAATAGAAGGACGATCGCGATGAGTGTGGAGCTCGCGATCCATTGCCCCCAGATCGGTAACCTGGATATCAAGGAACTCAGGCCGGCATACACAGCGAATCCCGAGAAGATGAGGGCGCCGATCTTGAGCATGCCAGAAAGTACGGAAAGCGTTCGCTCCGGAGTCGACTGAAGCGTCGCGCCGACCGATTTTTGAGTCTGGCGCTTGCCGGCAGTATCAGCAAAGAGCGTCACCGCGACCGCGGTGAAGAGCGCTGCCGCGAAAATCGTTGCGGAAGGAGCACGACTGAAAACGATCCCGATCATCGCCACGAGATGATAGGTGAGTGTCACCGCGAATATGTATGGCGCGAGACCCTCATAGGTTTTCGGTGGCAGTTTCTCCATTTCGTTTCGATTCCACGCTTCCCACGCACCGAGCACGAACGCGTATCCGGCGAGAACGGCGGCGACAAGGCCAAGCGAGCGGCCCCAGATGGGCGCCTCAGGCCACGGGCTTCGCCCGATCGCGTCATAGCCGATCAAGTCGACGACCGATTCCGAGGCGCGCGTGATCGTCGATGACAGGATTGCGATCCAGTCGTTGTAGTGCTGTACCACCAGCACAACCACCGCGCCGATCGTGATCCACCAGACCAGTTGAAGCAGTTTCACGCGCCGCTTGCGGCGAATCCGAAGAGTTTCAATGTCAGCGGCTGAGAGACGGAGTTTGGGTATCTGCGCGTAATCGAGCAGCGCATCGGCGACGAGCGTTACGAACTCGTCCCGATTCGTCCAGTAGCTGTTGTGATCGCGAATCACCGAGCCAACATTCACGACGCACTCGGAAGCCGGCGGCAGTTCTCCATCGGCATCCATGGCGCCGTTGGGAACGGGATCCATTTCGGCGTAGTAATCCTTCCAACGCACGCCCTTTGACTGAAGGTCCGCTCTCAGTTTGTGAATCCCGGCAACCGCTCGGGAGGTGACGAAGTCGCGAATGCCGCCGCCCAGGAGCGCGAGCCCGACAATCGCATAGATCAACACTATAACGACTGACCCGACCGATGCCTGCCCGATCATCACCCGATGAAGCGTGCCCGGAAGCAGGAGCAGCACAAGTGTCGCGACGACCAGTCCGAGGACGGAGAGTCCCGCGCCGCGAATGTCGTGAGGATTGCGCCGCAACTCACGCTGCTCTTCGAGCTTGCGAACTCCCGAACCGAACGTGATGAGGCAAGGGCGATCCTCGTCCCGCGTATACGTTCTTGACGCCAGAACCCGAGCGCCGAGCGCAGCGCCCTGACTGTGAGCGAGCACGGCGATCCGTTCGCAGCGCTCGTGGAGCCAATCGAAATCCTCGGTGACCTTCGTGAGGATTGCTGACTCTTCAATCGGTCTGGCAATGATCGCGTAGGCATCGCCCAGCGAGGACGCGATACGCACCTGCACTGCCGCCGCGGCATCCCGCAACCGCTTCCAGGGAATCAGCCTGACGACCAGGAGCGCCGCGAACAGCGCGACGACGGCAGTGCTCAACAGAAGACCGCCGATCACCGAAACGAATGCCTTGGCGATCGAGATCGCTTTGCCACTCTTCTGCAAAATTCCCGAAGCGGGTTTTTGCCATGCCCTTACAAGGCGTGACGCAAAGTGGGTCCCCAAAGTCCACGGCGCGACTTTGAGGCCCCAGCCGGCAAGGTCGCGAAAGCGAGGTGTGCGAAAGGAGCTCGCCCACCACGATTCAGCGAACAACCATCGCCGCGAGAGCTCCGGACCCTCGATTGTGACCTTCGAGTGTGGTGGTAATCCCTCGGGAGAAGTGATGTGGGCCTTGGCGATTTCGACGTGGCAGTCGAGCGCACTCGCGCGCTCCATCAACCAGTCCGCAATCGGCGTCCCGAAATCAACCAGTGTCGATCCTCGCGGCTGATCTCCAATACCGTGGACGAAGAGGACGCCGAGATCGAACCGCTCATCCGGCGGGTCGGTGGAACGTGCCTCGGAGCCTTCCGCATTCATGAACGCAACCGTTTGGAAAGGAGAGTCCCGCCACCCCCAACATCCTACCGGCGTTCCTCACCGGCGCGCTGATCATCCTTTTCGTCGGCGCGAACCTCTTCTTCAGGCGGAATTCTTCGAGAGGTAGAGAACGATCTCGCCTTGTCAGCTTCGTCGATAAGAGTGGAATGAGGCGCGGCGACGCGTCATGCGAGAGAGTCTATTCCGTTGATTCGATGAGCCAGGCCCGATACCCGTCCGAGAGCGAATCGATGCGGATCACGAAGAACTCCGGCACCTCGTATGGATGGCGAGCGAAGAGCGCGTCGCGCAGCACATCGACTTTTTCTTCGACGGTTTTGATGATGAGAAGCTGCTCGCCGTCGTCTTCGACAGTGCCTTTCCATCGATAGAACGAGCGGATCTTCTCGATCACGTTGACGCACGCGGCGAGACGGGCATTCACGAGATCGCGCGCGAGCGGCGCGACGTCGAACGAAGCGCCGACCGTGGTCAAGACGACGACAGGCGTCATCGCCCGCTGATGATCACGCTCGCGGCGTCGCGGACGACGGCGCTGATCGCGGAGCGATAGCGCACGTACTCGACGAAGGGCAGTACAAACCACACCGCCATGCGGTACGTGCCGACGCCGATGTCGGTCGGGACGACAGTCACATTCTCGCGGCGCAGATGCTTCTTCTCGATCAGATCGAGCGTGCGGCCATCGTAGAGGCGCAGCTCGGCGGCCACGCGCGACACGACGACTGCCACGTCGACCGCAACGCTGCGCGTGCGAACCGTGACACCGCCGGTTGGATGCGCATACATGTCGGCAGGCGCGAGCTCGACATAGAGATCGGCACTGGTTCGTCCGCTCCGTTGCAGCTCCTCATAGCTCACGCGAGAGTCGACGGCGTCGTAGCCGCGGTCGCGCAGCTCACGCACGAGCTGGCGGCGCACGCTCGTGGCGATCCGATTCTCGTACTCGCCGCCGTTGTAGATCGGAGCCTGAAGAACGGCGATGCGATTGCCGTTGTGCCGCGAAGGATCGAACGAGAACGCCGGCGCGGCGATGGCGGTGGCGATGGCGAGCAGGACCAGAAGACGTTTCATATGATCAATGTAGGTACAATCCGGCCGCTTGTTCAAGCGTTTCCTTCTCGGCGCGCTGGTCATTGTCACAGGTTGGATCGCGTTCGAGTGGATCACCTGGCCGAATGTCGGGAAGCTCGCCGACGAGCCGCCGCGCACGACCGCGTTCATGGAGCAGAGGCGGAAGGAGCTCCGGCGAGAGGGGAAGAACGACACGATCGATTACGCATGGGTATCGTACGGCCGCATCGCCCCATCTCTGCGCCGCGCCGTCCTGGTCGCCGAGGACAATGAGTTCTACGAGCATGGCGGGGTCGACGTGAAGGCGATGCAGGAAGCGATCAAAAAGGACTGGGAGAAGAAGAGAATCACGCAGGGCGGCTCGACGATCACACAGCAGCTCGCCAAGAATCTCTACCTGTCTTCATCGCGCAATCCGATCCGCAAATTGAAGGAATACATCCTCGCTCGCTCTCTCGAAAATCACCTCACGAAGAAAAGGATCCTCGAGCTCTACCTCAATGTCGTCGAGATGGGCGAACGCGTCTACGGCGCTGAAGCGGCTGCCCGCCACTACTTCGACGTTCCGGCGTCGGCGCTCTCGCCGCAACAAGCCGCGCTGCTGGCCGGATGCCTTCCCAATCCTCGCGCGATGGATCCCAGTCATCCGAACAAGCGTTTGCGGTCGCGGCAGAGCATGATCCTCTCGCGGATGCGACGCTGGGGTTATCTGTTCGAGAAGGAAGTGCTCACGGCGCCGAAGCCTGAAGCGCCGCCACCAACGCCGACTCAGACTGCCGCTCCGGCGACGGATACGGATCTGGCGCCAAGCGAAACGACCGAGACGACTGGAACGACGGAAACCACACCGAGTGCCACAACGGAGACCACACCGCCGCCCCCAACGACGACAACATAGGAGTCATCATGGAACAGCATTTCAAGATTGTCGCGGTCCTGCAGATCATCCATGGCGCGTTCCTTCTCCTGCTCAGCCTCGTGCTCCTGGTGATCCTCACCGGCGCCGGCGCGATCTCCGGCGATCGCACTGCCCTCTTCGTCACCGGCACGGTCGGCGTCCTTCTCGGCGGATTCTTCATCCTGTTGTCGATCCCGAACATCATCGCCGGTTTTGGATTGATGAAGCGGCGCGAGTGGGCGCGCATCCTGACGATCGTGCTCTCGTTCTTTCACCTTCTGAACTTTCCGATCGGCACGGCCATCGGCGGCTATTCGCTGTGGGCGCTTTTCAGTCCGGAGGCCAGGACCTACTTCGTCTGAGTCGTCGCGATTTCGTGATGCGGAGTGGCGTAGACGAGGACAGGCACGGGATCGCCTTCGACGTTGATGCGCTTCTGCTCTCCGCTGGCGAAAAAGTTCACGGAATGACCGCCGTCGAAGAGCATCGCATCACGACACGCCAGGCCGCCGTCGATCTCGTCGCGACGCGCGACGCGGGCGATCTCGGTGATGTGGAATTTGCGATCCTGCGGTGTGGCGAAGAACATGACGTCACCGTCGCGGTTGATGCAGACGCCGCCGCGCGCGGCGGTGTAGTTGTTTTTCAGCGACTTATTCGTATGACCGGCGATGACCAGCCGTGGCCCGGCCTGGACGGCCATCTGCGTGTGGTTCTTATACTTAGACCATTTCGAGGGCATGATCACGCGCGGCGTTCCATCGTCATCGACGAGGAAGATGGACTGCCAGGTCGACTTGTTCGGCGCATTGACGAGTGAGCCCGTTCGAACGACGACTCCGATCGGATTTCGCGCGCGGTCGAAGAAATTCGCATTCATCGCGAATGATGCTTTGTTGTCGCGCGCGATCATTCTGCCGGTTGCTCGATCGACGAAGGCAGCGTCGAGATCCCATCGATCGAGATCGACGCGCACGACGTGGAGATCGAGATCGTCTTCATCGCCCAGACAATGGATCGTGCGGTATTCGAGGCCCGGTTGCAGGATCATCCAGTCGACCGCGCATTCGCCGTGCGGCCCGTTTTTTTCTTTTTCGTATTCTTTACGGAATTTAGAACCATATTCCTGCGCAATTATCGTTTGTGTTATGAATAAGATAACAAGAAGTGACAGTACGTGCTTCACATTGCGCGCAATCGCAATCCGTGTGCCGCACCTTCCACAATAGGGAGTCACATTTTTCCGCGCGCCATGGCAAACTTGCGTTGCGTCCACTGAAACGAACACCCGCCTCGAGGTAACGCTGCGAGCAACATGTCTCGCTGCTTCAGAAACTTGGTCTTCTTGCGGTCGAGTTTGGTGCGCCTTTTGCCCGTGGCCCAACATCGTATGAGTACAAGAGACCATCGCCAGCGGAAGTGGAGGGGGGATGATGAGTACCGCATCATCTGCTCCTGCCAGATTCACGCGCGCCGCGAACGGACGCCGTGGCGACGCTCTCTTCGCGCCGCCTCGCGCCTGAAGGCGCGCGGCATCGCGCTGCTCGTGGGAGTGCCCATCGCGCTCGGTTCCCTGCAGTTTCCGACCGAGGCGATGGACGTGACGATCGGCAAGACGATGCTGCGCGATCGACTGGCCATGCTGACCACTCGACGCGACCCTGGATTCGCCATCTTCACGACCGAGCGCATGCGCGAACAGTTCCTCAATCCGACGCTCCGGCCGCAGGCGTTCACCCTCGATCGCATCAAAGAACACTTCTTCAGTGCCAACGTTCCGTACGGCTCGATCATCTATCGCGAGGCAACCCGAAATGGTCTCGCCCCGGAGCTGGTGGCCGCGGTCATCGAAGCAGAATCCGATTTTCGTCCCCGCCTCGTCTCCAACAAGAACGCCCTCGGACTCATGCAGATCGTGCCGGAGACCGGAAGGCTCATGGGCGCGGATGATCTCTTCAATCCCGCGGAGAACATCGCCGCCGGAACGAAGTATCTCCGCTATCTGCTCGATCGCTTCCCCAATCAGCGCATGGCCCTGGCGGCGTACAACGCTGGCGAAGGCAACGTCGAGAAGTTCGGCGGCATCCCGCCGTTCACCGAAACGCAGAATTATCTGCGTCGCGTCAGTTCGAGAACGAATCAATATCGACAGCACGTGCGCGGAACGTATCTGGCGTCGGTGAAGATCCAGAACTCCATGACGATCCGATAGCCTTCTCCCTCCGGGAGAAGGACAACAGATACAATTACGCGCGATGCGTCTGGTCGGCGAAGAGCGGCGTGAGTTTCAGCGTCTCCGTCTCGACCCCACTGTCCCCGCCACACTCGGCGATGTCGCCGTCTCGATCCTCGAGATCGGCGTGCTCGGCGCGCGCGTGCGCCACACCGATCCGATCGGAAAGGAATACGCGGAGCTGCGCTTTTCGCACGCCGGCGTGAATATCGGCATGCGCTGCGAAGTCGTGCGCACGATCAACAATGAGTCGGGAGTCCGCTTTCTGGCGGCTGTCGACGATTCGGGCGACAGACTGCGCAGCATGCTGGCCGATCTCGTCACGCACGAATTCGAAGTGCGCAGAAAGTTGCCGCCCAACACGATCCCTCAGAGCGTATCGTCCGTCGACGGCGACAAGACCGTGCGCGGCGCCGACGCCGCGTTTCTCTGCTATCGCCTGGAGAATGGTGTCTGGCGAAGGCGCCGCGTCTTTCTGCCGGAACAGCCGGCCATCGGTTTCACAGTCGCCAGAAACGAAGACAGCGCGGAGATGCAGCGTCTGTGTCGCGTCTACGAGGCCTCTGACGAAGAAGGCCGCCGGCTCATCCGGCTCTTCGCAGAGTTGAGCGTCAGCGACGCGCTCGAGATTCCGCCGAAGATATGACGGCCTCGCGTGCTTCTTCCTCGACCGGAAGAGTGAAGTAGAACTGCGTTCCCTTCCCTTCGTCGCTTTCGACCCAGATCTTTCCGCCGTGCGACTCGACGATTCCCTTCGCAATCGGAAGCCCGAGTCCTGCTCCGAGTCGTTCGGCGCGCTTGGCCTGCCAGTACGGACTGAACACATCGCCCAGATGCTGTTTCGGAATCCCGGGCCCTGTGTCGGAGATCATGAAGAGCACTTCTCCGTCGTGACGCTCCGCCGAGCACTTGATCACGCCGCCTGCCGGAGTGAACTTCAACGAATTGCCGATCAGGTTCGACAACACCTGCAGCACGCGGTGGCGATCGGCGTGAATCGGCGGAACATCCTTTGTGGGCGTGCACTGCAAAGTCACGGAGCTCGCGGCAGCCTGCGGCTTGAACAGCTCGAACGCTTCATCGAGCAACGATGAGACATTGACGACAGACGGCTCGATGGGAAGCTGCTTGCCTCCTTCGAGGCGTGTGACGTCGAGCAGATCTTCGATCAGACGGCTCATCCGCTTGGCTGCCACGGCGATCGTGTCGATCTGCTCGCGATCTTCGGCGCTGATCCCTTCGGACGTCTGCAACAGCGATGACGCGAGGGTGATCGCATTCAGCGGATTGCGGAGATCGTGCGACACGATCGCGAGTACTTCTTCACGCGCACGCACCGCCTGCTGCGACTCGGCATACAGCCGCGCGTTGTCGATGGCCAGCGACGCGTGTCGCGCCAGCTCCGCAAAGAACGGCACATCGTCCTGCGTGAATGGTTTTCCTTCCGGCGCCACGGCGATGATGACGCCGAGGTTTTGACCGCGGCTCACGAGCGGGACGACGACCATGGTGCCGGTCTTCGCCGGCGCCCCCGTCGCGTATTCGTGCATGCCGGACGAGCTGCCGACGACGCGCGCCTGCCTCTCCTCCATGATCTTGATGAGGATGTCCGGAATGTCGCGCGGCTGCTTGCCGATGTCGGCGGCGAGCTTCGCGGCGCGCTCAGGATCGCGATGCGCGGCGGCGGCACGACGGAGCTTCCCATCCCCACCGACGATATCGATCGTGCATGCCTGCGCGAGGTTGGGAACGATCAGCCGGGCCAGCGCCGCAATGGTCTCCTGATAGTCGAGCGACGCGGTCAACTCCTGCACCGCGCCGGCGAGAAATGCCGCACGCCGCTCTTCTCTCTCCGCGTCATTGCGCGCGGTGGTCGCCTCCTCCGCCTCGCGCTCCGCGTCCATTCGGCGGCGCTCGGCTTCGGCCGCGAGAAGTCGCATCTGTCGTCCCAGTCCGGCCACGAGCATCGCCGAGGTGAGGGCCAGGAGAGTGAGGATGATCGTGAGAGAGACGTTCAGGCTCTCTGCTTTGCGGATCTGCGTGAGCCGCTGCTCGATGGCCGCGTGCAGAGCGATCTCGAGATCCGACGCCGACTTCAATGCGCGGTCGTACGCCGGATGACTTTCGAACAGCCGGGCCAGAAAGACTTCCTGCGGAAGCTGCCGCGAAACGAACTCGCTGCCGCGGACGGTCTGGTGCCATCGCTCCGCCTGCGCGAAGAGCGCGTCGAGATTTCCTTTCAGCTCCTCATCGAGCTTCGGCGCCAGACGCGCGAGCGCGCGCCGGTTCTGATCCTGTTCCGCGACGTATGCGAAGTAGTCGTCGCGGTACTGGATCTCGCCAGTGACCTGATAGGCGATGATCTTGTCGAGCTCACCGAAGAGATCGATCTGAATCTGGTTCGCGGCGCGCCGGGCTGGCTCGGCCACCTGATTGATCTCGTCGCGCATCTTCGATGTGTGACGCGACACCACCAGCGGCAGCACGACCAGCGACAACAATGAGACGATGATGAAGGTCACCGGCAACACCGTTGTCCAGGTGCTGTCCGGATCGACACGCAGGACGCTGCGCCGCTCGCGATTGATGAATGGGACCTTCATCGGAACGCTCTCCAGGAATGCGAGCAAAGCGCTTACCATATCGGCGCGATGTCCCTGAAGCAGCCCAGAACCCTTCAACGAATGAAGTTAGCGAACCCGATTCTGGCGACCGTGAACGGCGTCAGCGCCCTGATCCTCGATATCGGGATGGACGGCGCATTTATTGAGCATTACGGCGCCGTCAAGAAGGGCGACCGCTTCGATCTGTCCTTTCGGTGGCAGGGGCAGGAGCTCGAGTTCACGTGCGAAGTAGTCCGCACGAATGTCGTTCGCACGGCCACGGTCAAAGGGCAGGCCACGATTTCACAGTCAGCCGTATCGTTCTACCAGCCGAGCAGGGGATCGGTGGAGAAGCTGAAAGACATGATGGCGATATTCGTCGGGCGCGTCCTCGCGGCGCAAAAGGCGAACGCCGCCGCTCACGCGGGCGAAGCGGCGATCCTGCCTCAGCTCGGACAGGCGCGCCGTTCGCGATCGCGCGGCTATCTGACGTATCTCTGGGACGGCAACACGTGGACCATCCGCCGCTCGCAGTTGTCGGACCAGCCTCGCAACGGATTCACGGTCGCCGGATATGAGGATGAAGAAGAGCTCGAGACGCTCTGTCGCGCCTACGAGGTCGCCGATGACGCCGGGCGCAATCTGATCCGCGTCGTGGCGGAGCTCAGCGCGAACTCGGTCAAAAAATGACCTCATCGAACGAAGAGACCACGATATCCGCCGGCGTCAAATCCTGAAACGTCTGGGCGCTTGGATTTCTAACGGCGATACAGAACATGCCGGCTGCTTTCGCGGCGCGTACGCCCAGCGTGGAATCTTCGAAGACGACGCAGTGCGCCGGATCGACGCCGAGCCTTCCCGCGGTGACGAAGTACACCTCCGGATCGGGTTTCCCGCGTGTCACTTCGCTTCCGTCGATGATCGCCGCGAAGTATCGAAGGAGATCGAAGCGTGCCAGGATCGTCTCGATCGAGCTGCGCACAGCCGATGACGCGACGGCGAGCAGGATTCCGCGTGCGTGCAGCTCGAGGATGATCCGCCGGGCGCCCGGCATCAGCTCGAGATCGGAAGATGCCGCGATCTCCTCGTCGAAATAGCGCTGGCGCTCGGCGAGGAGCTGGTCGATCGGGCTCGTCCATCCGAAAAACTCGCGCATGTCGCGGATGTCGTCGATGATGCGACGGCCCGAGGCGTTGCGAAACTCTTCGGGCATGTCGGCGTAGCGGCTGCCCATGGCACGACAGAGTCGCTCGTCAGCGGCGGTGTGCTCGCGCTCGAGATCGATGAGCGTCTCGTCGAAGTCGAAGATCGCCGCTTCGAGGTAAGGTTTACGAGCCATGGAGTTCAATGCGCTCGTCACGTTGATCATTGTTGCCGGATTCGTCGTCGTCGGGATCGCCGCAACGCTGTTGTTTCTGACATTCCGCGCATTCGGTACGGCGAAACCCGGCGACATCCGTCACATCGTTCTCCTCGTCGCGACGCTCGCGTTCGTCTTTCTCACGTGCGCGACTCTGATGATCTGGGTCCTCGTCAAGAAGTGATGCCCAGCTCACGGAGAATCTTCTTCGTATCCTGGCCGAGTCGCGGTGGTGCGCTGCGGATCGGAAAACGTTTCCCGCCGAACAGGATCGGACTGCCCACGGCGTCGTACGGGCCCGCTTCCGAGTGATCGATCGAGACGATGAGGGCGCGTCCAGGCTCGCTCTCGAGCGCTTCGCGGACCCCCTGCACGAGCGCGACCGGAATGCCCGCACCGCGGCAGCGCTCGACCCAGTCCTGCGCGCGTCGCGTTCGGAAGATCGCGTCGAGCAGAGGGACCAGGTCGTCACGATGTTCCACGCGCGCGGTGTTCGTCGCAAACCGCGGATCGCGGGCCAATTCCGAGCGGCCGATCACTTCACCGAGCGACTGGAAGTGGCGATCGGTTCCGGCGCCGACGGCGAACGGACGATCGCTGCCGTGGAAAAGCTGATAGGGAACGATCGACGCATGCGCGTTTGCCCACCGGATCGGCTCACGACCCGTGATGAGGGCGTTCTGGGCGACGTTGACCAGCGACGACACCGTCGCACTGAACAGCGACACTTCGATCCGCTCCCCTCGGCCTGTCTTCTCGCGCGCGTAAAGCGCGGCGCAGATCGCGCCCGCTGCATGGTGGGCGGTCAGAACGTCCGATAGAGCGACGCCGACTTTCATCGGCTCGCCATCGGGCTCGCCGGTGATCGCCATCAGACCGGACGCCGCCTGCGCGAGCAAATCGTAGCCGGGCGTGTCCGCCTCGCGCGTGTCGCTGTCGAAACCGGTGATCGAGCAGTGGACCGCGCGCGGGTTGCGGCGAATGCCGAGCTTCTTTCGCTGCGTCGGAAGAAAGTTGTCGACGACGACGTCGGCGCGCTCGATCAACCGCTTCGCCACTTCACGTCCCTGCGCCGATTTCAAATCCACGGCGATCGATTCTTTGTTGCGATTGACCGCGAGGAAATACGCGCTGACGCCGCGGAGGAACGGCGGACCCCAGCGGCGTGTTTCATCGCCGCGTTCCGGCTCTTCGACTTTGATGACGCGCGCGCCGGCGTCGGCGAGCAGTTGCGTGCAGAGAGGTCCGGCGAGAACGCGGGAGAAATCAGCGACGAGGATGCCGCGCAGAGGTAATCGGCTCAACGATAGGAATGCTTGAGCGAGTCGAGGTCGGCGAGCGTCTTGCGCAGAATGGCGACGACTTTGTGCACTTCGGTTCCGTACGTGCGCAGCTCGGCGTCGCAATCGCCCATCCCGTACACGGCTTCGTCTTTTTCCAGACGGTCGCGTTCGAAGCGCAGCCGTTCGGTGAGCTCTTCGATTTCGGTCAGGAGGATGAAGTTGATGTCCTTTTCACCGAGGTAGCGTTTGCATTGTGGGCAGTAGATGGAACGGTCTTCGGATGACTCGACGAGTTCGAAGACGAACTGTCGCTGGCACTGCGGGCATTCGAAGACTTCCGGTAGCACGATGCAATTCCTGTCGAAGATTGTGCCACCAATCGCAACGGAATTCTGATGTTGACGGTCACGTTTGGCGCGAGTAGCATCTTTGTCCTTCGCCGTCGGCGCGCCCGCGCCGCTCCTCTTGCTGGGAGGTCGTTCAATGGTAGGACAGCTGGCTCTGGACCAGCATATCGGGGTTCGACTCCCTGCCTCCCAGCCA
>DASXRT010000102.1:0-12360 GCA_036506455.1 Thermoanaerobaculia bacterium
CTCGCAGAGTCCGCGATCTCGAGATTCTGAGCGCGCGCATGATCCGCGCCGGGTTCGCCGGCGATTACCACTCCGCGTTTCACGGCCGCGGCATCGAGTTCTCGCAGGTCCGCGAATATCAGCCGGGCGATGACATTCGCACGATCGACTGGAACGTCACCGCGCGCAGTGGCGTGCCGCACGTGAAGCAGTTCATCGAGGAGCGTGACCTGACGATTCTCATCGCCATCGACGTCTCCGGCTCGATGTCGTTCGGCTCGGTCGACTGGCGCAAGTGCGACATCGCCGCGGAGCTCGCGTCGGTCTTCGCATTCTCGGCCGTGCAGAACTCCGATCGCGTCGGACTGCTGCTGTTCTCCGATCGCGTCCGCACGTACATCCCGCCGAGGAAGGGGAGGGAGCATGCGCAGGTGATTGTGCGGGCGGCGGTGGATGCGGCGATGCGCGGGCCCGCCGGCGCCGCGGATCTCGAGCAGGCCACGCGATTTCTCGAACGCGTCAGCGCGAAACGGGCGGTGGTCATCCTGCTCTCCGATTTCATGGACGGCGCGTTCGAAGGCTCGCTCAGGCGTCTCAATCGAAAGCACGATCTCATCGCGGTTGCCATCGGCGACCCGCGCGAGGAGCGTTTTCCCGATCGCGGTCTCGCTCGCATCGTCGACGCGGAGACGGGCGAAGCTCGTCTCGTCGATCTCGAGCGCACGGAGATCGCGCGCCGCGCCTTTCAGCGAAGGCAGCAGCTCGAGCGCCGTTTCCGCAGCAGCGGCATCGACTGGCTGCCGGTGTCGACCGCTGCGCCCTACGACCGCGATCTGCTGCGCTTTTTCCGCGACCGGGTGTTGCGACGGCCATGATCTTTCTCTTTCTCATCATCACGGCGACGTTGCGGCCGGCGACGCCCACGGTCGGCGATCTCATCACGATCGATTTTCAGCAGCCGGTCGTGCTCGATCCATCATCCGCATACGAGATCGTGTCGCAGCACGGCTCGCGCGTCGTCGTGCGCACCTTCGAGCCGAAGCCGTTTGTGATCAGCGGCGTCACCGGCGGGGTGCGCTTTCGCAATCTCAGGGTGCCGGTGCGGTCGGTGCTCAAGGCGAAGGACAAGCTCGATCCGGCGCCGTTGCGGCCGCCTGTCGGTTTGCCGTTTTCGAGTGTGCCGTTTGCTTTGATCGCCGCTGCTGCCGCGATGGCCGCGGCCTCCTGGATCGCCGTCATCATGCTCGCGCGACGTCGAGAGCAGATCATTGAAGAGGAGCCGCTGCTCGATCCGGCGGAGCGATTCCGGCTGACGATCGCCTCGCTGGGCGACCATCCGCATCGTTGGGCGGCGCTTGCGGATGCGACTCGACTGTATCTCTCGTCGCTCTCGCCGCATTTCGGCGTCGACCTGACGACTTCGCAGCTCCTGCCGCGCGTCGATGCGCAGCATGTCGCGGTCATCGCGCAGATTCTCCGGCAGGGCGATCTGGAAAAGTTCTCGCCGTGGGGTGCGCCCTCCGCCGACTTCGACGCGCTTGCGGCGCGCGCTCTGGAAATGATTCCTGTTGCGCGCGAAGAAGAGGAGGAGCAGGCGGCATGATCCGTTTGGCCACGCCGCTCGCGCTTCTGCTCGCTCTGGCCGTCATCGCGCGCGTGGCGATCCTCGTGCACGATCGGCGGCGGCACTTTGCCGCGTTCCTCTTCTCATCGCTTTCACTCATCGGACCGAAACGCTCGTTCCGCGCGCGTACTGCGCTGATCCCCTTCGCGCTGGAGATTCTCGCGCTGCTGCTCGTTACGGTTGCGCTGGCGCGGCCGCAGCGTGTGATCCGTGCGGCAGCCAATGATCGCTACGGGATCGACATCGTCATTGCGCTCGATGCCTCGGGCAGCATGGCCGCGGAAGACTTCCGTCCGCGCAACCGCTTCGCCGTTGCCAAGGATCTGATCGGCGACTTCATCGAGCGCCGCGTCGACGACCGCATCGGCATCGTCACGTTCGGTGTGCGCGCTGTGACGCGCGTGCCGATCACGTTCGACCGCGACGTCGCGCGATCGATTCTCGACCGCGCCGATGTCGGCGAGAACGGCAACGGCACCGCCATCGGTCACGCGATTGCGACATGCGTGAACCGGCTGCGCAATTCGAAGAGCCACAGCCGCGTGATCATCCTCGTCACCGACGGCGTGAACAACGCCGGCTCGATCGATCCGCTCGTCGCGGCGGGACTCGCCGCCAAGTACGGAATCAAAGTCTATGCGATCGGCGTAGGAAGCGAGGGCCCGGTGCCGCTTCCGATCAAGCGTCAGAACCCGTTCACCGGCGAGGTCGAGACCGTCTATCAACATATCCGCGGCGAGATCGATGAGACGTCGCTGCGCGCGATCGCCGGCACCACGGGCGGCGAGTATTTCCGCGCCACCAACGCGCACGCGATGAGTGATGTGTTGCAGCGCATCGATCGGCTGGAGAAGTCGCGTCTCACCGCGCCGAAGACGGAAGTCGTGGAAGAGTTGTACGTCTGGCCGCTCGCGAGCGGCCTGGCGTTGCTGCTGTTCTCGCTCACCGGCGCAGAGACGATGTGGCAGAAGGTGACGGCATGACGTTCCGCGCACCTCTCTGGCTGTGGCTCGCGGCGGTCGCACCGCTCGTGCTCGTCTTTCTCCTCTCACGCGAACGTATCCGCACGCGTATTGCGCGGCGCTTTTCATCGGAGCGTCTGCGCGGCGTCGCGAATCCGGCGCGGATCCTGCGACCTTATCTGCTCACCGCGGCGCTGATCGCGACATCGATCGCGCTGGCCGGACCCGAAGCAGGATTCACCACGCTGCCGATCATCGATCGCGAAGCGAATCGCGTCATCGTCATCGACGTCTCGAACAGTATGGCGGCGGAGGACGTGGGCGTGTCGCGACTGTCGGCCGCAAAGGCGATTGCCAAGCGCCTCATCGCAACGACCGAAGGGCGGTCGGCGGTCGTGGCGTTCGAGCGATCAGCCGAAGTGATCGCCCCGCTGACCAACGACGACGAGGCGCTACTCTCGCTGATCGACACCCTGCAGACCGGAGAAGTCGGCGAAGCCGGCTCGGACCTCGGCGCCGCGATCACGGCGGCACTCAAACTATTGCAGGGCGAGACGAGTCAGAAGGCCGACATCGTCATCATCTCCGATGGCGAGGAGCAGGGGAGCAGGCTCGCTCTGACCGAAGCTTTGCATCGCGCGAAGACGCGCGGGATCGACATCTCGACGATCGCGGTCGGCACGCCGGTGGGATCGACGATTCCGGCCGGCAACGGCGTCCTGCGCGACGAGTGGGGGCAGATCGTCACGACCCACGAGCAGCCTGATGTCCTGCAGCGCATCGCTCGCGCGACGGGCGGCCGCTTCCTCGACAATCCATTTGCTGAGCACGCGCTTGTGCCGCTCTTCGCGGAGCGAAGCCGCGGCGGCGATCGGCGCAGACCGCTGCGCGTTCCGATCGATCGCTACCAATGGCCTCTGGCCATCGCCTTCGTGGCGTTTTTCTGCGGGTCGCTCGTGAATCGAGGTGCGGAATGAGAGCGGTGATCGCGCTCCTGCTCGCTCTTTCGCCGGCGGCGATGTTGCAGCGCGTCTGGCGCGACACCAACTCGCACGCCGCGGCGCAGCGCGGCACGACGCAATATTCGACGAAGCATTACGAAGAAGCCACGCGATCGTTCGCCAGCGCCGATCGACTTCTGCCCAACCCCCGCACCGCGTTCAACCTCGGCACCGCGCAGATCGCCGCGGGAAAGACTTCGGAAGGCTCGGCGACGCTCTCGCGCGCCATACAGGATCGCACCCTGCGTGCCGACGGCCTGTACAACCGCGGCAACAGCGCACTGGCGTCGAAGGCGTACGAGTACGCCATTCGCGATTACGTGGACTCGCTGAAGCTGCGCCCGACCGACGCGCAGGCGAAGCGCAATCTCGAAATTGCGCTCGGTCGTCTGCAGGAGATGAAGCGCTCGACGGGCGGACGGCAGGGACAGCAGCAGCCGTCGCCATCGCAGCAGCAAAAGCAGAACGCCCCTTCCACCGGTCAGAAGCAGGAGGAAAAGGAACAGCAGAGCGACGCCGAGGCGCTGCTGCGATCGGTGCAGCAGCAGGAGCAGGAAGAGATGCAGAGGATGAAACGGGCGCGTGGGGAGAGTGTGCGGGTGGGGTGGTAGGACAGGAATGTTGAATGTTGAATGTTAAATGTTAAATGTTGACGAGCGCGGAGCCCCATTGAACATTCAACATTCAACATTCAACATTCAACATTTCGGTTTTTTGTGTGCGCTCTTGTTCGCGTCAAGCGCCGCTGCGAACGATTTATCAGTCGATCGCCACAGCCTTCGCGTGAATGAGTCCGTCACGATCACGGTGTCGCTCGAGGACGCATTTGCAACCGTCGACGATGTCGATGTTCCCGTTCGCAATCTGACGATCAGCTCGACGCCGTCCGTGTCGTCGGAGTTTTCCTGGATCAACGGGACGGTCGTGCGGCGGAAAGTGTTTCGGTTCCTCGCTCGCGCCGTAGCGCCGGGGCCAGCGCGAGTCGGGCCGGTGGTTATCGTCCTGCCTGATGGCGAGCGCGAGACGTTTGCGGCGGTGGTGTTGCAGGTTCTCCCTGATCGGGCCGCGGGATCGAATGAACCGTCGACGGTTCTGCGCGAGCTTCTGGCCACGGGACGCGATCCATTTTTCGTTGTCGCCGAGGCGGATAAGAGCGAGGCGTATGTCGGTGAGCAGGTCGTCGTCACCTGGTGGCTTTACAACGCAGCGACCGTCCACGACTGGCAGATCGGCTCGGTCCCGAAGCTCGCCGAGTTCTGGGTCGAAGAGGTCGACGTGCGCAGCTCGCAGGCGACGCAGACCTTTGTCGGCGAGTACGTGATGCAGCGCATGCCCATTCGCCGCGTAGCGCTCTTTCCTCTGCGCAGCGGAACGCTGCCGATCGGATCGATGGAAGTTGAAGCAGCGGTCATGCGCAGGAGCAGCGGCGGTCCGTTCGGGCTGTTCGAAGGCAACGTCGTCGACGTCAGCTTCTCGTCGGCGCCTTTGTCGGTGACCGTTCGTCCGCTGCCCGCGGCGGCCGCGGGCGCAGTCGTCGGCGATCTCACGCTGAACTGTTCGAAGCCGCGACAGAAGAACGGCGGTCCGGTGCTTCTCGACGTATCGCTGAGCGGACGAGGCAATCTGCGCTCCGCGGCGACGCCGCTGTTCCAGAGCCTTCCCCAGGCCGACGTGCAGCTCGTCGACCGTGCCACGTCAATCGATCGATCGACGTCCGTTCCGGCGATGACGCGGCGATGGCAGTATCTTCTCTTTCCGGCGCGCTCCGGCTCTCTGATGATTCCCGCGCTCACGCTGAAGTCGTTCTTGCCATCGACCGCAACCACGCACGTTCTCCGCTGCGAAGCCTCGATGCTCACGGTGTCGGCCGCTTCGCGTGACCTCACGTCGCGCAACGGGGCTTCATCCCCGCTGCGTTCCTCTTCGGGCGTCTGGCGTGTGGCGGAGACTGCCGCTGCCGCTCTCGCGGTAGTGCTCGTCGTTTTGTTGATCGCGCGCGTCATGGAGCGCCGTCGCCGCGAATGGCGACGCATCCGCCAGCTCGTCGCCGATCGCTCGCCCGCGCAGATCCGCGAAGCGGTTCACGAACGTCTCGTCGAGCGAGGCATCGACGTGACGAAGCTCATGCGTGAGAGCTCCGATCGCGGCGATGCGTATCGCGCGCTGCGGTCACTGCTCGACGCGCTGGAAGGCGATCGGATGACGGCCGATGAGCGCGAAGTGCGCCGCCGCGTACGCGAGCTGCTCGAGTCTTTACAATCGGCTGCATGAACCGGCCGACGCTCAGGACACAGCGCCTCGTACTCCGACCGTTCGAGATTGCTGACTCACCGCGCGTGCAGGAGCTCGCCGGTGCTCGCGAGGTGGCCCGCAACACGATTCTCATTCCGCATCCTTATCCTGACGGCGCAGCGGAGGAATGGATCAGCGCGCACGAGAAGCGGATCGAAGAAGGTGATTTCAGTTTTGCCATCGACGACGGCGAGCTCGTCGGCGCAATCGGCCTGCACATGAAGCGCGACTACGAGCGCGCCGAAATCGGTTACTGGCTCGGAGTTCCCTTCTGGGGCCGCGGCTACGCGACCGAGGCGGTCGCCGCGGTCATCCGGTACGGATTCGAAGAGCTGAAGTTGAATCGAATTTACGCGGGTTACTTCTCGCGCAATGCTGCGTCGGGCCGAGTCATGGAGAAGAACGGTATGAAATACGAGGGCTCACTGCGACAGCATGTGAAAAAGTGGGATGAATTCGTCGATGTCATCTACTACGGAATCTTGCGCAGCGAATGGGAGAAGAAAGTGCTGAGTGCTGAGTGCTGAGTGCCTTTTACTCAGCACCCAGCACCCAGCACTGTTTACCAACCGCAGGTCTGCCCTTTGTTCTGCTGGTCAAGCCACGATTTGAGGGGCTTGAAGTAATCGATGATCGCGGTGGCGTCCATCTGCCGTTGGCCGGTCATCGCTTCGAGCGCGTCGGGCCATGGGCGGCTCTGTCCCATCTCGAGCGTTTTCGCCAGCCGCGCGCCCGCGGCCTTGTTGCCGTAGATCGAACAACGGTTGAGTGGACCGGTGGCGCCAGCGGTTTGGCAGAGCGCGCGATGGAACTGGAACTGGAGGATGCGCGCGAGGAAATAGCGCGCGTATGGCACATTTGCCGCGATGTGGTATTTCGCGCCCGGATCGAACAGATCCTCGCCGCGCGCGCCGGCTGGTTCGATGCCCTGATAACGACGCCGCAGATCCCACCACGCCTTGTTGTAGTCGGCCGGAGTGATCTGGCCGGAGAACACGCCCCACCGCCACTTGTCCATCAGCACGCCGAACGGCAGGAACGCGATCTTATCGAGTGCGTCGCGCAGCAGCAGAGCGATGTCCGACTCCGCGGGCGGCTCTTTGTGGAGCAGTCCGATCTTCACGAGATATCCGGGCGTCACCGACAGCGCGATCGTGTCGCCGATCGCTTCGTGGAATCCATCGTTCGCGCTGTTCTTGTAGAGGAACGACTTCGTGTTGTACGCGCGCTGATAGAAGTTGTGACCGAGCTCGTGATGGATTGTGGTCAGATCCTCTTCCGTTTTCTCGATGCACATCTTGATGCGCAGATCGGTGACGTCATCGATATCCCACGCGCTGGCGTGACAGACGACGTCGCGGTCGCGCGGCTTTGTGAACAGAGAGCGCTCCCAGAACGTCTTCGGCAGCGGATCGAACCCGAGCGACGTGAAAAATCGCTCGCCGATCTTCACCATGCCGATCTCGTCGATGTCCTTGCGCGCTTCGAGGATCTTCGTCAGGTCATACCCGCGGCCGGGCAGACCTTTCGACTCGACGAGCGGATAGACGTTGCCCCATTCCTGCGCCCAGATGTTGCCGAGGAGATGCGCGGGGATCGGTTTGCCTGGAGGGACGATGTCCGCACCGTATTTCTTGGTCAGGTTCCATCGCACGTAGCAGTGCAGCGACTCATACAGTGGCTTGACCTGATTCCACAGCCGATCGACTTCCGTCGCAAATGCCTCGGGCGGCATGTCGTACTTCGATCGCCACATCACGCCGGTGTCGCTGTAGCCCAGCTCGCGCGCACCTTCGTTCATGATCTGGAAGAAGCGCGTGTACTTCTCGCGCAACGGTGGGGAAATGGTGTGCCATCCGCGCCAGACTTCCAGCAGGCGCGCCGGCTCGCGGCTCTCGCGCATGATGCGCGAGATGGTGTTGATGTCGAGGCACTTGTCGCCGGTGGCGCCCGGCGGACAGTACTTGCCGGCGCCATACATGGCGTCCATCTCCGCACCGATGCGCGCCAGCTCGGCGGTCTTGGCCGGATCCGAAGGTCCGGGCGTCGTGAGCGAAAGCTTGATCAGATCGAGCTTGCGCCGGACGTCGAACGGCAGATTCGGCACGTTGTCGAACTTCGCGGCCTGTTTCGCCAGATCGACGCCCAGGTTGATCTGCTGCTCGTTCGCCTTGGCGGCGATGAGCTGCGTGTCGTAGGTGATGAAGTTCTCGGCGACCCACGACGCGCGCTGCTGATCCACATTGATCACCGCCAGCCGCGCCTCGGCGTCCGCGACGAAACGCGCGGCATCGTCAGCAGTGGGAGCGGGTTGAGACGTTACAGCTTGCGCAAGCACCATGCAAACAAACAGTCCCGTTTTCACGGGCGCGAAGTATATCGAACGCTGTGACGTTTCCAGTCTCTGAGCCGTAAAAGAATCGGCGGATGCTACGATGCGCCGCCCGTGAGGAGATCCATGACCCTTCGTTCCCGTTTGTTCGTCAGTGCCATCGTCATGTGTGCTGTATTCGCCGCCGGTCCGAAGCGGCGCGCTGTGGCGCCCGCCCTCCCGGCCGGTCTGGCGACACTCGCCGGCACCGTCACGGACACTTCAACCGGCGCGGCGGTCGCTCAGGTCCAGGTCATCGGCGCCGGAAAGGTCATCACGCATTCCGATGCCACCGGAAATTTCACTCTGAAGATGAGCACCGGCCGCGATGTGCCACTGACGCTCACACGCACCGGCTACGAGCCGGTCACGATCAACGTGAACATTTCCGGCGATGCCACGCGTGCGTTCCAACTCGCGCCGAAGCCGACGGTCAAGGTGCGCACGATCGCCGGCACGACGTACGAGGTCGATACCGAAAGCGTCGAGTTCGGCTCTCTCGCTCCCTTTAGCGGCTACACCAAAGATACGAAGCTGAATCTCTGCAAGGCTGGTGGAACACCGTTTGTGCCTGATCGCGCGGAGATCCGGCGGCTCGCCGGCCCGGCTCAATTGAACGATGCCGCGTGCTGCAACAGCGGTTCGATCCCGGCGATCAACGTCGAGCTGAAGGCCGGCGGCGGCACATCGACGGCCGCGTTCGTCGATGCGTGCTTCGGATACAAAGTCGACGTCATCGCCCTCGATCACAAGACAGCCGAGCCCGTATACATTCACTTCAGCGATATCGCGGAGGTCACGTTCCCGTAGAATCTCTGCGTGGCCAGCGTTCCGGCTGCCGCCTTTTCCGTCGACCGGATCTACGAAGCGCTTCGGCAAAACCGGGAGCGAGTGGCCGCATCGACGGCCGCTGAACGTCGAGAAAAGCTCCTGCGCATCGAGCGCGCGATGATGTCGCGGCGCGATGAAATCCGCGCCGCGATGTGGGACGACTATCGCAAGCCCGCCGCGGAGGTCGATCTCTCGGAGACGTATGCCGTGGTCGGCGAAGCGCGTCACGCGGCGCGCCACATCCGCCAGTGGATGAAGCCGCACCGAGCGCGCACACCTCTCGCGCTCCTCGGAGCGTCGTCGCGCATCGTGTACGAACCGAAGGGCGTGGTCCTGATCATCTCGCCGTGGAACTTCCCGTTCAATCTCAGCTTCGGCCCACTCGTCTCGGCGGTCGCGGCGGGCAATTGCGTAATGTTGAAACCGAGCGAGATGACGCCGCACTCGAGCGCGTGCATCAAGCGGATCGTCGGCGATCTGTTCGCCGAGAACGAAGTGGCCGTCATCGAAGGCGATGCGCGTGTGGCCGAGGCGCTGCTGCGGAAGAAGTTCGATCACATCTTCTTCACGGGAAGTCCGGCGGTCGGAAAGATCGTGATGAAAGCGGCGGCCGAGCATCTCACGTCGGTCACGCTGGAGCTCGGCGGGAAGTCGCCGGTGATCGTCGATCGCACCGCGAATCTCGACGAGGCGGCGAAGAAAATCGCCTGGGGCAAGTTCTTCAACTGCGGGCAGGTCTGTATCGCCCCCGACTATCTCCTCGTCGACGACGCGGTGCGAGCACCATTCGTCGACAAACTGCTCGCCGCGATCCGTTCGATGGAGGTTGAGGGCTCGCGCGGCGTGATCGTCAACGAGCGCCACGCCGCTCGCGTACGCAGGCTGCATGACTCCGCAGTCGCGGCGGGAGCGGAGGCGATCACGAGTGGCCCATCAAGCGACCCGCGCGTCATTGCTCCAACCGTGCTCGCCAACGTCAGCGCGGACTCTCCCGTGATGCAGGAGGAGATCTTCGGACCGTTGCTGCCGATGCTCACGTACGGCTCGCTCGATGAGGCGATTCGCTTCATCAACAATCGCGAGAAGCCGCTCGTGTCATACGTGTTCAGCCGGAACCGGCGCGTCGTTCGCGAGGTGCTCGCGCGCACGACTGCCGGCGCGACCGTCATCAATCACACGCTCATTCATTTCTTCCAGGTCAATCTGCCATTCGGCGGAGTCGGGCAGTCGGGCATCGGAAAAGGACATGGCTTCTTCGGCTTCCAGGCGTTCTCGAACGCACGGGCGGTGCTCGAACAGAAAACGCGTCTCAGCCCGATCGAGCTGATGTTCCCGCCATACACGAAGTTCAAGCAGAAACTGATCGATATCACACTGAAGTATTTCTAGTGCGCCGGCGCTAGCCGTTAGCTCTTAGCTCTTAGCTCTTAGGAGAACCGTCCTCATTCGTCGTCCTCCTAAGAGCTAAGAGCTAACAGCTAAGAGCCTTTTTCCAGCGATGTCGCTCCAAATCGATTCGCCCTCTCGAATCGAACTTCACACCTTCGGCTTCAAGCAGATGTCGCTGCAGTTCATCCGAGTCTCCGCCGCTGCGCGTGCTCACCTCGCCGCGTGCGTTGACGACGCGATGCCACGGGATGTTCAGACCGGACGGCAGCGCGTGCAGCGCATAGCCGACCTGACGCGCGTGACCCTCGAGGCCGGCGAGCTCGGCGATCTGTCCGTATGTGGCCACCCGGCCGCGGGGAATTTGTCGGACGATCTTGTAGATTCGTAGGTAGTTATTCCGCATCTTCACTGCACAGTTTCTTGTTCAACTAATCTACCTACTGTAGAATCCTAAGTCCTATGGCAAGAGCATTTGCGTCAGGTCAGATCGCCTTCGGCCTCGTGTCCATCCCGGTCAAACTCTTCTCCGCTACCGAGGCTTCCGAGCGGATCAGTTTCAACATGATCCACCAGGATTGTGGCAGCCGTATCCAGCAGCAGCTCTTCTGTCCGAAAGACGAACGGACGATCGAACGCTCCGAAGTCGTCAAAGGATACGAGTTCTCGAAGGGACAGTATGTTCTCTTCACCGAGGAGGAGTTGAAGGCGCTGGAGGAGAAGGCGACACAGCAGATCGACATCGTCGAGTTCCTGCCGAGCAGCGAGATCGATCCGATCTACTTTCAGAAAGCGAACTACATCGCGCCCGATCGCGGCGGCGATCGCGCCTACACGCTGCTCGCGAAAGCGCTCGAGCAAACCGGCCGCTGGGCTCTCGCGAAGTATGCCGCGCGCGGCAAGCAGTACCTCGTCGTGATCCGACCGCTGGGCAAGGGTCTCGTGATGCAGCAGCTCTTCTATCCGAACGAGATCCGTTCGATGGAAGAGCTCGACCTCGGCGAGGCGGTGATCAAGGACACCGAGCTGAAGATGGCCGTGCAACTCGCCGAGATGGGCGCAGCCGAAGAGTTCCATCCCGAGAACTACCGCGATGAGGTGCGGGAGCGCATCCGCACGCTGATCCAGAAGAAAATCGAGGGCGAAGAGATCACCAGCGCCGAGGCCGAAGAGCCGCGCGCGCAGGTCATCGATCTGATGGATGCGTTGCGCAAGAGTCTCGGCAACGGAAAAACGAAAGCCGCATCTTCGGCGAAACTGCCGGTCAAAGGCGAGGCGAAGCGGAAGCCGGCGAAGGCTGCACCGCGCGCGGCCAAGGCGCGCTCAGGGGTTCGGTCGTAGGTCGTCGGTCGTAGGTCGTGGGGGCCTTTTCGCGCGTCGGTTCAAGTAGTGAAGAAGCGCGTTCAGCTTGCAACCTACTTCTTCAGCGTCGGCAATGAGTTGGTCGACGCTTTCCTGCGAAAAGAACTTGCGCCGACCTGCGAATAGGATGTGCGACTGCAATTCGAGCAATGAACCTCGAGCGTGACGAACGAACTGGCGATATTCTCGCGCACTCCAACGTCCCTTCCCTTCGGCGATGTTCGCTGGCACTGATAGCGCCGCATCACGCATTTGTTCGCTGAGAACGAAGAGCTCCTGTTTCGGCAGACGCTCGGACGCGTCGTACACTCGATTCGCCAAGTCCATTGCCAACTGCCAGACGACAAGGTTTCGAAAATCGCTATTCATCGCTCTGTTGTACCTCGGTAGCGAACATCTACGCGCTGTAGTCCCCGGTACCCACGACCTACGACCCACGACCTCCTGCCACCGACGTAATGACGTAAAATAACCACGACAATGTCATTCACGGTCCGGCAGGTGTCGGAGATGCTTGGCTTGTCGCCCGCGCAGATTCGTGCGTACGCGACG
>DASXRT010000103.1:0-6394 GCA_036506455.1 Thermoanaerobaculia bacterium
GAGTGCACGAGAAAGCACTTGAATCCCAAGGCGCCGCTGTCGAGCATGCGTCGAAGCTCAGGGCGATTGCCGGGGATCACTCCGCCCCAGAGGCCGGCGTCGACGCGGAGCTTTCCCCTCATCGCATTCGCCTTGAGGTGCAACGCATCGACGGTCGTCGTCGGCGGAATGGAATTGAGCGGCATGTCAACGATCGTAGTGATCCCGCCGGCAGCGGCAGCGCGTGTCGCTGTCTCGAACCCTTCCCACTCCGTCCGTCCCGGCTCGTTCACGTGCACGTGTGAGTCGACGACGCCGGGCATGATCACGAAATCGTGATAATCGACAGCGCCTCGAGGTGCGTCATCGAACGCGGCAATCCGCTCGATCCGACCATCGTTCACGTGAATCGACGCCGGGGCGACCATCCCGTTCGCGACCACATGTTTTGAGCGGAGCACTGCCATGGCGAGATACTAATCGCGATGCCGACTTACTTCGAGGCGCTGAACGAGCTCGCCGCATCGAACGAACCCTTCGTCTCGGTCACGGTTGTGGACACGCTCGGCTCCACGCCACAGGATCGCGGCTCGAAGATGCTCGTCACGGCGGATGGCCGCTATTTCGGCACGACAGGCGGCGGAAAGATCGAGGCGCGCTGCATCGACGAAGCGAAGAAGCTCCTCGACGATTCATCCGCTCCCAAGACGCGCTACTTCCAATGGAGCCTGGAAAAAGACATCGGCATGACGTGCGGCGGGATCGTGCGCGTCTACTTCGAGGCGTTCAACGTCACGCGGTGGAACATCGTCGTGTTCGGCGCCGGTCACGTGGCCCAGGCGGTGATCGACACGCTGCTCAGGCTTGACTGCCGCATCACCTGCATTGATACGCGCGAAGAATGGCTTTCGCGACTCACCGCGTCACCGAAGCTCACGAAAATCCGAGCGACCGAGATGCGCGCTGAAGTGGCGAAGATCCCGGAGAACTCATTCGTGCTCCTGATGACGATGGGCCACACCAGCGACAAGCCCATCCTCATCGAGATCCTCCGCACGCGTAAATTTCCATACCTCGGCGTCATCGGCAGTCATTCGAAAGCAAAACGGCTGCGGCAGGACATCGCCGAGGCGGGGCTTCCCGAAGAGGCGCAGCGCGCGTTCTACTGTCCGATCGGATTGGAGATCGGATCCGATGCGCCGCAGGAGATCGCCGTGAGCGTCGCCGCGCAACTGCTGCAGGAAAGGGATCGTGTTCTCGATTCGAAAGGCTGAGATCTCGGACATCCCGGAGATCGAGCGCGTCATGCGCGATTCGATTGCCGGCATCAGCAACCGGACTTACGATCCGAAGCAGGTCGAAGGCGCTCTGAAGTTCGTTGCGCATCTCGATCAAGACCTCGTCACCGACAACACGTATTTCGTCGTCGAGAGCGACGGCGAGATCGTCGGTTGCGGCGGTTGGAGCAAGCGCGGAAAGCTGTACGCCGGAAGCGGCTCGAGCGGCGGCGACGCGCGTCTGCTCGATCCCGTAACCGAGGCGGCGCGCGTCCGGGCGATGTTCGTCGTGCCGCGTTTCGAACGTCGAGGCATCGGCCGATTGATTCTGGAGCGGTGCGAAGATGCCGCGCGCGGGGCCGGCTTTCGCCGCGTCGAGCTCATGGCGATGCTCAGCGGCGAGGCGATGTACGCCGCGTGCGGCTATCGCGCCCTCGAGAACGTTCCGGCGAAGCTCGAAGACGGCACGCCGTTCCCACTGACGCGAATGGAGAAGACGATCGCATGAAGCGCGTTCTCATTCTCTTTCTCATCGGCTGCACGACGCGCGCGCCAAAGCCGGCGCCGCAGAACCCATCTCCGATGGTCGAAAACACGCGCTCGCACGAACGCGTCCAACAACGTCCGCTCGTCGGGAAACGCTTCACCATTGAAGGCCTGCTGCCAAAGCCGGTGGAGGTGCTGATCACTCCCGCCGCAGAAACTGAAAAGAAGGCCGACCTCGTCATTCACTTTCTCGGCGCCTCCTGGCTGCCGATGGAAGTTGCCGAGAACAGCGGACGGCCGATTGTGATGGCGGCGGTGAATCTCGGCGCCGGAAGCGGCCGATATTCATTGCCGTTTCAGGACGCCACGGTTTTCCCGCGGCTCCTCGAACGCATCCGGTCTCAGTCGCCGCCGATTCGATCAACGTACCTGAGCGGCTTCAGCGCCGGCTACGGCGCGATCCGCGAGATCCTCACGCAAACGGCCGACTCGATCGACGGCGTGCTGTTGATCGACGGCCTTCACACCAGCTACGTTCCGGAGAAGAAAGTCATCGCCGAAGGCGGGAAGCTCGACGAGTCGAAGCTCGCCCCATTTCTCCGATACGCCGAGCGTGCCGTCCGCGGCGAGAAGCGCTTTGTCATCACGCATTCGGAGATCTTTCCGGGAACCTTCGCCAGCACGACCGAGACGACCGACTACCTCATCAGGCAGCTCGGTCTCCGGCGAAGGCCGGTTGTACAGTGGGGACCTAACGGGATGCAGCAGCTCAGCGAGGCGAGGCGCGGATCGTTCGTGGTCATGGGCTTTGCAGGGAACAGCGCGCCCGATCACATCGACCAGTGGCACGGGCTGGCAACGTTTCTGCCGATGCTGTGGCAGTGAGGAGACTTCGATGCATGCCGTATTCGCGCTTCTTCTGATCTACGCGCAACAGGTGTGGATTCCCGCCGACCCGAAGACCGCCTGCGTCGATGCGCAGAATAAGGATCTCTGCGCGCAGGTCCTGGCGATCCGCGATCGCGACCAGATCGCGCGCTACAAATGGATCGCCGATCGGAACAACGAAGCGCTCATCGCCGAAGTAGCGAGCGCCGACAAGCAGAATCTCACCGAGATCGACTCGATCATCGCGAAGCATGGTTGGCCGGGTAAATCACTCGTCGGCTCGAAAGCGCAAGGCGCAGCGTGGACGGTCATCCAGCATGCGGATCTCGCCACGCAGAAGAAATACATCGATTTGATGCAGCGCGCCGCCGACTCCGGCGACCTCGATCGCGGATTGCTGGCCCTGACGATCGATCGCATCCGGGTCGGCGAAGGAAAACCGCAGGTCTACGGCACGCAGTTTCACGACGTGAACGGAGAACAGGTGCCTTACGCGATCGAGGATGCCGCGAACGTCGATGCCCGGCGAGCGAAAGTGGGACTCAATCCTCTCGCCGAATACACCACCCAGCTCAGGCAGATGTACGCGAAGCCGAAGGCCCCGGCAGCGATCGCGCGCGTCTGGCGCGGTCGCGTGCTCACGTCGCGCGCCGACGAATACGCGAAGTACCTCTACGACGAAGGCGTCAGGAAGATCCGCGGCATGGCCGGCAACCTCGGCGCGCAGATGTTCCGCCGCGCCGACGGCGACATCACCGAATTCGTCGTGATCTCGTACTGGCCGTCGCGCGAGTCGATCAAGGCATTCGCAGGCGAAGACATCGAGAGGGTGCACTTCCTGCCGCGCGATCGCGAATTCCTCATCAATCCGGACGAGTTCGTGCGCCACTACGACGTCAGCGCCGAGGAGTGGGCGGCGGGCAAGAAGTAGTTGTATGCTTCGCGGCCGCGATGCCGCACCGCTACCCTCAGGAAGCCGTTCTGCGCGACGGACGGCGTGTTCACATCCGCCCTTTCACCACCAACGATGTTGACGCGCTGTATGAGTTCTTTCACCGCCTGCCCAACGACTACAAGCGCTTCGCCTGGGACAACGTCGACAATCGCGGCCTGATCGAGTCGTGGGGTCGCAATATCGATTACGCGAAAGTCTTCCCGCTGCTCGCGGTCGACGGACGCCAGATCGTCGCTGACGCGACCCTGCATCGGCTGGGTGGTCCGCTCCGTCTCGCCGGCCGCATCAAATGGATGATGAATCCCGAGTGGCGCGGTGTGGGACTGGGCACGACTCTCGTCAACCATCTGATCGACACTGCTCGCGACCGCGGTCTGCGTCACGTCAACTGCATGCTGATCTCCGACCTCGAAGCCGACGCGGTGAAAACGCTGGAGGGACTCGGATTCAAATCATTCGTGCAGCCGGAATATGGAACGGATCCTGACGGGAACCAGCACGACATGACCAAGCTGATTCTCAAGCTTTGATTCTTCCCTCCACGTGCCGCACGATCGATAAGAGCAACGACGCCTCTCTCGTGGTCAACGGAACCCGGCCCGTCAAGGCCTGCAACTCCGCGCACATTCGATCGGGACTCTTGTCGCCGAAGTAGCCCACCTCGCCGAGCAGATCGCGCGCGTGTACGTGCAGCGCCTGGATCAGATCGCCGGGCGCGAGATCGCGCCTCTTCGGCGGCGGACGAAGTCCTTTTCCGAGCTCATAGCAGAAGACGCCGACAGCCTGGGCGAGGTTCATCGTCGCGTACTCGATTGAAGTGGGAATCGAGGCCGTGCGCTGGCACATCGCGATCTCCTGTCCCGTCAACCCCCACGTCTCACGGCCGAAGACGAGTGCCAGGCGCTCGTCATCGCCGACCGTTTCCTCCGCGAGATGAACGACGTCGACGGGAGTCATTTGCTCGAAGACGTGACGACCGCGCACCGCGGTCGTGGCGACGCTGAGATGGACATCGGCGAGAGCGCGCTCGAGCGTGTCGACGTGCCGCGCCTCCCGCAGCACATCCTCCGCCCCCACCGCCCACCACATCGATTTCTCGTCGGGATCATCGGGCGGAGGCCCAACGATCATCAGGTCGCGAAGCCCGAAATTCTTCATGACGCGAGCCACCGCCCCGACGTTGCCTCCCTCCCTCGGCTCGACGAGGACGATCCGCACTTTCATGCGCGGATTATGATCGTACTGGGGTCAGGCCTTTGGTTCTTGGTTTTTTCTCCCCGGTGTAGCGGAAAGGGACCAGAAAAGTACGAAGGAAAGGCAAATGACCTCGAAGGAAGGACTTTTTTCTCCCAGTTGTAGAAAAAAGCAAAAACCAAAGGCCTGACCCCGCGATGAATCGCTCGCCGCTCATCGCCGTGCCCGCGACCTCGATCCGAAAATCGTCACTAGCGTCACACACACCTTCATCATGCGCGGCGAGTATTCCAAGGCGCTGAAGAGCGTCGCCGAGCGTCCTCGCGGCGACATCGGCTACATCGAGCCGCTCATCCTGCTCATGTTGGGAGACGCCGCGGCCGCGCAGCGTCAGATCCAGCAGAACATCGATAGCACGCCCGATCCGCGACTTCGCGCTTATCTCGAGTCGGTTCACGGACTGCTCGAGAACGATCGCGATGCGTTGCGGGCCGCGGCGGAAAAGTTGCGACCGATCCGCGATCCCGAAGCGCTCTATTACATCGCCCGGGCGCTGATCAAGGGCGGCGAAGTCGAGCTTGGTGTCGAATTCCTGGAGGCGGTCATTCCCGGCTTCGCCTGCGTCGCGATGTTGGAGCGCGATCCCTGGCTCGATCCCGTTCGTCACGGTCCTCGCTTCCGCATCCTGCTCGACGCTGCGCGCTCACGGCAGAAGATGGCCGCCGACCTGTACGCCAGGCATTCCTCTTTCATCTAAACTGGTTTGCTCCGATGCGGAGGACCTGATGACCGCCATCGCCCATGAAGCCGGCCAGCAACTGAAGCAGGGCGAGAACCCGCTCAAGCTCAAGCGCATCCACCACGTCGAGTTCTGGGCCGGCAACGCCAAGCAGTCCGCCTACTATTACCGCAAGGCATTCGGCTTCTCGCAGATCGCCTACAGCGGCCTCGAGACCGGCAACCGCACAGCAGCATCGTACGTTTTGGCGCAGGGGAAGATCCGCTTCATCATCACATCGCCTCTCAATCCCCATCATCCCGCCGCCGAGCACATTCGCAAGCATGGTGACGGAGTCTGCGACATCGCTCTGCTCGTCGACGACGCCGATTTCGCATTCAACGAAGCCGTGCGCCGTGGCGCGACAGCGGCGATCGAGCCTCACGACGTTCATGACGAACAAGGATCGGTGCGCCGCGCATCGGTGCACACCTACGGCGACACGATCCATACGTTCATCTCGATCAAGGATTACGACGGGCCGTTCCTGCCCGGATATCAGGCCGCAGAAGTCCCCGGGGAAGACGGCGGACTGCTCGTCGTCGATCACATCGTGGGCAACGTCGAGCTGGGGAAGATGAACACGTGGGCCGACTGGTACAGCAAAGTGATGGGCTTCTCGCGCTACATCACCTTCGATGACAAAGACATCTCGACGGAGTACAGCGCGCTGATGTCGATCGTGATGTCCGATGAGAACCGCGTGGTGAAGTTTCCGATCAATGAGCCGGCGCCCGGACGAAAGAAGAGTCAGATCGACGAGTATCTCGATTGGTACCACGGTCCCGGCGTGCAGCATGTCGCGCTGCTTTGCGGAAACATCATCGAGACGGTCAC
>DASXRT010000104.1:0-6310 GCA_036506455.1 Thermoanaerobaculia bacterium
CCTCCAACAAACAATCAATGTGCAGCTTCGCGTGGCGCCGGTATTGGGAAAAGTTGAGCTACGCAGGTTGCGGCACGTGACTGCGAAGCAATCGTCAGTCTGTTGCCGAAGGTACTCCGCCGGGCTCATGCCCGAGAATTCCTTGAAGTCGCCGATGAGATGCGAATGATCGAAATGCCCGCATGCCGTCGCCAACTGCAGCATGTCGTACCGATGTTGCGCCGCGGGCCCGTCCGAACGTGTCGAGCGCCGCCACCGCGGGATGTCGATCCGGCGAACGATGCAGACGCCTGATGATCCCCACAGCTTTGACAGATCTGCGTGCGCGTCCGCGAGCCCGCTCGCCGGTGCGCCGAGAAACGGGAACGCGCCGGGCGGTACGCGATCGTAATCCGTACTTCATCGTCACGAAGATTCACGATCAACTCGATCGTTCCGGTCGGCAGGATTCTTTCTTTTCGATGCGACTGCCCGTCAACGCATAGCCAGAAGCAGTCGACGAAGTCGCCGATCGGATGACCGGGAGTGTGAGAAACGAAAGAGCATCGCGCGTTTCTGAATCCTACCGTGGCTTCGTAGTTGCTTGCATTACAAGTCGGCAAAGGAGGTCATGATGCCGGAGAAAGAAACCCTGGAGAAGGCTCAGGAAGACAAACGCGAAGGAAAAGCGCCAACCACGCAAGCAGGCGAGTTCGTGCGCGAAGAGATGCACCACATCCGCGAGGGCAAGCACGGAGCGCGCTCGCCCGAACAGGCCATCGCGATCGGACTGTCGAAGGCGCGTCGATCGGGTGTGAAGCTGAAAGCGCCGAAGAAAGGAACCGCCTCTGCGAGAACGCGACGAAGCGCGAAGCAGGCATTGAAGCGAGGGCGCAGCAGGAAGAAGCCGTCCGCGACGCGTGCGCGCGCGATCCGCAAGGCCTTGCGGCGCGAGGGTCACTCCGCGGCGTCGAAGAAGGCGCTGGCGCGGCAGGCACGTTCCGCCGCTCGCCGGCGCAGCGCGCGCTCGCGCTCCGCTGCCGCGCGCAAGGCCGTTCGCACGAAGGGCCCGCGCGTTCGCTCGGCCGCGGCGCGAAAAGCTGCGCGGACCCGCGCCCGTAAAGCTAGCTAGCTTTGATATCGCGGTAGCTGGCGTTCACCAGCGCGTATCGCCGTACGCGGCGAGGCCGACGCCGGTGAGCGCCAGCGCGGCCGCGTCGTTCCGAGTCGTCGATGCGCTGATCACACGCCAGAGCGTGAAAGATGAAGGCTGAAGGATGAAGAGGGTCAAATCATCCTTCATCTTGCGTACACGAAGCCTTTGCAGAGGTAGCCGAAGCGCCAATCGCTCGACGGATTCTTCCCAGCTCATCTCGATCGAGCAGCATGGCTGCATCCATGCCAGAGCTGATGTACTACTCTGACGCGCGTGCAGGCCTTCGACGTTTTCATCATCGGAGCAGGACAGGCCGGCCCGTCGCTCGCCCGCACACTCGCGCAGCGAGGCATGAGCGTCGCGATTGCCGAGCGAAAGCATATGGGTGGGTCATGCGTGAATTTCGGCTGTACGCCGACGAAAGCAGCACTGGCATCGGCGCGCGTGGCTCATCTGGCACGGCGAGCAGGCGACTACGGCATCAACGTGCCATCAGTAGATGTCGACTTCGCACGCGTGATTCAACGCGCGCGTAATTTCGCAATCAGTTTCCGCGACGGCCTGCGCAGCAGCTTCGTGGGTCTCGCGAATCCGCGGCTCATCGAAGGTCACGCGCGGCTCGACGGCCGCGAGAGCGATTCCTTTCGCATTCGCGTGGGAGACGATCAATTCACCGCGAAGCACGTTGTGCTCGACACGGGGACTCGCACGCTCGTACCGCCGATCGAGGGTCTCGCCGATGTTTCTTTCATTCACTCGGGAAACTGGCTCGACAAAACGGATTTGCCGCTGCGACTCATCATGCTCGGCGGCGGTTACATCGGCGTGGAGATGGCGCAGTTCTATCGTCGAATGGGAAGCGAGGTCGTGATCCTCGAGGGATCCGGACAGATCGCCGCGCATGAAGACGAAGAGGTCTCGTCTGCGATCGCAAAGATCCTGGCGGACGAGGGGATCGAGATTCATACGAGAGCATGCGTGACACACGTAATGCGAACAGATCGAGGGATTCGCTTGACGATGGAAGACGGCAAAGCATTCGACGCGACCGACCTCTTTCTCGCCATCGGCCGCAAGCCCAATACCGACGACCTCGGGTTGGAGACCGTGGGCGTGGCAGTCACAGAAAACGGTGTGGTCAAGTCCGATGAGCGGCTGTCGACGAATGTCGATCGGATCTGGGTCGCGGGCGACATTCGCGGCGGTCCGATGTTCACGCACACCGCCTGGGATGATTACCGCATCATCGACTCACAGATCGCCGGAGCCGATCGGAAGACGACTTCCGGACGTGTGATTCCGTACGCTGTGTTCACGGATCCGGAGCTCGGTCGCGTCGGCATGACGGAGTCGCAGGCCCGCAAATCAGACCGGAACGTTCGCATCCTGCGTTATGACATGGCGAACAACGCGAAGGCGCTGGAGCTCGGCGAAGCTCGAGGGTTCGTAAGGCTTGTCATCGATGCCGGCACTGGCCAATTGCTGGGGGCGGCGATCCTATCGATCGAGGCTGCGGAGCTGATTCATGTGTGCATCGATCTGATGAACGCGCACGCGCCGGTCTGGAACATCCGCGACGCGATCTACATCCACCCAACTCTCGCCGAGGCGCTGCAGAGCGCTACGCTCATGAGCTGATCGGGAGGGTACTACGCTTGCACGCCAGATCCGCATGCGCAAAACACTCATTCTGACGTCCATGATGCTTGCTTCGGTCGCGTTCGCGGCCACCGGTGTGAACGTTTCGATTCGCGAGTGGGATTTGCCCGCGCCGAAGTCGCGTCCTCACGATCCCGCGGTCGGCGCTGACGGCGCGCTCTGGTACACGGCGCAGGAGGCCAACGCGATCGGCCGTCTCGATCCCACGACGGGCGAGATCAAACAATTTCCGTTGAAGACCGCACACTCGGGGCCGCACGGACTCGTCTCCGATGCGGACGGCAACATCTGGTTCACCGCGAACTACGCCGGCTACATCGGCAAGCTCGACCCGAAGAGCGGCAATGTGACCGAATACAAGATCGACGATCCGCGCGGTCAGGATCCGCACACGCCTGCGATCGCACCCGACGGGCGAGTCTGGTTCACCGTGCAGCAGGGAAACGTCGTCGGCGTGCTCGATCCAAAGAGCGGCGCGCTGAAACTGACTGAGGTCCCAACAACGCACGCGCTTCCATACGGCCTCGTGATCGACAGCAAGGGCGTGCCCTACTTCTGTGAGTTCGGCTCCAACAAAATCACGCGCATCGATCCGGCCACGTTGAAACTGCGTGAATACATACTGCCCGAGGGCGCGCGTCCTCGCCGGCTCGCGCTGGCGAACGACAGAACGATCTATTACTCCGATTTTCGGCGCGGCTATCTCGGCCGCCTGGACACGTCGAGTGGCGCCGTCAAAGAGTGGCCGTCGCCCGGCGGAGCGGATTCGCATCCATACGGCATCGCCGTCACGCGCGATGGAATGGTGTGGTACAGCGAGTCGGGAGTAAAGCCCAACACGCTGGTGCGTTTCGATCCGAAGACCAGCGATTTCAAGAAGTGGGACATCCCGTCGGGCGGCGGCGTGGTGCGCAACATGGCGGCGACAAAAGATGGACGCCTGTATCTCGCCTGCAGCGGGGTGAACAAAGTTGCGGTCGCGAGAATCGAGCAATGAAGATCGGAATCATCGGGGCGGGGATGATCGGCTCTACTGTCGGCAAGCTCTGGGTCGATGCCGGTCACGAGGTGCTTTTCGCTTCGCGCCATCCGAACGAGCTGAAGCCTCTCGTCGCGAAGCTGGGGAAACGAGCATCGGCAGGAACGCCGGCCGAAGCGGCGAAGTTCGGCGAAGTGGTGATGCTGACGGTTCCCGTAGCTGCCGTTCCGAGTCTCGCGCGCGATCTCGCAACAGCGGTTGCCGGCAAAGTCGTGCTCGACAGCGGGAACGCTTATGAGCGGCGCGACGGCGCCGTTGCGCGCGATGCGTCGCGACATCCACAAGGCTCGGCGGGATGGGCCGCGGCCATGTTTCCCGGTGCGCGATGGGTGAAAGCATTCAACACCGTGAATTACAAGACGCTGGAGAAGGAAGCGCATCGCGACGGCGACAAAGTCGGAATCCCGCTGGCGGGCGATGATCGCGCGGCGCTCGATGTCGCCGCGCAGCTCGTCCGCGATGCCGGATTTGATCCTGTCGTCGTCGGACCGCTCGCGCGTGGAAAGGACTTCGAGCCCGATACAAAACCACATAACACCGGCATGAACGGGCCGCAGGTGCGAAAGGTTCTGGGGGTCACATAGCGGAACAGCGATGGATCCTCACCGCGACGATCCTCGGAACGTCGATGGCGTTCATCGACGGCTCCGTGATCAATATCGCTTTACCAGTGCTTCAGAAGTCGCTTTCGGCAACGGTGACCGATGCGCAGTGGATCGTCGACTCCTATCTGCTCGTTCTGGCCTCTCTTCTTCTGGCAGGCGGAGCTCTTGGCGATCACCTCGGCCGCATGCGCGTGTTTGCTGCCGGCATCGCGATTTTCGCCGCCGCGTCGGTGTGGTGTGGCGTGGCTCCCGATGTCCGGCATCTGATCGCGGCGCGCACACTGCAGGGAATCGGTGGGGCGCTTCTCGTTCCGGGAAGTCTGGCGATCATTACGGCGACGTACCCGCGGAACAAGCGAGGCCAAGCGATCGGCACGTGGTCGGCGATGACTTCGCTGGCGATGATCGCCGGACCGCTCCTCGGCGGCTGGCTGGTGCAGACGATTTCGTGGCGCGCGATCTTCTTCATCAACATCCCGTTTGCCGCTGTGACGCTGCTGATCGTCTGGCGCGTGAGATCGTCATCCGCGTCAGAAGCGGCGAGCGATCCCCGTCCGATCGACTGGGCGGGCACGTTTCTGATCACCATCGCTCTGGCGACGCTGACGTACGGGCTGATCGAAGCGCCGGCGGCGCATGGCGGCCGGATCGGCGTACTTCAGTACGCGGCGTTCGCCGTGTCCGTAATCGCTTTCGTCGCCTTCATCGTGCTCGAACAGCGCGTCGACGATCCGATCGTCCCGCTCGCGATGTTTCGCTCGCGCTCATTCACTGCTGCGAACGTTCTGACTCTCTTGCTCTACGCCGCGCTGAGTGTCGCGATCTTTCTGCTGCCGTTCAATCTCATCCAGTTGCAGCGATACTCTCCTGCGAAGGCGGGAGCGGCATTTCTGCCGCTGGTGGTCACGATGTCGTTGCTGTCCCGATGGACCGGTGCGCTGGCGGATCGCATCGGGCCACGGCTGCCGCTGGTCGTCGGACCGCTGGTCGCGGCGGCAGGATTCGCGCTCCTGGCGATGCCGGCGATCGGCGGGTCGTACTGGACGACATTCTTTCCCGGCCTCGTTGTTCTCGGCATCGGGATGGCGATCACCGTCGCGCCTCTGACGACGACGGTGATGACATCGATCGATGACGAGCGCCACGCCGGGACGGCGTCGGGAGTCAACAACGCGATTTCGCGTGTCGCGGGGCTTCTGGCGATTGCGCTTTTCGGTGCAATCTCGATCTTCGTGTTCGCACGCGCACTCGATACTCGTCTTGCGCGCGACAGCGGGACTGTTCGAAGTGAAATGGTGGCGCAGCGTCTGAAACTCGCCGAAGCGGAGCCGCCGAAGAATCTCGATGAGGCCACACGGCGGCGGATTCGTACCGCCATCGACGTATCGTTTCTGCGCGCCTTCCGCGTCAACATGTTCGCGGCCGCCGGGCTCGCCGCGGCGAGCGCCGGAGCCGGCTTGACAATCCGGATGAGATGACATATATCATCTCAAGATGCGTTACCCCGCCGAACACAAAGAAGAGACTCGCGAGCGGATCGTGAAGGCCGCGTCGCGCCGTTTCCGGCGCAGCGGATCGGGTGTGGGCATCGCCGAGCTGATGAAAGCGCTGAAGCTGACGCATGGCGGCTTCTATCGCCATTTCGACAGTAAGGACGATCTGTTCTCGGAAGCGCTGGAGAAGGCGTTCGAGGATTCGAGGGCGAGGGTGGAGCAGGCCGTCCGGAACGCACCGCCGGGGAAGGAGCTTCGCGCGATCATCGAGTCGTATTTGAGCGAGGAGCATTGCGCCGATCCGGCAGGCGGATGTCCGATCGCCGCGCTCGCTTCGGAGGTAGCCCGCCACCCGCGCGCCGTTCGCAAAGCGATGGAT
>DASXRT010000105.1:0-23780 GCA_036506455.1 Thermoanaerobaculia bacterium
GAGTAGACCTCTTCACCCGTTGCGCAACCGGGAACCCAGAAGCGAATGGGGTCGCCGTTCCGGTGTGCGCGGAACATTTCCGGAAAGACGTCCTGCTGAAGAGCCTCGAAGACCTGCGGATCGCGGAAGAAATTGGTGACGCGGATCAGGACGTCGCCGTAGAGCTCCTCCAGTTCCGCTGGTCTGTCATGAATGAAGGCCAGGTAACGATCAATGGTGTCGAGCTTGTTCAACATCATCCGCCGGCGCACACGGCGCTCGATTGTCGCCCGCTTGTAATTGGAGAAATCGATGTCATGCGATCGCTGGAGGAGCTTGAAAAGATCCTCCAGTTGTTTCTCCGGCAACTTCTCATCGATGCGCTTCGCGCGATGCCACTGCTGGCCGATGCGAACGAGCTCGTTCGCAATCTCGCTGGGCGGCATGACGAAGTCGATCGAGCCAGCGGCCATAGCGCTGCGCGGCATGCTGTCGAATTTCGCGGTCTGATCCTCCGCGAATGTGATTCCCCCTTCGGCCTTGATGGCGCCGATTCCCAGTGAGCCATCAGACCCGGCGCCGGAGAGAATCACTCCGATGGCGCGGTTCCCCTGGTCCTCAGCTAGGCTGCGCAGGAAGTGATCGATCGGCATCGATCCAGTCCCACCCGTCGCGAGTTGCAGTCGCCCGTCGTTGATGAGGACATGCGTGTCAGGTGGCGCAACATAAACGTGGTCGGCTTCGACGAGCTCGTCGCCACTGACCTGGCGGACCTTCATCGATGTGTTCCGCGCCAGGATCTCCGGCAGCATGCTGACGTGCTTCGGTTCCTGATGTTGAACGAAGATGAACGCCATACCGGGACGGTCGGGAAGAGAGCGCAGTAGTTCCGTGAATGCTTCCAGGCCGCCGGCGGACGCGCCGGCTCCTACGATCGGGAACTGAGAGTCCTTGGAAGGTTCTGACGGCGGCTGGACGCTGGTTTTCTTCTGTGCCATTCCGTGGAGCGGAAACGGCAGCAACTTATCACTAACGGCCGCTGGGGTGGCTCGCCGTCGGCTCCAGCGCGCTCATCGTGATCGTCTGAATCTCGCGTTCGAAGGCGAGCATCTGATGAGCGCTGGCGTGTTCTCCCCGGCGATGAAACAGCATCGTGCTGACGTGCAGGACTTCAGCAACGAGCGCCTCCAGGTTGCGCAGCACCGCGCTTTCTTCATGGGTCAGCTCACCCCCGCGGACCTTCACGAGAAGATCGAGGGATCGGTGATAACTCTTGACCATCTGCGTAATGCGGTCCGTCGAATGCTCGATGCTCGCTTCCAGCCTGGTGATGGACTGCTCGTAATCGTCGTTATGCATCTGAAGCCGGAACCGAACATGCACGCATCGGACCACGGGTGGGGAGGGCAGATGACTAACGACGAACGACAGGTCCTGCTCGTCGAGGACGACGCGTCCCTCTGCGATCTCATCACACTCGGGCTCGAGCGGGTCGGTCTTCACCTGACGTGCACCGACTCATCGGTTGACGCCATCATGAAGCTGCAGCGAAACCGCTACGAGGTGATGCTGCTCGACATCATGTTGAGCGGAACGAGCGGTTTGTACGTGATCGATGCGTTACGCGACCTGCGGGAGCACGAGCGGCCGCAGGTGGTCGTCATCACCGGCGCCCATGGAAACATTCTCTCGACTGTCGATCGTACGATCGTCAAGGCGGTCTTTTTCAAGCCGCTCGACATCGGCTCACTGGCCGTCTACGTGAAGTCGCTCGCCGGGAGGAAATCCGAAGCTCATCCGGATCGCGGAGTACTCAGGGTCGATTGAACCACTGCGCGTGCGGATCGTCAGCGGCGCCTCGATGAACGGTTCATACGTGGGCGGGATGTCTTCACCACGCGACGCGGCGAAGAGCGCGATGCGCGGCGGCTCACCTTCTTTGAAGATCACCTCGCGTTTGCGCACGAGTTTTAGAATTCTCAGTGCCGTATTCACTGGCGCGACGAACGCGAAGACACCGCCCGGTGCAACGATGCGCGCCGCTGTTGTCTCATAATCGGCGATGCTCCCGCGCATCTCGATCCGCGCGCTCACCGCCTGCGGATGCCGCGCTTCGAGCGATGTTCCCTTCGGAAAATACGGCGGCGACCCCAGAACGAGATCGAACGGCGCTTCACCATCAAACATCGACGGGTCGCGGAGATCGCCATGCTTGATCGTGAAACGAGATTCGAGTCCGTTGTAGCGGATGCTCTTTCGGGCCAGGCGCACGGAGATCTCCTGCGCTTCGACCGTGACGAACCGCGCGCCCGGCAAACGCCACGCGACGATGATCGCCACAGATCCGATTCCCGATCCGAGATCCGCGGCCCGCTCCACCCGCGGCGCACACAAAGTTCCATACCACGCCGTGAGCACGTCGTCGGTCGAGTAACGATGACCATTCGCGTACTGAAAAATCTTGAAGTTACCCGAGATATATTCGAGCGTCTCGCCGGCTTCGGGTTCGATCCCGCCGGGAGGGATTGGGCCGGGGCGCGTCCAGTGGCGGTAGCTTGTGGTCATGTGGTTGGTAGTTGGTAGTTCGTCGCTGGTGCCTTGTCGCCCGTGGCTGGTTTTTTCGTGCGCTTTCGCCGGAGAAAGCGGATGAAAGCCGATAGATCACGCGCTATCGACTCTGTTCGTCGAAACAACGTGGCGCTGGTCGCTCCGCGACCAGGATGTGGGTCTGCAGCTCGTACAAGGAGCCGCGCGCCTGACCAACAAATTGAATCCACTCACCCGTCGTGATACGACCCTGGCCTTCTGCGATATTGCTCGGTATCGAGACGGCAGAGCGTCGCATCTGGGCAATCAAACCAAAGCGCTCGTCCGCCGGAAAATCCTTAGTCTGCTGGTAAATCTCCTGCGCGAAATCCACAGAGTTCTTCCAGACACGTAAATCTCGGTATGACTTCATCCTGAATACTGATGCGGAAGGGCGGCGAGAGGCCGGTCAGGTGGAACCGCCATTGTAACGAACGCTGCACAAACTACCAACTACTAACTACGAACCACATAAAATAGCGGCCCAATCCAGGAGGCAACCCATGAGAACAGCTTCTTTCGTGATGCTGGTCGCGCTGATCGCCGGCGCCGCCGCGCAGGCGCAGGACCTCGCCGCGTTCGAGAAGCGCACCACCGTCAAGAAACTCGACAACGGCTTGACGGTGATCCTCACCGAGCGTCATGACGCGCCGGTGTTCTCGTACGCCACCGTCGTCAACGTCGGCGCCTCGCAGGAAGTGCTGGGGATCACCGGCCTGGCGCACATGTTCGAGCACATGGCGTTCAAGGGCTCGGATCTGATCGGCACAAAGGACTATGAAGCCGAGCAGGTGGCGCTGAAGAAAGTCGAGCAGGCCTACGCCGCATACGACACGGAACGGCGCAGGACGACCGGCCGCGACGATGCGAAGGTCAAGCAGCTCGAAAAAGCATGGCGCGACGCGATCGCCGAGGCGGACAAATACGTGGTCACCGATGAATTCTCGACGGTCGTCGATCGGGTTGGCGGCGTGGGAATGAATGCCGGGACGAGCAACGACATCACGATCTACTTCTACTCGCTGCCGTCGAACCGCTTCGAGCTGTGGGCGTATCTCGAGTCGGAGCGCTTCCGCAATCCCGTCTTCCGAGAGTTCTACAAAGAGCGCGACGTGGTTCAGGAAGAGCGGCGCATGCGCAGCGAGAGCTCGCCGATCGGCCGCCTGTTTCTGCAGTTCCAGGCAACCGCGTTCGCGGCACATCCGTACGGAGTGCCGACCATCGGCTGGATGTCGGACCTGCAGAGCTTTTCGGCGACGGACGCTCGAGCGTTCTTCGACAAGTACTACGTTCCCGCGAATACGGTCATCGCCATCGTCGGCGATGTGAATTCGGCCGAGGCGATGCCCATCATTGATAAGTATTTCGGGCGTTTGCCGAAGAAGCCGCTCCCCGAGCCGCTTCGCACGATCGAGCCGCCACAGAACGCGGAGCGCACCGTCGTTCTGCACGAGACCTCGCAGCCGTTCTATCTGGAGGGCTACCACCGTCCGGCAGCAACCGATTCTGATGATCCGGTGTACTCGGTTCTCACGATGCTGTTGTCGACCGGTCGCACATCGCGACTTTACAAGTCAATGATCCGCGACAAGAAGATCGCCGCGCAGGCCAGCGGCTTCAACAACTTTCCCGGCGGCAAGTATCCGAATCTCTTTACGTTCCTGGTCGTGCCGGCCGCGGGACACTCGGCGCAGGAGATGATGCCGCCGATTCAGGCGGAGCTCGATCGCATCAAAACCGAGGACGTTCCCGCCGACGAGTTGAAATCGGTCAAGACGCGCGCGCGCGCCGGCCTGCTTCGCGCTCTCGACAACAACGGCGGACTAGCGAGACAGCTCGCGCTCGTCCAGACGTACTACGGCGACTGGCGCGAGCTCTTCCGCAACCTCGATCGCATCGAGAAGGTGACGCCTGCCGACATCAAGCGTGTCGCCAATCAGACTTTCCAGCCGAACAACCGCACGGTCGCTTACATCGAATCGAACCGTCCGGCGGCCACGGCGTCGAAAGGAGAAGCGAAATGAAATCGCTACGAGTCTGTGTCATTGCCGCAACCGCCCTCCTCGCGTTCGCTTTTCCATCACTGACACAGGTCAAGAGCTACAAAGACATCAAAACGCCGGCCCTGCGGAAGGTGAACCCGCCGCAGCCGAAGCGCGTGCAGCTCGACAACGGGATGGTGATCTATCTCATGGTCGATCACGAGCTGCCGCTCATCCGCGCCACGGCGAACATTCGCGGCGGCGAACGCGACGAGCCGATCGAGAAGGCGGGCCTCGTCGACATCTACGGCGGGTCATGGCGCACCGGTGGTACGCAGACGAAAACGGGTGACGAGCTCGATGAGTTCCTCGAATCACGCGCCGCGCGCATCGAGACATCGGGCGACGACGACTCCACAGCGGCCTCTTTCGACGTCCTGAAAGAGGACTTCGATACTGTTTTCCCGGTCTATCTCGATCTGCTGCGCAATCCGGCGTTCCGTCAGGACAAGATCGATCTGGCCAAGACATTTGAACGGACGCGGATCTCCAGACGGAACGATGAGCCGGGCGAAATTACCGGACGCGAGGCGCAGAAACTGGGCTACGGTCCGAACTCACCGTACACGCATCAACCGGAATACTCGACCGTCGCTGCGATCACTCGGGACGACCTCCTCGCTTTCCACAAGCGCTTCGTCCATCCGAACAACATCATCTTCGGCGTCGTCGGAGATTTCGATCCCGCACAGATGGAGTCGAAGCTCCGCCAGGCCTTCGCCTCGTGGCCGCGCGGACCGCAGGCTCCGCCGCCGGCCACGGTATCCAACCCCGCGAAGCCGGGCCTCTACTTCGTCGCCAAGAGCGACGTCACGCAGGCGAGCATCGCCATGGTTCATCCCGGCATCCAGCGGAACAACCCTGATTATTACGCCGTCGCGGTGATGAACGAGATCCTCAGCAACGGATTCTCCGGCCGTCTCATGCAGCATCTGCGAAGCGCTCGCGGTCTCACCTACGGCGTCGGCGGAGGATTTCAAGCTCCCTGGGATCATCCCGGCCTGTTCATGACGCGCATGTCGACGAAGAGCGGCACGACTCTCGAGTCGATCGACGCGCTGAAAGGCGAGATCACCGACCTCACGACGAAACCGTTCACGGCCGAAGAGCTGGCGCAGGCGAAGGAGTCGGTCCTCAACGCCTTCGTCTTCACGATGGACTCGCCGGCGAAGGTTCTGAATCAGCAGATCCTGCTCGAGTTTTACGGCTTCCCGCCGGACTACTTCCAGAAATACCCATCGAACATCGAAAAGGTGACCGCGGCCGACGTTGCGCGCGTTGCCAAGAAGTACGTCAATCCGAATCAGCTCGCCGTGCTCGTCGTCGGCAACGAAAAGGATTTCGAGAAACCTCTCTCGTCGATCGGTACCGTGTCATCCATCGACGTCACGATTCCGGAAGGCGGTACGACGCCGAAAGCCGCAGCGGCGGCCAAGCCGGCATCAGGAAACGCCGAAGGAATGGCGCTGCTGAAGAAAGTTCAGGACTTCGCCGGCGGCAAGGCGAAGCTCGACGCCATCACCGCGGTCCGTACTACAACATCGGCAAGCCGCAAGACGCCGCAGGGCAACATGGACATCGAAGTCGAGAGCGTGATGGTCTTTCCCGATCGCCAACGCTCGGTCATGAAGATGCCGATGGGTGAAATGACCATCGTGATGACGCCGGAAGCGTCGTTCATGGTTCTGCCGGGGATGGGAACGCGCGACGTGCCGGCGTCGCAGCGCGATGCCGCGCGCGCCGACGCGCGGCAGGAGATGCTGACCATCCTCAAGAACCCCGACAAGTACACGTTTGCGGTCACGGGAACGGAGAAGGTCGGCGGCGTTGACGCGAAAATCCTCGAGGTCAGCTCCGATGGCGATTCGGTGAAGTGGTACGTCGATCCGGCCACCGGCAAGGTGTTGCGCAAGGTGTCGCGCGGCCGTGGACCGATGGCTCAGGGCGATCAGGTCACCGACTTCACGGCCTGGGGAACGTTCGGCGGCATCACCGTTCCGACCGCATTCACCCTTACCGCCAACGGCGAGCAGATCGGTAGCGGTCAGGTGAAGAGCGTCGAGATCAATCCGGTGGTCGACCCGGCGATGTGGCAGAAGCCGGCGTCGTAGCTGTAGTTGGTAGTTAGTAGTCAGTCAATGTGCCTCGTGCCAAGAGGCGCCAGCTACTAGCTACCAACCACTCACTACTGTTGCTGCACTCCCCGATGCGCCTGCAGTTCCTTCACGAGACGTACGAGCGTCAATGTCAGCTCATGCATCGAGTGGATGACGCCCACTTCGAACGCTGAGGGCGGCTGCCCTCCCGAGCATGCGCAGTAGTTGCACGGACCACCGCGTCCGCCATCGTGATGGTCCATCACATGCCCGCAAGCGCATGAGTCCTTGGCCAGTTGCATCGGTTTCCTCCTCGATTGGAAGTGCGAAGCATACCCGGTGGCACGCCGCTTGAGTTGGGTGATCTCATGACCAAGCGAACAGTTCTCATCGCCGCGGCGGCTGTTCTCGCCGTCGTCCTCGCCTCGATCACGACTCAGCAGCGAGGCGTGCATCGCGCCGACCTCGCCGCGCCATCGGAGGATACGATCACAAAGGCGCTGCAGGATGTTCCGATCTCGGATCTTGCCGTGCGCAGCGTCGGCGACATCGTCATTCTCCGTGGAATCGGCGACACGAGCTCGGCGCAGCACGCCGTGGCAATCGTGAAATCCCTCGGCGTCACGCGCGTCGCGAATCTCATCAACACATCGACATTCGATGACGAGGCGATCCGCCGCGCGGCGGAGCGCGAATTGGCGCGGAGCCGCTCCCTCGATGGTTGCAAGCTCCGAGTCCATTGTCAGAAAGGCGTGCTCACCGTGACCGGCACCGTGCAGCACGAACTGCAGAAGGATGCGGCGCGAAGCGCCCTGCGCGCGGTTCGTGGCGCGCGCGAGGTTCGGGTCGATCTGACACTCTAAATCGCGTCGGCGATTCTGCGCGCGATCAGCGCGTATCCCTCGTCGCCGGGATGGAAGCGGTCGAACGACAGGCGGTCGTGATCGGCGAAGATGTCGCTCGTCTGCACTACGGTGATGTTCACGTCGTCGCTGAAACGCTCGATGAGCTTCGCGTTCCAGCGGTTCACGAGCGGGGTGAGCTGACGGCCGAACGGCGTCGACGAGAACGGGTTGTACAGCCCGATGATGAAAATCCGCGCGCGCGCATTGTCGGCCCGGATGCTGCGCACCACCTTCTCCATCCGATCGAGCACGCCGTTCATGACCGTGGCGGGATTCGGAGGCGGCGCGTTGCGCCAGTCAGTCCCGCCCCATAGATCGTTGCCGCCGATCGAGACGACGATCACATTCGATTGCCCGAGAATCGTTTGCACGTTGTGACTTTCGATCTGGCGCAGCAGATCGGCGGTGCGCGCACCGTTGACGGCGATGTTCACGGTCCGCTTCGCGCGCACGTTACGTTTTCGCAACTCTTGATCGAGCCGGCCGCCGATGCCGAGGCCTGCGCCGTCGCCGGTGCCGCGCGCGAGCGAGTCGCCGAGGATGATGGGCACGATCGTCGTTTGCTGCACGGCCGGAATGGGTGCGCTCTTGCGCGGAATCAGATCGACCGGAGTGCCGATGTCCCCCCTCATGAACGCATAGAATCCGGTCGCGAAAAGCGCTGTTGCCGTAATCGCGACCAGGACGGGTACGTACCAATAGACGAATCGGCGCATGACTGCTCTCTCCGCTAAGAATCTCACAAAAATCATCGGCGATCGCACGATCGTCGACGACGTCTCCTTCGACGTCAGTGCCGGCGAAGTCTTCGGATTCCTCGGCCCCAACGGCGCGGGAAAGACCACGACGATCCGGATGCTCGTCGGATTGATCAAGCCGACCCGCGGCACGGTTGAGATCTGCGGCCTCGACATCCGCCGTCATTTCGAAGAAGCGATGCGCTGCGTCGGGTGCATCGTCGAGAACCCCGACCTATATCGCTTCATGACCGGCCGCGAAAACCTCGAGCACTTCGCGCGCATGCTGCGGGTGCAGAACGGCGACATCGAGCGCGTGGCCTCCCTCGTCGCCATGTCTCATCGTCTCGACCAGCGCGTCGGCACCTACTCCCTCGGCATGCGCCAGCGGTTGGGGATCGCGCAGGCGATGCTCGGGAAACCGAGGCTCCTCGTCCTCGATGAACCGGCGAACGGGCTCGATCCTGCGGGGATTCGCGAGATCCGCGAGCTCCTGCGCCGCCTCGCCGCGGAACAGAACATGGCCGTGTTCATATCGAGCCATCTCCTCGCTGAAATCGAATTGATCTGCGATCGCGTGGCCATCATTCACAAAGGACGGCTGCTGCGGACCGGCGGCGTGCGTGAGCTGATCTCCAGCCAGCGCGTGATGGAGCTCCGCGTCGGCGACGTCGCGCGCGCCATCGCGATCGTGCAACAACAAGGTTTGATCGCCACGGCCGATGGTGACCGCATCTCCCTCGCCATCGATGAGAAGGAAGCCCCACCGATCATCGCCGCGCTCACGCAGAATGGAATCGATGTCTTTCACGCGCGGCAACGAATGCAGACGCTCGAGGATCTCTTCCTGGAAGCGACCGGCGGGGAAACGGTGGGATGATGAGGATGTCGTGCTGATTCCATTGATTCAGAACGAGACCCTGAAGATCCTGCGGCGGCGGCGGTTCATGATCGTGATCTCGATTCTCATCGCGATCATGTCCGTGGTTTCGTATTCGCAGTACCGCACGCTGAAAGCGTCGCGCAACGCGAACTGGCGCGCGGACCTGCAGGAGCGCATTGCCAGGATGGAGAATGCGCTGCGCCGCGGGCGCATCAACGAGTCGTGGGCGCGCTCGATGCGCTACGAGATCCGCCGCCTGCAGTTCTACCTCGATCGCGATATCAACCCGGAGCAGCCCACCGCGCCGCTCGTAGTGCGGACATTCGCAAACGCGGCCGGCTTCCTCCTGCTGCCACTCCTCGTCGGCGTCCTCGGAAGCGACATCGTGTCCGCCGAGAATGCCGAGGGAACCGACAAATTGTTACTGACGCGTCCCGTCCGTCGATGGAAGATTCTCACGTCGAAACTCGTCACGCTCTGGATGTTCGCGACGATCACTCTTCTTTCCGGAGCGATCATCTCGTTCGTTCTCACCGCTCCATTCATCCCGCCGCGCGGCTGGGACGCGCCCATGTTCAACGGATTCCAATTGATGTCGGAGCGGGTGAAGATCGATGCGATCCGCGAGCTGCCTCTCTGGAAAGACGCCATGATCGCGTACGGTCTGGAGTGGTATGCGCTCGTGACTGTCGCAGCCATCGCGCTGCTGTTGTCGGTGATCTTCAAATCGAGCGCGGCATCGATCGGGACGATGCTCGCGTCGCTGATCGGCGGCACGATCCTGACGCGCATCAGTCCCGACTGGACCGCGGGCAAGTACCTGTTCGTCAGCGCGCTTCCACTCGCTGACTACTACAGCGGACAGGCGCCGCCGTATGAAGGGATGACGATGACGTTCTGCATCCTGCTGCTCGCGGCATGGGCCGCGGCGGCGCTGGCAGCCGCATTCGTCATCTTCATCAGGAAGGATGTGTTCGGGTGAAGTGGTGGTTGGTGATTGGTGGCTGGTGGTTGATCGCCGGTTGCTCACGCGGTGAAGTGCCCACCACGCCGACCGACACGCGCGACGCCATCGAGGTTTCGTATGTGACCGCGCCGCAGCTTCGCGTGCACGCGCAGCCGAATGATTCGTCGCCGGTGATCACGACTTATGAGAACAGCGAAGGAATCTCGATCATGTCGCGCCGCGGCGAGTGGGTTGAAGTCCGTACCGGCGATCGCACCGGTTGGGTACACGCCGGTGACCTCGGAAGTGCAGCCGAGGCGAAGGAGCAGCAGGAAAAGCAGCCGGTGCGTTTCCGGAGATTTCCGGCGCCGGTGTCGAATCCCGGCGCACACGGCGCGATCTACTTCGAAGCGGACGTGAACACCGACGGCGACGTCACCGCCGTGCGAATCCTCGAGAACACGACCGGCTCAGACGTGCTCGCGGCGCAGAACGCCGCCGCTCTGCAGGCGGCCAAGTTCTATCCGATCGTCAAGAACGGCGAGCGAAAACCGTTCAAGTACATGCACCGCGTTTCGTATTGACGTTTGGGCATTTGGCGCTTATATTGATGCCATATGCCCGCAACGCCGGCGGATGTCCAGAAGTTCCAGAAGTTTCTCAAGACTGGAATGCCCGGCCCCCATGCCTACGTCGTGCTCCTCGGCCTGACTCAGTTCGATTTTCCGGGCGTCATCGAGCGCATCGAAAAAGGTCTTCCCTACTCGGCCTTTGAGCGCCTGCAGAGAAACACCGGCCTCTCGACGGATCAGCTTCTTGATCTGCTGCAGATCCCTCGCCGCACACTCGCCCGACGCAAGGTCTCGGGGCGGATGACATCCGACGAGTCGGACCGGCTCGCTCGGCTGGCCCGCGTGTACGCGCGCACGCTGTTCTTCTTCGACGGTGATCCGAAAGCTGCGACGGAGTGGCTCACGACGACACAGTACGCATTCGACGGAATCCGCCCAATTGAGATGCTGCGCTCCGACGTCGGAGCGCAGGAAATCGACACGCTGATCGGCCAGCTCGAGCACGGCATCTTGGCGTGATCACGTCGTGGCGGATCACGACGGCACGCTATCGCGACAACGCCTTCGACGGTGAAGGGACACGACTGTATGGCGGACGCTGGAACTCGCGCGGCAAACGCATCGTCTATATCGCGTCCAGTGCCGCCCTGGCGGCGCTGGAGCTGCTGGTGCGCATGGGTCCCGGGAAATCTCTCACAGACTATGTTCTCTTCGCCTGCTCGTTCGAAGAGTCGCTGGCGGAGGAAGTCGATCGCAAGCAGCTCCCCCCAAATTGGCGAAGGACGCCACCTCCCCACGAACTGCGCAGGGTTGGGGACGTCTGGGTCGATCGCGGGAGCAGCGCCGTATTACGTGTTCCCAGTGCAGTGATCGAAACGGAAGACAACTACCTCTTGAACCCCGAGCATGTCGATTTCCCGAAAATCGAGATCCGCGATCCCGTCCACTTCTCTCTCGACCTTCGCCTTCTGCGGCGCTGATGGAATGATTGCGGCAAACGCGCGTTAACTCTCGACGCATGCAGCAGTTCCGCTACGACATCCGCAACGTCGCGATCATCGCCCACGTCGATCACGGGAAGACTACGCTCGTCGACGCGCTGCTGAAGCAGGCCGGCGCGATCCGGGCGAACCAGCAGGTCGACGAGCGCGTCATGGACAGCAACGACCTCGAGCGTGAGCGCGGCATCACGATCCTGGCGAAGAACACGTCGATCCGCTACGCAGTCGACTCGCCCGATGCGCTCGGGCATCCCGTGCATCACGAAGCGACGCACACAGCGTCGGGTCACGATCTTCCCGCCGTCTTCATCCATCCGAAGGAAGTGAAGATCAACATCGTCGATACGCCCGGCCACTCCGATTTCGGCGGCGAGGTCGAACGCGTGCTGTCGATGGTCGAGGGCGTGATCCTTCTCGTCGATGCGGCAGAAGGTCCGATGCCGCAAACGCGTTTCGTCCTGCGCAAGGCGCTCATCCTCGGTCTGCTGCCGATCGTGATCATCAACAAGATCGATCGCCCGGACGCGCGGCCTGTAGAAGTCCTCAACGAAGTGTTCGATCTGATGATCGAGCTCGGCGCTTCGGACGAGCAGATCGACTTCCCGATCCTCTACGCATCGGGACGCGCGGGCTATGTGCGCACCGCGGTCGAGGATACGAATGACGATTGCCGTCCGCTGTTCGATGCCGTGCTCAAACGCATTCCGCCGCCGCCCGGCTACTCTGAGGCGCCGCTGCAGCTCCTCGTCAGCGCCATCGACTACAACGACTACGTCGGCCGCCTCGGCATCGGCCGCATTCAGCGCGGAAGGATCCGCCAGGGCACCGACGTCGTGTTGATTCTGCGTGATGGCACACAGAAGAAAGGCCGCGTCTCGAAGCTGACGATCTTCGAGGGATTGAAACGCGATGAAGTCGAGGAAGCGTCGGCCGGCGAGATCGTCGCGGTGGCGGGCTTCGCCGACGTCGAGATCGGAGAGACATTCACCGCCGTCGATGCGCCGGAGCGCCTCGAGCCGATCGCCATCGACGAGCCGACCGTGTCGATGTTCTGGATGGTGAACGACTCACCGTTCGCGGGAACGGAAGGCAAGTTCGTCACGTCGCGCAATCTGAAGGAGCGGCTCGATCGCGAGCTGCGCAAGGACGTGGCGCTGCGCGTGCGCGAGACCGACCTGCCCGATCGCTTCGAAGTGAGCGGGCGCGGCGAGCTGCACCTGTCGATCCTCGCCGAGAACATGCGCCGCGAGGGCTACGAGTTCGCGCTGTCGCGGCCTCAGGTCATTCTCAAACAGATCGACGGCAAGACGCTGGAGCCGTACGAAGCGCTGGTGGTCGACATCGATGAGGCGCACGTCGGCGCAATCATGGAAAAGATCCAGGAGCGGCGCGGCGAAATCACAGACATGGTCAATCCCGGGAGCGGGCGCGTGCGCATCGAGTTCAAGATTCCGACGCGCGGCCTGTTCGGCATCCGCACCGAGTTTCTGTCCGAGACGCGCGGCACCGGACTGCTGTACCACACGTTCCTCGAGTACGGTCCCTTTCGCGGGGAGATCGCCAGCCGCTCGCGCGGCGCGCTCGTCGCGAAAGAAGGCGGCGACACGACCGCGTACGCGATCGAGCCATTGCAGGAGCGCTCGACACTCTTCCTCGAGCCGGGCGTGAAGGTTTACGGCGGTGAAGTGGTCGGCGAGAACTCGCGTGACGTCGACATGGTCGTACAGGTCTGCCGCAAGAAACATCTGACGAACATGCGCGCTTCGACCTCCGACATCGCCATTCAGCTCGCGCCGGCCCGAACGATGACGCTCGAGCAGTGCCTGGAGTGGATCAACGACGACGAGCTGGTGGAAGTGACGCCGGAATCGATCCGCATCCGCAAGCGCATCCTCGATCACTCCCAGCGCGAAGCCGCGGCGAAGCGGGCACAAAAAGCGGCGGTGTAAGTTATGCCTTCAGCAGGCTGGGTTACTGTGATCACGACGAAGCAGATCGCCCGCAATCTCCGCGATGCGGTGAATGAAGCGACGCTCTGGCTCAACTCGATCTCCGATGAAGAGAGTGGACGCCCGCTCGCGGAGGGCAAGTGGTCGCGGAAAGAGATCATCGGCCATCTGATCGACTCGGCATCGAACAATCATCAGCGCTTCGTCCGCGCACAACTCGCCGAGCATTACGAGTCGGCGCGATACACGCAGAACGAATGGGTTTCGCTGCAACACTATCGCGACGCCGAATGGCGGTCCCTCATCACGCTCTGGCGAGAGTTCAACCTCCATCTCGCGCGCGTCATCGAATCGACGCCCGACGATGTCGCCGCGCGGCATCGCATCCAACTTGTCAATTCGGATGAGGCGCAATCACTCGGCTGGTGGATGAACGACTACGTCGGACACCTCCGCCATCACCTCGGCCAGATCGTCAGTTGAGCTCGAGGTCGAACGAGACGATGATGACGAGCACGAGGGCAGGGCCGTCCGCCGGGTTGTCGACGCGCGTCCGGTTGTCGTATGCCGCATCGGCGCTCGCGTGAACTCGGCTGGCAACGCTGCTGCAGTTCGCCGTGGAGTGTGGTGCCTTGGCACGGCCTTCCAAGGCGGCGGCAAGCCGCCGCACTCCACGGCGACTTCATTTCAGGTACTGCGAGAACCACTCGACATAGCGATGATCGACGTCGCTCTGATGAATCGGATCGTCGGGACTGTGCCCCGACACCGGATAAGCGATGAACTTCACCGGCACGCTGTTGTCCTTGAGGGCGTGATACATCTGAAATGACTGCGTGACCGGCACGCGCACGTCGCCCATGTCGCTCAGGATCAGTGTCGGCGTCTTGATCTTCGACGCGTACGTGATCGGCGATTGGTCGATGTACTTCTTCATGTTGTCGCCGACGTACGGCGAGCCGCCCATGGCATAGGCGCGCTGCACGTTCGCGTCGCCGAGGGTGTACTGGTCGAGCCAGTTGTTGACAGCCGCACCGGCGACGGCGGCCTTGAAGATCGGGTAATGACTGATCATCCAGTTCGTCATGTAGCCGCCGTACGACCATCCGCCGACGACGATCTTGTCCTCGTCGATGAAGCCACGCTTCTTGACGGCAGTGATGCCGGCCATCACGTCGCGACCCGGACCGGCGCCGGCATCGCCGATGATCGCGCGCGTGTACGCATTGCCGTAATTGTCGCTGCCGCGATAGTTCGGCTGAAAGACGACCCAACCCTGCGCCGCGAAGAGTTGCGGCAGCCAGGCAAAACCGGTCGTCGTCGCCGACCGCGGTCCGCCGTGGATGTAGACCACGAGCGGATATTTTTTCGTGGCATCGAAGTCGGGCGGCGTGATCAGCACGCCATCTTCATCGAAGCCGTCGTTCTTCCACGTGATCGTCTCGACGCGTCCGACCTGCAGCGTCGGAAACCGATCGTTGTAGCTCGTCAGCCGACGCGGTTTCCCGTCCGGCGAATCCATGTAATAGATCTCGCGGGGCCGATCGGCCATCGAGCCGGTGAACGCGATAGCGCCGCTGCCGGCGACGTTCGCGTCGATCCAGAAACCGTTCCACGGCTCGAGGTCGCCGAGGTCGAGCTTTCGCACTGGGCCGTCGATCGGCTGGATCCAGTACGACGTTGACGTCCTGTCATGAGCACCGACGAGGAGCGACTTGCCGTCGGGCATCCAGATCGCGCGAACGAGATTGTGATCGATGCCGGTCGTGACGTCGCGTCCCGCTCCGCCGCTCGCGGGCGCCAGCCAGATATGCGTCTCGTTCAAACGCTCGCCGCCGAGGGGATGAAGGTAGGCGATGCTGCGGCCGTCGGGCGAGAAGAGCGGATGCGATTCGCCGATTTCGGCCTTCGTCACTCGTCGTACCTCTCCTGTCGCGACATCGACGATGGAGATGCGCGAGGTCTGTCCCATTCCCGAACGCGGCCCCACGAGTTGAGAGATCGCAATCGACTTTCCGTCGGGCGACCATGACAGCGGTGATGGAACAGGACCGGGAGGATGCGCGATCGGCAGGCTCCAGGCGCCGGAGGTGACTCGCTTTGCTGCGCCTCCGGTCGTCGCGATCGTCCACACATGCGACGACATCGGGAGCGCGTTGATCAGAAAATCGTCATCGCCGACTTCGAACGACTTATTGAACTTGTCCGTCTCGGTCCTTTTCTCCGGCTCGTCGGCGGTGACGAACGCGAAGGTCGATCCATCCGGGCTCCATGCATATTGCTGCACGCTTTGCGGCGCGTCGGTCAGGCGACGCGCATCGCCCCCGCGAACGGAGAGCACCCAGATCTGACGCTTCGCCTCTTTGTCTGCACTGGCATTCGCCAGAAAGGCGATCTGCGTTCCGTCCGGCGACCAGCGCGGTTGCGTCACCCCGCGGCGCTCGAACGTGAGCGGGCGCTGCGTGCCGCCGGCGAGATCGAACAGCATGAGATCGCTGTCGTAGCGATTCTCTTTTGTATTTGCCCGGGTCAGAACAAAAGCGATCGACTTCCCGTCCGGCGAAATCTGCGGATCGCTCGGAGTGACGATCTTGAAACGGTCGGAGAAGGTGAGTTTGTCGGCGTTCGCGGTCACTGCGAGCAGCGCGAGAAGGATGACGATGCGTTTCATTTGGCCTCCTCATATGGTCTCTGCAACGAATTCGGGTTCTCTCCGGCAACGAGCGAAATCTCTGATCCCTCTTTCCCCAGCTCCAGGCATTCAAACAGGTTGCGCACGAGTTGCCCGAGGCGGTCGCTCTGGAGTTGTGCGGCGACGACGGCGTCGACGAGCTCGCGTGCGATCACCGCCGCTTCCTCCCGCACCTGGGCCGCCTCGGCCTCGGCCGGATTGTCGTCTTCGCCGCTGTAGCGGAAAAGGAGACTCCAGAGGCGCTCCGCGGCATCGATCGCCTCCGGCGCTTCGACCTCCTTCTCCTCGGCATGACGCTGCACGATGATCAGAAGCCGATCAGCGATTCTGCCGGCGTGCGGCAGATCGAGCGGGATCTCGAAATGCGCCATCGCGCGGAAGTATAGTGCTCGACCCCGTGCGCGTCGTTCTGTTCATCCTGATCGCTGTCGTGGTCCTCGGCATGTTCAACGCGCTCGCGATCTGGACACTGCTTCGCGTTCATCCCCGGCGAAAAGGCGCGATCATCACAGCGGCGATCATCGGCAATCTGATGTGGCTTTTCTTTCCGCTGCTGATGACACTCACGCCGTTAGGCCGCCTGACTCGCGCAGTGTTCGGACCGCCGTGGTTTGCCTGGACATGCTTCGCGATTCTGTACTCTGTGATCATCGGCGCGTTCTCTCTCGGCGGAGCCAGGTTCGCCCGCTGGCCCTCGCGCGTCTTTCTGTCGCTGACGATCATCGGTTCGCTCGCCGGCTTCTACGAAGCGATCGTCCCGCTGCGCGTCGAGCGCGTCCCGATCTATCTCAACAATCTTCCGGCCGCGGCCGAAGGAACGCGCATCGCTCTGCTGGCCGATCTGCACGTTGGACTCTTCACTCGACCATCGCGGCTGCGGCAGTTTTTCGAGACGACGCGAGCCTTGCGGCCCGACATCGTCATCCTCGCCGGCGACCTCGTCGACGATGATCCTTACTTCACGCCGAAGCTTCTCGCCGCCACGCGCTTTCTCGATCCGCGCACGCCGCTTCTCGCCGTCCTCGGCAATCACGAGATGTACGGCGATCCCGATCGCGCCATCGCCGCGCTGCGCGGAAGCAGAATTCAGTTGCTGGTCAACGATGGAGCGAGCATCGGACCGCTGTGGATCGCCGGCCTGTCTGATTACGCGGCGCAGACGCCGCGTCTCAGACCGAATCTGACCGAGGCGCTGGCGCGGAGAGGAACAAATTTTCCCGTTCTCATCGCGCATCAGCCGAGAGCTTTCGATGAAGCGCGGCGCATGAGCCTTCCGCTGACACTCGTTGCGCACACTCACGGCGGTCAGCTCGGCATCCGTCCGCTGGGATGGTCGCTGGCCGGAGTCTTTCTCCCCTATCACATGGGCTGGTATCGGCGCGGCGCGGCGCAGCTCTACGTCAACACCGGCACCGGATTCTGGCTCGTGCCGTTCCGTCTCGGCATGACGGGCGAGATCACGGTTATCGAGCTACGCGCTTCATCGCGCCGGTGACGAGTCGCGATGTGGAGACGATCGCTCGCTTGTGAGTCCCACGACCGACTTCGCCGCCGTCATCTGCGGCCGACACCTCGAAGACGAAGAGCTTGCCGTCTCGTCCAATCAATCTCGCGGTTGCGGTGACGGTTGCTCCCAGTGGCGTTGCCGCCGTATGCACCACATCGACGCTCACGCCGACAGAAAGGTCACCCTGCTGAAGATGCGGCCGGAGGATCCGCGACGCGGCGACTTCCATCAATGCGACCATCCGCGATGTCGAGAACACAGGCGGATATTCGTCGCCGGGCTCGAAACGGAGCGCGCTGGCGAGATCGCCTTCCTCGACGGTCATCTGTGCCGACGCAGTGGCATCGGTCTTCGGCTCAGACATGACTGAGTACTTCGCCGCAGTTCGCATCGATCTTCAGCGCGGCGAGATCGTCGCCGCGCGTCGGACCGATGTTCACGATCGCGATCGGCAATCGCCGCTCGCTGGCGCGTCGTACGAAACGGAATCCCGACCACACCGCCAGAGATGATCCGACGACGAGCAGCGCATCGGCCTCATCGACGCGGCGCATCGCGTAAACCACTTTCGAAGCCGGGACCGACTCTCCGAAGAAGACGACCGCGGGCTTGAGCACGCCACCGCAGGCGTCACAGTCGGGAACCTCGATCCTGCTATGCGCGAGCCGCTTCTGAATTTCCGCACGAGGAAACTCGGCACTGCATTCAAGGCACACCACGACGCGGTTGCGTCCATGCAGTTGTACGACGGCGCGGCTCCCCGCTTCCTGATGCAGATCGTCGACATTCTGGGTGATGAGCTGATGCACTTTGCCGTCCGCCTCGAGCTCCGCGAGGGCGACATGCGCGCGATTGGGTCGCGCCGCAGCGAAACGCGGCCATGCGCGAAAACTTCGCGCCCAGTAAAAGCGCCGTGCCTCCGCGCTGCGGACAAACGAGCTGTAATGGATCGGCTTGTGCCGCGTCCATGCGCCGCCTGGGCTCCTGTAATCAGGAATGCCCGAGTCCGTGCTGCAGCCGGCGCCGGTGAGGACGACGAGGCGATGCGAGCGACCGATGAACTCCGACAGCAAGCGGTGCATCCTCTTAGAATGCCTCAAACAGGTTCCAAGAGAAGGCACTACCGTTTGCGTGCTGGCGCTTTTGGCCGACTTGATGGACGGTTGGAACGCGGCGAAGAGCGCTTTGAACCAGCCGCTCCCCTTGAGCTTTTCTGCGCGGGTTGCGGACCACTCGCCGGTATGAACGGCAAGAAACTCCGCGCGCGATCTTTGAGGGAAACAAAACTCGAGCGGACAGACGGACTCTTTGCAGGCAATTCGGCATCGGCGCGGTGCCACAGAATGCGCGACCTTAGGCTGGGCACCTCGCGAAGAAGGGCGACGAGAAAATCAGACGCATCGGTGCTTCTCGGAATTCGCAACGTAAGTTGCTTGGACATCTCGCCCCAATAGAGAACAAAGTACAAGCCGTTGGCGAGCTTCGCGAGAGCTCCCTTCGAAGGCTCTGGCGTGGCCTCCGGATCGGTGATGTCTTCGAACTGTACCGGAAACCACTTGGACAGCTCAGATTTAGAGACGCGCGCCGTCACGACCGGAAAGGCATTGGTTCTGAGTTCATTTGGTCGAGCCGCTTGCATGGCATTACTCCGGATCGCGCCGCTTAATAACGATAACATCGATGGCGACTAACTCGTTCCTCTCCAGAACGCGAACTCCCGGACGCCCCTCGCTCCATTCGGGTGACCCCGGCACACCGTCCGAATCGGGCTCTACATCGGTGAAGAACTCGACACCGACGATCCCGTCAGGGAGCTCACCGTCGTAAGCCTTCACCGCAGGAACCAGACCGGCAAAAAAGTTTCCGCGCCGCTTACCGCGGATCTCGCCCGAGGAGCAGATTTTTTCGACCTCGCTAGGCCACCACGCAGACTTGCGGTGGAATGGACCGAATCGCCCGGGTCGGCGGCGAGACGCACTCATTCGTCACGCTATCCGTGAAGGTGCTCGAGCGTGTAGACGATCAGCCCGGCGCTGAATAGGCCGGCGATCGTCGATAGGATCAGCGCCGCGCGCGGCCGCTCGTGCACGTGCGGCAGCAGATCTGAAGCGCCGAGGTAGAGGAGGAAGCCGGCGAAGAAGGAGAGCTGAAAGGCGAGTACACGCGGCTGGATGTCGATCACGTTCGCGATCAACGCGCCGACGACGGGTGCGATCGCGTCGATGGCCAGCAGCATCCCTGTCCGCAGAGTACTGTTGCGGCTGGCCAGCATGAACGTGACGGTATTCAGTCCGTCCGCAAAATCATGCGCGACGACCGCGAGCAGCACGACAATCCCGATCTCCGTCCCCGCCTTGAACCCGACGCCGATGGCCAAGCCATCGAGAAAGCTGTGGAACGACAGACCGATCGCTCCGACGAGCCCGACGTTGTGGTGATGTCCCGGCGCATCGTGCTGCTTCTCGCTGTGAATGATCGTCAACTTCTCGAGAAGAAAAATCCCGACGAAGCCGCAGATCACCGTGACCATCAGACTGCGGATCTCCGTCGAGGTGGTTTCTGCGAGGACGGCGATCTCCGGAAGCAGATCGAGAAACACGACGCCGATGAGCACGCCGGAGGAGAACGCCATGATGTAGAGCAGATACTTCTGATAGCGGAACGCGAACGCGCCGCCGGCCAGCGTCATCACAAACGCGGAGATCGCCCACAGCGCGCTCATGCGGCGGGAAGTTTACAGGGTGTGAGGTGTGCCTACGCGTTGCAGGCCGCTCGCGACCGCCCGGAGGCACACTCTTTCGCCGACTTCATGAGGTCGTTGATATCGAACGGCTTCCGGATGAAGCCCCACACGCGCCGCGTGTCGAAGCCTTCGAATGCGCGCTGTGCCGCGCCGGTCATGACGATCACGCGACGCATGAGCGATGGGCTGTCGCGCTCGAGGCGATCGAGCAGTTCGAAACCGTTCACGTCGGGCATCATCAGATCGAGAAAAATGACCGAATACGTGCCGCGTTTCAGATACTCGAATGCCTGACGGCCATCGGGAGCGCAATCGACGGCGAAACCGTCGCGGCCGAGAAGCGTCGAAAAAAGTCCCTGCAGGCCCGGATCATCATCAATGACAAGAGCACTCCACTGCCGGCCTGGCGCATCGACGCGGGACATTCTGAACTCCGATAGGACGCGACGAATCATATACTTCTGCCGCGGAGAAAAGCCCCCTAAAAATGCAAACAGCGCCCGGAGGCGCTGTTTATTCGATGCAAAACGCTGTAACCGCATTTTTCATTGCACGTAAACCCGAACCAGATAGACCGAATCGCCGTTTCTGACCGTGGCGATCGACTCTTCCCCGCGCGTGGGCTTGGTCACACTGACCAGCTCCGAAGCATTCTGAACCACAAACTGCGAGATGGCCGCATCGGCGTCGGCTGCCTCGATCGTCATCCGGCTCGGCTCGCCATCGAATGACGGGCGATGCGTGTGCTCATTGGTCAGCTCACGCGCTTCGATCGTATATTTGCACATCGAGCCTCCTGAGTATGGATCTGCGTCTCTCCGGCACCAAAAAGAGCAATTGTTACGCCACACGGAACGCGTCAGCGCTGCATTTGCGGGAAGGAGAGGACGGTTCGATCGCGGCCTTCCCGCTCATCGTGCATCGTCTTCGCGACCGCAGCGATCAGATCTCCGAGCTCGTCGATGTCGAACGGTTTGCGGAGAACGGAGTGCACGACTGTGCCGTCCAGTTTGCGCAACATCGCGGAGTCGCCGGCGCTGATCACGATGACCGCCGGCCTTCGTCCACGCAGGTTGCGCACGTGCTCGACGACGCCGAAGCCGTCGACGATCGGCATCATCAGATCGACGACGACCACGGTGTATTCGGTCTCTTCCATCCTGGCGATGGCGTCCGCACCGTTATAAGCGGTATCGACGGGCAGACCGGCGCGGTCGACGATCTTCGCCACCAGCGCGCGAATCGCCGGTTCGTCATCCACAACCAACACTCGAGCCTCGGCGCTCACGCTCGGCCATCATGCAAAAATCGTGCGGAGAGAAGACTTTAGGCGCGTTTGAAGACTCGCCGCAGCACCGATTGTGCGGCCCAGTAGCCGCACATGCCGTGAACGGCCCCGCCGGGCGGCGTCGAGCTCGAGCAGAGAAAGATCTTCTCGTTCGGTGTCGAGTACGGATCGAGACGCGCGATCGGACGCATGAAGAGCTGCGACCAGTCGGTCAGTCCACCGGCGATATCTCCGCCCACAAGATTCGCGTTCTCTCGTTCCAGATCCCGAGGACCGCGCGCGTTGCGAGCGAGGACGCGAGGACGAAAACCGGGCGCGAAGCGTTCGATCTGCTGTTCGATGGCCGCGGTCATGTCGACGATCGAACTGTTCGGAACGTGGCAATACACCCAGGCGGTGTGCTTTCCGCTCGGCGCGCGGCTGACATCGAAGAGGCTCGGCTGCGTGACGATCACGAACGGTCGCGGCGGATGCTCTCCCCGCGCCACGCGCGCCTCGGCATCCACCATTTCCTCGAGCGTTCCGCCGAGGTGTACGGTCGCCGTTTGGGTGCACGGCTCCGCGCGCCAGGGAATCGGCCCGTCGAGCGCGTAATCGATTTTGAAGACACCCGGACCATAGCGGAAGCGTTGCAGCCGTCGCTTGTACAACGACGGGAGATGATCGCCGGCGATGCGAAGCAGTTGTCGGGGCGTGATGTCAAAGAGGTAGGCACGCGCGTCGGGGAGATCCTCGAGCGATTCGACGCGCCGGCTCGTTTCGAAGACTCCGCCGAGGGAGCGCAGATATGCGGCCAAAGCGTCGGTGATCGACTGCGATCCTCCGCGCGCCAACGGCCATCCGACGGTATGCGCCGCTACGATCATGACCAGACCGAGCGCCGAGCTCACCGCCTGTGTCAAAGGCACAGCAGCATGAATCGCTGGTCCGGCGATCAGACTGCGCGCCGCTTCACTGCGAAATCTCGAAGACAACGATGCGGCGGAACGCCTGCCCCGCAATCCGAAACGCATCAGGAGCAACGGATGGCGGGGAATGTGCGGCGGTCGCAGAACATCATCGAAGAAGGCGTCGCGCTGTCTGACGAACGGACGCATCAGGTCGACATACTGCTGGCCGTCTTCGCGGAGCACCGCCATCGTTTCATCGAGTGATTCCCGCGGCGCCGCTGCCGTTCCGTCGTCGAATGGATGCGCGTAGGGAAACGGCGGCCGGATCCATTCGAGACCGTAAGACGCGAGCGGAAGCGATCGAAAGAACGGCGAAGACGCCGCCATCGGATGAATTGCCGAGCAGACGTCATTGCGAAATCCCGGCAGCGTCAGCTCCTCCGTCCGCGCGCCGCCGCCGATCCGACTGTTCGCTTCGAATACCAGGACGGACAGATTCCGCTGCGCCAGCGCGATTGCCGCGGCGAGGCCATTCGGGCCGGCACCGATCACTACTGCGTCGTACTGCATGACTTACTGCATCGCGCGGCACTCCAGAGTGCAAGAGTGGCACCGGTGTTGCCGCGATTCAACGCGTGTTCGCTCCCGCACTGGTGATCGTCCTTCACTGAGATCTCCGGGCTCGTGCTCGCGATCGAGATCATCGTGGGCACGTTCAAGATGCGCGCGCCCGGGATGTCGCTCAATCGGATTCCACTCTTTGTGTGGGCGCAACTGGTCGTGGCCTTCATGGTCGTTTTCGCGATGCCGGCGGTGATGGTGGCCAGCGGCTATCTCGCGCTCGATCGCCTCATCGCCACACACTTCTTCAATCAATCGGAAGGAGGAGACACGCTCCTCTATCAACATCTCTTCTGGTTTTTCGGGCATCCGGAGGTCTACATCATTTTCATTCCGGCGCTCG
>DASXRT010000106.1:0-3055 GCA_036506455.1 Thermoanaerobaculia bacterium
AGCGGTGCGCACGAGAATGCTCTTGTTGTCGAACTGCGCGAGATTGTCGGCAGTGATCGACTGCGTCGAATCGATCGTCTGATCGATCGCGACGACGTCCATGACGATCGACACTTCGATCGTGTGCGTCGTGTCGGCGTCGCTAATGATCGCCGTCAGGACGAAATCCGATCCGGCCGCGGGCGTTGTCGCGAGTGTCGCCGTGACGGTGTAGTCGTCGGTCGTGCCGACTCGCGACGCGACGATCGGGTCGACGACGCCAGGCACGCGGAACTTGACCGCGGTCACAGCGATGTCGTCCGTCGCGCGCACGCGCAGCGGTAGAACGAAGTTCGCCAGCGCCGCCGGAATGACGCCGCGATCCACCGGGCAGAGCCACGTTCCTTTCGGCACGGCCGGATCGTTCACGCCGATGTAGACGACCTCGAATGTTCTCGACGACGCGTTGCCCTGGTAGTCCTTCGCCGTGACCACGATCGAGATACGCGTGTCGATGTTTTTCGCCGGAACGGTGATCTGCGGCGCCGGGAACTTCTTCGAGCCCGCGACCGGTCCGGTGACGACGGTCGGTGAATCGGCGAAAACGCGATACGTCTGACCGTCGATGACGAAGTCGACTTCGGCGACCGCGGTCTCGGCATCAGTGACCACCGCCTCGATCGTGTATCTGTCGTTGAGGTGGTAGGTCGTCTCTGCGGCGGGCGTGACCGACAGGATTGACGGTTTGCCTGTGTCGTTCAGCAGCGGCAGCGTCGCCGTCGCCTGAGTGCTGAGTCCGCGCACGTCCGTGACGGTGGTGGTGAACGTCGCCGGAGCAGCGGGATCGAGATCGGCCGGCAGTTTGAACGTGATCTGCGCCGCCGGCCAGGCATCGGCGACGGTGGCGCGTGTGACCTGCCTCGTCTGCGTCTCGAAGTAGGATCCGCCGCCGAGTTTAGTCGCGTTCAGGACAAGGGCGACGGTAGCGAACGTCCCTTCATCATCAAATGCCACCGACGCTACAACGCTGTTCGCGGGATATGCGCTCGGAGGAGCGAACGTGATGGCGACGTTCTTCGGCGCGAGGTTCGGCTTCACTGTCCAACTGATCGTCGCCGGATCGGAGACGTTCGCTGAACCGTCGGTTGCCTTCGCGCGAAGCGAATACGTCAGCCCTGCCTCTGGCGCTTCGGGAGCGACGAAGCGATATGCGAACGGCGCGGTGCGGATCGTCGTGAGATAGGTTTCAGTCGTGCCGTCGACGCGGAGGTAATCGACAAACGCGACGTCGGTCGCGGGCGTTCCGTCCACAGTTCCATTGCGCAGATCGATGCCCAGAACGTATTCGACGCCGGAGATGAGCGGGAAGCCGGACGGCACCTGCGAAACGAGGCGCACGAACGGCTTCGTCTGATCAAAGGAGAAGAAGTGGAAAGTCTGCTCGGCGAGCGCGTTTCCCTGCAAGTCTCGAATGCCGGAGAAGACGATGCGATAGAAGGATTCCGACTCGATCGGATCATTCGGCGCGAAATTCAGCGTGAGATTCGTCGCCGGATCGAGATACGCGCGTCCCGCCTTCTCCGCGATGATCTGTCCGGCCGGTCCCGCCACCGAGATCTTGTAGAAGTGGAACGAAGCGCCGCCACCCGTTTGCCACGGCGCCGGATCGACCGGCTCGTTGAACGTGAACTGGAAGGTGGCCTGTTCGGGCACCGGTGTCGTCGTGGACGGCACCACCTTGATGACGTGAGGCTCTGTGTAGTCCGATGTCGTGAACGTGATGCCGAGTGCTGAAGGGAGCCGATGACCGGTAAGGTCTTCGATGATCCCGGAGATGATCACGCGATAGAGCGTGTTGCTCTTCAGCGGGAATCGCTGGCCCGGCGGCGCAGGAGGAGGTCGCATCGTGACGACGAACGTGCCGTCGTTCGCGAGCACACCGCCATCGAAGGTCGCGGTCACCTGCGGAGTGCCGTCCGCAGGGATGAGCTGGAGATAGGAGTTGCTGATCTGATCGGCGCGAATGCGCTCGCTGAAGACGACGCGGATCGTGGAATCGGGCGAGACGTTCTGCGCGCCATCGGCCGGCGTGATGCTCACGATCTGCGGCGGCGTGGCGTCGAGCTTCACCGCCGGCAGGGCGATCACTCTCGATGCGCTGTCATTGAAGAGCGTCACCGACTGTCTTGCGCCGATCGTCACGTCGTCGGTGCCGATATATGTGAGCGCGACGACCGTGCCGCCGGTGGTCGTCGGAATCCCCTGGAACGTATAGCGCCCGTCGGAGCCGGTCGCCATCTCGAGAGTTCGACCGGAGAACGACGCCAGCACGCGTGTGCCGGCCGACGGTCCGCCCGCTTCGGCTTCTACGATGCCCGTCACTCCGGCGTACGCACCGAGATCGATCGACAGCCGCGCGGTGACCGATTGACGATCGAGCGTCCCCGATGCCGATCCGGAGAAGCCGCCGTCGAACGAGACTGCCTGCCCGGAGATGTTGCCGAGGCGAATACCGCCGGCGACGACTTTGCCGGTGCCGTCGCTGAAGAGTGTCACGGAATTGCCGGTGCCGGAGATCGTGACTTTCGCGCCGTTCGCCGGTGCGCCGCCCTGTGTCACGGTCACTTCCACGGCGCCGTATGCCGGATAAACGAGCTTCACCGGATCCGCGGCCGTGCCTTTGGGGAACGATCCTCGAAATGAGAGCTCACGCTGCTGTCCGCCGATTTCCTTGATACCGATTTCGTAGGGCTCCGCAGCGAGCAGCTTCGGCATCACGATCGGGTTGCCCTGCGCGGAGCGTACGAAGTCGCCGTTGCGCTGCACTACATCTATAGATACAGGGCCCGCGAGCACGCCGGAGACGGCGCCGGTATCGTCGGGCAGGTAGACGCTGAGGTTCAGCGTCTCCGTGCGCTCCAGCTCCAGATTGACGATGGGATGAGGATCGGCCGCGCTGAGAGTGTGCGATGCCTTCGCACGGCGGTTGGTGTCGGTGTCTTTCGCATCGAGAGTGAAGAAGCCCTCGCGCACGCCGTCGAAGGTGAATGCGCCGCTCACGCTTGTCGAAGCGCGC
>DASXRT010000107.1:0-22558 GCA_036506455.1 Thermoanaerobaculia bacterium
CCGGCGCGGCTCTCGATTCTGACCGCGCTGTCCGCCTGTAAGAGCGCTGATTTTCTGTTTCTTCAACGCCTGACTGGACTCAGCAAGGGAAATCTGTCGAGCCATCTCTCGAAACTGGAGGAGGGAGGTCTCGTCGCGATCAACAAGAGCTTCGACGGAAAGATCCCCAGGACGACGATCACCCTTACGCCGGAGGGACGAAAGCAGCTCGCTCAGCATTGGAAAGATCTGGAGCGTATTCGCAAAGAAGCCACCAATTGGAAACCGGAGGAGAAACGTTGAAATCCGTTCGCACGCGCATGCTCATCGTGTTTACTGCCGCAGCCATTATCGTTTCGTTTTTCATCCATTGGGATGAGATGGAGAAAGGATTCCGAGAGGGTCGGGATGCCGGCGCCGTGCACTGGACGCGCTGATCCATGAACGGTGCCTATCGTCCCATCGCCGACTACGCCATCATCGGCGACGCGCGATCGGCGGCGCTGATTTCGCGCGACGGATCGATCGACTGGCTCTGCTGGCCGCGCTTCGACAGCCGCTCGGTGTTCGCGCGCATTCTCGATGCCGGCAAGGGCGGTTACTTCTCGATCGCTCCTTCGATTCCGTTCTCGTCGAAGCGCCGCTATCTCGAGGAGACAAACGTTCTCGAGACGATCTTCGAGACCGATCAGGGTAGCGTGCGTCTACTCGATCTGATGCCGGCGTTCACGGAGCAGCAGAAGCGCACGCGCATGCTGCCGTTTCGACAACTGCTCCGGCGTGTCGAAGGAATCTCCGGCCACGTACCGATGCTCGCGACGTATGAACCGCGCCCTGACTACGCGCGTCTGACGCCGAAGCTCGAGTTTCGGCGCGCCGATACGGTGTGGTGCGCACACGGTCCGGAGGTCTGGCATCTCCGATCGAATGTGAAGGTGGACATCGAAGGTTCGACGGCGCGCGCGCGATTCAACATCGGCGAACGCGAGCGCTGCCATTTCGCGCTCTCGTACGAGACACACGCCCCGGCGACGTTCGCCAATATTGGTGAAGGGGCTGACGAAGAGATCGACTGGACGATCGCATGGTGGAAAGGCTGGGCGTCGAAGCTGACCTACGACGGTCCCCATCGCGAGCACGTCCTGCGCAGCGCTCTCGTCCTGAAGCTGCTCGCTTACGCTCCTTCCGGCGGCATCGTCGCGTCGCCCACCATGTCATTACCGGAAAAAATCGGCGGCATTCGCAACTGGGATTATCGCTTCTGCTGGCTCCGCGACGCCGCGTTCACCGTCAGCGCGTTGTACGAATACGGCTTTGAAGTCGAAGGGGCGGCGTTCGTCAACTGGCTCCTGTACGCCACGCGACTCACACAGCCCCGGCTGCAGATCCTCTACGACGTCTTCGGCGAATCGCGTCTGCCGGAGAGAACGCTCGAACATCTGGAGGGTTATCTCGGATCGAAGCCGGTGCGTTGCGGCAACGACGCGCACAGTCAGTTTCAGCTCGACATCTACGGCGAGGTTCTCGGCGCCGTCGAGGAGTTCACCAGTCGCGGCGAGGCTCTCTTTGGTGACGCACGCCGTCTGATCACGCGCCTCGCCCATCGCGTGGCGAAACGATGGCGCGAGCCCGACAGCGGCATCTGGGAAAAACGCAGCGAGCGCAGACAGCACGTGCACTCGAAAGTGATGGCCTGGGCGGCGCTCGACTGCGCGTCACGCCTCGCCGAGAAGGGTGTCGTGAAGGACAATGCCGCGGCCTGGCGCCAGACGAAAGAAGAGATCAAACGCGACGTCATCGAGCATGGCTTCAATCGCCATCTCAACAGCTTCGTGAGCATCTATGACAGCGACGAGCTCGATGCGAGTCTCCTCTACATCTCGCGTGTCGGTTTTCTCGACGGTGACGACCCGCGACTCCTCGACACCATCGACGCGATCCGTCGAAGCCTCGGGCGCGATGATCTGCTCTATCGATATGAGTTGCGAACCGATGACGGTCTCCCGCCCGGGGAAGGCGCCTTCCTGCCGTGCAGCTTCTGGCTCGTCGAGGCGCTCGCCATCGCCAACCGTTTCGATGAGGCGACGGACGTTTTCGAAAAGCTCTGCAAACGAGGCAACGACCTCGGCCTCTTTTCGGAAGAGATCGATGTCGAGTCGGAAGCGCTGATCGGCAACTTTCCGCAGGCAATGACGCACATCGGATTGATGAATGCGGCATTGCGGCTGCGACAACGACGTGGATGTTGAGCGAGAGCCCCTCTCACACCTTATAAAACGCGCCGAGGATCAGGCCGTAGAGGGCGTGAGCGAGGATGGTGACGACCGGCGTCAGCCGGCCGTAATTCGTCGCCAGGAATCCCGGCGGTTCGAGAAGACGGGTCGGCTCGGGACCTCGCGAGTCGGAGACCATGCGCGGATGAACTCCGGGCAGGAGAGGCAGAATCGCCACGACGACGACAAATCCCTGCACGAGTCCCATCGCCGCGCCGAGCCACCATGTCGCGAAGCCGAGCTGTTCGAAGAACAATGCATAGATGATGGCGAACCACCAGCCGTTCACGGCGTGAATGGCGTATCCGAGAATTCTGGCGCGGTCGCGGTTGGCGGTGAACATCGAACCGACGATGAAGGGCACGTCGATGCGCGTGATGCCGGCGGATTGACCGGCCACGATGATCGTCGTCAGCAGGACCGTCGCGGCGAATCCCCAGAGAAGGATCGAGGGCAGGTTCAATGCATGACAACCATACATGAACACTCCGGAAGTCGTCGTCATCACGGGAGCGTCGGCCGGCGTCGGGCGCGCCACGGCGCAAGCGTTCGGCAAACGAAAAGCGAGAGTCGGGCTGATCGCGCGCGGGCGCGCCGGACTCGAAGCGGCGAAGCGCGAGATCGAGTCGAGCGGCGGCGAAGCGATCGTTCTTCCGCTCGACGTCGCTGATCACGATGCCGTCGAGCAGGCCGCGGGAGAAGTGGAGAAGTCGTTCGGTCCAATCGATATCTGGATCAACAACGCGATGCTCTCCGTCTTCTCTCCGGTCATGCAGATGAAGCCGGAAGAGTACAAGCGCGTCACCGACGTCACCTACCTCGGATACGTCTACGGGACCCTGGCGGCGCTGAGGCGGATGAAGCCTCGAGACCGCGGCGTCATCGTGCAGGTCGGATCCGCGCTCGCGTATCGCGGCATTCCCCTGCAGTCCGCCTACTGCGCAGCGAAGCACGCCATTCAGGGATTCGACGACTCGCTCAACAGCGAGCTCATTCACGATGGCAGCCACGTTCGTGTGGTGATGGTGAACATGCCCGCACTCAACACGCCGCAGTTTCAATGGGTGAAAAGTCGTCTGCCGCGCAAAGCGCAGCCGGTGCCGCCGATCTATCAGCCTGAGGTCGCCGCGGAAGCGATCATCTGGGCGGCGTACAGCAATCGGCGGGAGATCAATGTCGGATGGACAACGGTGATGGCGGTGTGGGGAAACAATCTGGTTCCCGGTCTCGGTGATCGATATCTCGCGAAGCGCGGATATGACGCGCAGATGATCGACGAACCCGAGGATCCGCATCGGCCGGACAATCTGTGGGAGCCGCTGCCGGGCGATCACGGCGCGCATGGCGCGTTTGACGATCGAGCAATCCCGCGCAGCATCGAGCTCGAGTTGAACAAAAAGCGCTCGTGGATCTTCGCTGCCGGTGCGCTGCTGTTTCTGCTGGCGCTCAAGCGGCCGGCGGGGTCTCGCCGATGAGCTGCGCAAAGTTCGCGACGAGCAGAGGGTCGTAGAACATGCCGGCGCGCTTCTTCAGAATCTCCATCGCACTGGCACGCATCAGCGGCTTTTGATACGGACGTACGGTCTGCATGGCGTCGTAGGCGTCGGCGATCGATGTCATCCGGCTGGCGAGATTCGGCACGCGTAGCGTCTTGAGAATCGGATAGGCCGGTTGTCCGTCGAAGCGGAGGTGATGTTCGAACGCGACGACGGCCGTCAGCGGCAGCGTGCCCTGCATCTCGCTCAAGTACCACGAGCCCTGTTCGGCGTGGCCCTGCATGACCGCCCACTCGTCGCCTTCGAGCTTTCCCGGCTTATTGAGCACGGTCAGCGGCACGGTCAACTTGCCGATGTCGTGGAGGAGACCGGCCATGCCGAAGGAATGCAGCAGGGGACCCTGCAATCCGAACGAGCGCGCCTGGGCGAGAACGAGAAGCGAGACGTTGACTGAGTGAACGAACGTGTATTCGTCGTGTTCCTTCAGCTTCGACAGCGGCAGGATGAACCGAGTGGTGCGCGACAGCGAGTCGATGAAACTCCACACCAACTGCTCCATCATGCCGATCGGCAGCGTATGTTCGGAACGGAAGCGCGCGAATGACTCACGGATCATGTCGAGCTGATCGACTCTGATCTCGCGTTTCTCCCGCTTCTCTCCCTCGCTCTCGATGTTCACGCGGACGCGTCCGACGATGACGTGAGGCGTCGACTCGATCGACTCCGCGCTGGCCAGGGCGGACACGAGCTGGTTCGCTTCGCCGGCGTCCATGCCCACGGCGAGCGTGAGCCGCTCCACTCCGCGCCGTTTCAATACATCGATGAACTGCAAGTGTGAAAGCGTCGTCTTTCGCAAGACTTCCTGCTCTGCCACGAGATCGTCGCCGACGATCAGAAACGTGATGCTGTCGCTGTTTCGAGCCGAGGCCGCACTCTCGACGGCGGCGACGGTATCCTCCACCGCTTGCACCACGCGCGGATGATTGGCCGGATACAGCGTGCGCGTGTTTACGGCCGAAGTGATGGCGATGATGAGATCGTGCATGCGTTATCCGTTATCCAGTTTGCGGCAGATCTCGCGGATCTGTGGATCGCGCGCCTTGAGACCGCGCTCGACGAGCGCCGCGCGCTGCTCGGGCGGATACCCGGCCAGCGATTCGAATGCAGCATAGCGTTCCTCTTTCGCCGGCCACGGCAAAAACGACGTGCTGAACAGGTAATCCATCTGCGGCAGTGCCGCCGGTTCGGCCAGTTCGCCGAGAGCCTTGATCGCGCGCAGTCGCAGAGGGCGGCGCTTGCCGAAGAGATCGCGCTGCTTCACGATCCTCAGAAGGGGGCCGACCGCCTCCTTGATGCCGTAGCTTCCGACGAGCGCGATCGCAGTCTCGGCCATTTTCGGATCGCGATCATTCACGGCATCTTCGAGCAGCTTCGTCGGTACGCTCGTATCGAACGCGAGGAGCGTCTTGATGGCCTCCATCCGCACCCGCAGGTCCGTATGTTGTGCCACCCGTCGAACCTCGCCCAGCGAAGTGCGGTCGTTCACACTGCGCAGAAGCAGCAGCATGTTGCGCACGACGTACCACCGTTGATCGTTGAGAAGCGGCACGACCTCGGGGACGATGCGCGGTCCCAGCGACGCCAGCAGATCGAAGAGCCGGCGGCGTCTGGAGCGATTGCTCTCCTCGCTCAGCGCCACGAGAAGGTTGCGCGCGGCCGCCGTTCCGAGAGCTTCGACCAGACGACGGATGGCTGCGGTCTTGTCCGGCGGGGCGTTGGCGAGATTCTCGATGAGCGCCTGCGTCGCTTCCGGTGTGGCCACTCCCACGAGGCATTGGACGATGGCCAAGCGCAACTCTGGCTTCGGCGAAGCGGCGCCGACCTGTTCGAGGCGTTGAATGAAACTGACCGCTTCACCGAACTGACCGCCGCTGATCTCGGCACGGAGCAGCATGGCCGCGCGGCCGAGCACTTTCTCGACATCGCGCGACGCTCCGAACTTCGACAGCAGCTCGATGAGAGTCTGGCCGAGCTGCCGGTCGACCGCATCGGCGGTCACGGTCTCGACGCGGTTCCCCAGTTTGTCGATCGATTGGGGCGTCGTCGTCTGCAACTGGGGCATGCCCATCGACACCTCCGAGAGGAGTGCCTTGTGATCGGGAGGATTGAACCGATCGATGTCTTCCTCTTCGAAAAGCTCGACGAGCTCACCGATGAGCGCAGCCGGCGCCGGCTGAGGTTCTGTGCTCTTTGCCTCGATCGATGCGAGTGATTCCAGAAGCGCAACGGCGTGTGGAGAGAGGTTGCTCATCATCGAGAGACTGCGCAGCGCCTCGAGCATCTCGTCATGCTCGAGAGAGTCGCTCAGGTCGCGCAGAAGCGCGCCGGCCGTCGGATCGGTCGCCAGCGGGCGCAGGGCGGCGCGGACGATCGTGCGACGGAGCGCATCGGGCATGACTCGGAGAAGCTGGATGACCTGCTGGACGGCGACCTGACGCCTCGATCCCGAGCTCCTGGCGACATGCGTCCCGATCGAGTCCGCCACACGAGCGATCATGGCCTCTGCCGATTCGTTGCGTGGGAGTGGGGCGCCGAGGCGAACGCCGAACGTGGCATCAGGATCGAATTCCGCGTTCGGATCGTCGGTGCTGTCGATGTAACGGAGCATGATCGCAGCCAGCTCATCGACCGACCGGATGTCGCGACTGAGCAACTGCCGTGCTTTCGGTGTCAACTCGTGGCCCGCGACGAGCGCGTGCAGAATGTCGTCCCAAAGTGTCTTCGATTCTTCTTGTGGAGTGTCCGTGAGTTGATCAGTGACCTGTACCGCTGAGTAGTCGACCGGCTTCAGATTGATGTTTGTGACGCCCGCCGCGGTCAGCTCTTCCCATAGCGGCGTCGGGTTGTCCGGCGCACCGGTGAGACGTCGCAGGAACGCGTCGATGTCGGAGGTGGCGGTCTCCGCTGCGAAGCGGACCACGGCGATGCCGCGGCCGTACAGCGCCTGCGCGAACTTCTGCGCCTGCGTGGAATCGATCTTGTCGTCACCGTAGAGAATTCCATCCGCGGCGATGCCGAGAGCCACTTCGCCGGCGCGACCGCGCAGGTCGGTCAGCGCCCGATGCGCTCTTTCGACAGAACCGGCGAGCGCGGGATGACCGGGCGGATAAGCGGCGAGGTTCTTCCACGCCAGCGCCAGCGCGCGGATGAAGTCGGCTACCTGATCGGCCGGGGAACCTTGTCCCACGGCGCTATTCTAAGTTTTACGCTTCCTTCACGGTCAGTCGACGTGAGGTTGTTGACCGCTGCGCCAATCTCCACGATGACATGCGTCTGACCAAGCGGGAAATGGAGCTTTTCGAAGCTGCTTGCGCGGATCACCGCAACGACGCCGCGCAGGAGCTGCTGAACTTGTTTGCTGTCGAGCAAGCCGTCGACGTTCTCCTCCACCTTCCCACCGTTCCACTGGGTTTGCTCGCGGACCTGGCCAGCCACCTGTGGCGAGCTGTCAATCACGAGCACCGGAAGCGCACCGGTTCTGATCTGGTGTTCGTCGACAACAGCGTGGGATAGCGGCGGATCGACTCTTCCAGAAAGCAGTCTCCACACAAATAGAAATTGTCGAGGACCACGTCGGCCCCTCCAGTACAGCGATCGCAGCGCCGGCGACGCGGAACGGGTCGCCACGCGAAGGGGTTGTCGGCCATCATCAGGCCACCTGCTGCCGGCGTGTCGCGGCGCTCTCGTAGATTTCGCATAATCGCTTACTGACTTCCACATATCCATATCTACTAATCATGGTCGATCGGAGCGCCACGGCGTCGAAGTCACGCCGATGAATCTCTTCCATCGACCGGACAAGAGCCGCTCCGTCGTTGCACTCGATGAGGATTCCGAGATCGGGCGTCACGATCTCTTCCGGTCCTCCGCATCGCGTGGCGATGACGGGGAGCCCGGTGGAAAGAGCTTCGATCAGCGCGACGCCGAAGGCCTCGAAGTCGCTCGGGAGGACGAGCGCATTCGCATCCCACATCCACTGCCGCACGTCACCGCGGTCGAGCGCGCCCGTGAAGGCGATCGCGTCGTGTACGCCATACGTGTACGCCAGCTCGCGCAGCCGCGAAGATTCCTTACCGCGTCCGACAATCACGAGCCGTGTGTCCGGTTCACTCGCATGCAGTTGCGCGAACGCGCGGATCAAGAGGTCGACCCTCTTGCTCGGCACGAGATCGCCGGCGGCGAGGAAAACGAACGGTCGCGATTTGCGGGGCGCCGGCGGCAGATGGAAGTACGCCGAGTCGACGCTGTTCGGTACGACATGGGCGATCGGTGCGCCGGCGACGCAATCGACGCTGGCTTTCAGCGCATCGCTGACGGCGATCACGCATTGCGCATCGCGATAGACCTGCATGACGCGCCGGCGATCGCCCCTCGAGATTTCGAGCGTGAGGATCGAATCGGATTCCTCGGTGATCAGGTACGGACGTTCGAGCTCGCGTGCGCAAAGCATCGCCGCGTACCCGTCCCACATCGCGCCGTGAGCATGGATCACGTCTGGAATGCCGTAGACCTCTACGTGCGATCGGATGCGACGGCGCATGCGGACGCACGACAGCAACCGGTGCTTACGGCCGCTCGACGGTAATCGAAGGATGTGCATGGCTGAATCGTGTAGCGCCGGCGGATGCCGGTTCTACACGATCGCGATCAGGCCGTGATCGTCCAGAGCACGTTGCCGCTGTTGTCGAGAGCAGTGATGGAACGAGTGGCGGTGCCACCCGTGGTCGTCGCCGGTGTTACGACGATCACGTACGTGCCGCCGCTGAATGGCTCGAGTCCCATCACGTCACCGGAGATCGTGCGCGTCCAGGCGACCGCTCCCGTGGCAGTCGAAAGCGCGGTCAATGTCGAGGTGACTGTGCCGTCGCTCGCTCGCGTCTCACTGACCGAGATCAGGTTGCTGCCCGACAAGCGCAGTCCGCCGCGCGTGGAAAGCGTCGCGGTCCAGAGAGTGCTGCCAGCCGGGCTGATCGCCGTCACGGTGGTGCTGGACGTGCGCGTTCCGGTGTCGATGGTCGTGCGTGTGATGAAGAGCGTTCCGTTGCCGCCGACGATCGCGTTTCCACCGCCAAACTCAGGTCCGCCGCCCGGCGGCCCGCCGCGCCCTCCGTCCGCACTGGCGATCGACGCCAGCAGCATCAAAGCAAAGGTTGTCGTGAGGATTCGTTTCATGGGTGATTCTCCTTTCAATGGAGAACCACCTAAGTCAATCGAGGTGCCAGGGCTGTCGCTGAGAGGAAGGATGTTTGGCGTGTCAAATCGCCGCGGAGTAGCGCGTCAGTTCGACCCGTGGCGGACGGCACGACGACGCGCGGCGTTCGTCGCACCGCACGAGAGCAGCAGGTTGTAGTCGCCGGTTTTCGAGGCGTTCAAGCTATTTGCGAAGATCGTCCACGTCCCGCTCGTCGTGAGCGTGAAGGTGATCCGTGAGTCGGTGCTGCTCGTCGACGAGTCATCGCTGTCCGCAACCGGAGTGCCCGCCGGATCGAGGAGAGCGAGAAACGTGTCGAAGGCGGTCGAGTGCATTTCGATCGTGACCGTCTGTCCGGCCGTTCCCGAGAACTGCCAGAGGTCGTATGGACTGGAATCGGACGAGGTGCAGTCGTCCGTCGTGAGAGCGCCGCCGATCGAAGCAGGACACGAGACCGTCAACGCGCTGCTGCCGCATTGTTGCGCCGGCGCATTCGTCACGCCCAGCATGCCAAGGACGACGGTGAGGAACGTTATGCGCTGCATGTCGTCCTCGCCGAGCGGATGGCGATGACCTTCAACGCCACGAGCGATTTCTGATCGATCAGCTTCGGGGTGAAGAGGAACGGCGTCACGCGCGACGCGCTGCCACCGATGACGTTGTCGTTGAGATTCGTCGTGTCCTTGTTCGGACGCTGCGTGTAGCTCGGATGGTTGTGGTAGATGAAATCGCTGAGCGTGTCGGCGAAGAAGAACTGCGTTGTCACCATTTCGCTGTTGGTGCGGCGGATAGTGGCGTGGATGTGGGTCGTGCGTCCGGAGTACCAGCCGGGATAGATCGAGTTGAAGTGCGCCCAACCATTGCTGTCAGTCGGCTGCACACCGCGAAGAAACGTCTGCTGTCTCGCCAGTGCATTGCCCGCGTTGCACATGGCGTTGATGGGCGCCGAATACACGCCGCTGTTGTCGGCGTGCCAGATGTCGATCGTCGCGTCCTGGATCGGTTGACACGTGTCGGCATCGACGATCAGAAAACTGAGCAGCATGGGCAGGCCACTCTTTCCTTCGGTGATGTCCTGGCGGACGGTCGTGCCGGAGTAGTAGCAGGGACCGAGCGTCGCAGCACATGTGAGCGTGCAGACGTCGCCCGGTGTGAAGTCGAGCGATTCTTTCTTCAGGCTTTGCGCAAGAACGTTCGGGCCGCGCAGGCCGGCCGCAAACGCGGCTGCTGTCGCGATGCCTTTTGTCAGCAATTCGCGTCGGTTCATGAGAGCTCCCTTACACAAACGCGATGCCACCCGCCTCGCTTAGACAACGCGTCGCGTCGCGGGTCGAAACGACGCGGGACAGCGCGACGAAACGACAGCGCTAGGGCTTCGGCGGCGGCGGAGGCGGAGGTGCGCCGCGCGAGCCCGGCGGCGGCGGATGATGGTCGTGGCCATCGGGTGAGGGCGGCGGAGTGCCGTGTGGATCGCCCCGTTGTGGTCCGCGGCCCGGTCCATTGTCACGACCGGGACGGTTCGGATCATTGCGCCGCCGATCGTCGGGCATCGGCTGCACCTTCGGAGGCTCGCGACGTCCGAATACGGACTCCTGACCGGCGTGCACGAGCATCGGCTCCGCGAGAAGCCTCGATCTCACTTCGACCGTTCCTTCCCAGACGTCGACAGTCGTGCGCCCGGCGTTATCGACTTCGACGTCGTATTTCGTTCCTCGCACGGCGAGCAACGCGCCCGGCGTCTGCACGACACGTGGTTCGTTTCCGACGATCTTGTCGAAGGCGGCGCGGATCCGTCCACGCTCGAGCGAGAGAATCACGCCTGGTGTTCCGGAAGCGAGCTGCACATCGGTCGAGCTGAAGATCTCGAACCGCGCGCGATACCTCTCGGCCGCGATGAGAGCGTAGGAGAACCAGCCCGTCTGCACCTTGTCGCCGCTCTGCGCGTGCTGACCTTTCTCCACGCGCAACTCCTGCTTCGCCTTCGTCAGGACGACTTTCCGCTTCACGTCATCGAAACGATAGTCGACCGCCGTCTGTGCGGCGGCCGATCCGGCAATGCATAACGCGACGAGCGATGCCACGAGTGTCATCATGATCTGCCTCACTTCTCGATCGGGATCGCCAGACGCTTGATCTTCCGAGCGAGTGTCTTGCGTTCGATACCGAGAATGTAAGCGGCCTGCGTCTGATTCCCGGCCGTCGCTCGCAGAACGGCCATGATGTGGTTTCGTTCCGCTTCATCGAGCGGAATGAGATCGTCGCGTGCAGAGACTTCCGATTCATCGGACGCACCTTTCGGCTCAGTCGTTTGTGGGGCGATGGCGCGAAGCGCGCGCATGGCCGCTTCAGGGTCGGTCAATGCTCCAGAATCGATGATTGTCCGCCGGACGACCTGTTCCAGCTCGCGGACGTTGCCGGGCCAGTTGTGCGAAACGAATACGTCGAGGACGGCACGGGACGGTCCGGGAATCGAGTCGCGATGCATCTCTTCACCGACGCGGCGCCGGAGATGATCGACGAGAAGCGGGATATCCGGCTTCCGCTGTCGCAGCGCAGGAACCGCGATTTCATAGCCGGCGAGCCGGTAGTAGAGATCCTCGCGGAACTGGCCGCTGCCGACGAGCGATTTCAGATCGCGGTGCGTTGCGGCGACGACGCGAACGGATACGTGATGGCTCTTCTCCGATCCGAGGGGAGTGACCATGCCGTCCTGGAGAAAGCGGAGGAGCTTCACTTGAAAAGCCGGAGAGATGTCGCCGATCTCATCGAGGAACAGCGTTCCGCCGTCGGCTCGCGACAGCGCTCCGCGTCGATCCTGTCGCGAGTCCGTGTAGGCGCCGCGCATCGACCCGAACAGCTCGTTCTCCAGCAGCGTGTCGGGAATCGCGCCGCAATTGATCACGATGAACGGTCCGTCGGCGCGACTTCCCAGGTCGTGGATCGACTGTGCGACCAGCTCTTTGCCGCTGCCGCTCTCGCCGTTGATCAGGACCGGCACGCTCAGTGAGGCCACGCGCGTGACGGCCTTGTACATCGCGATCATCGATGGATGCGAGCCGATCATGCGCGACGATGGTGCGGGCTCGATCTCCGCGGTCTCGGGCGCGCTTCGGCGCACCGCGTCGGCGACGCGCGCGATGAGCTCCGAAAGCTCGAAGGGCTTCGCGAGATAGTCGAATGCGCCGGCGCGATGCGCGAGCGCTGTCGTTTCAATGCTGCCGCGCGCGGTCATGAGAATCACTCGCGGGCCATCGCGTCGCTCCGCGATCGATTGCAGCAGCTCGAGACCATCCTGGCCGGGCATGTAGATGTCACTCACCACGACATCCACGCGATGGTCACGCAGCATCCGCTGCGCCTCCGCGGCGTCCGCGGCCTGAAGCGTGCGATGTCCGGTCTTCTCCAGCGCTTTCGCGGCGCTCTCGCGGATGCCGGCATCGTCGTCGACGACGAGCACACACGCCATCACATTGCTCCCGCTTTCGCGACCGCGGGCGCCAGCGGAAACGCGACGCGAAACAGCGATCCGCCTTCGCTCCCTTCATGAACCGACGCCGACCCGCCATGCCAACGCGCCACCTCGGCCACAAGCGAAAGACCGAGGCCGAGCCCGTGCGTGCCCGCGGCCGACGAACCTCGAAAGAAGCGATCGAAGATTCGCTCGCGCTCCGACGTGTCGATGCCGGAACCGCGATCTTCGACTTCGAGCACACCTTCTGCACCGCTGCGGCGGACCGTCACGGCGATCGGCGACGAGGTGTACTTCACCGCGTTGCCGACGAGATTGTCGACCACGCGCTCGACGAGAGCGGCGTCGGCGCGAACGAATACTCCCACTGTACTCGACACAGACAATGTCCGGTCGCTGCTCGCTCGCAGAAACTCGATGCGCGCGGCGACCAGTTCTCCGAGATCAATGACGGATGAGGAGGCATCGAAGTCACGCAGAGGGAGGCGCTCCAGATCGAGCAGGCCGCTGACCATCGACTGCAGCTTGCCCGCTTCAGTCTCCAGAAGCGATGCCACGCGGCGCCGCTCGTCGTCGGAAAGATCGAAGCCGGCGAGAAGTTGCGAGAGTCCACGCATCGATGCGATCGGAGTCTTCAGCTCATGCGCGAGAACGCGCTTCGATTCCACTTCACGTTCTCGGCTGACAGTGAGTCGAGTGATCGTGCCGCTCATACGAATGGTTTCGATCGTCGCTGTTGCCAGGAGGACCGAGGCGAGGAGAGCGACGAATGGAATCGCGAAGCCGGAGATCGCGAGGACAACGATGCCGCCGACGCCGATCAGAAGCGCGAGAGCAAAGGCGACCCGTGACTTCCGGGTATGAACGATCCACGCCACAGCGACACCGGCCAGCAATCCGCCGATGATCGGCGGTACTCCGCGGACCTCTTCACCGCGAATGATCGATTCCGTCGCTGCGGCATGAACCGTGACGCCCGGATCGGGCGCATTCGACACCGGAGTCAGAGAGCGGTCGCCGAGTCCGTGTGCGGTGAGCCCGATGAAGACGATCTTTCCTTGAAAAGGCCGCCGGGACGGCGGGATTGCACCAGCACTGATGAGCGGAATCGACCGCGGGCGAGTTCGGAACATCGGCGCAATCGTCTGGCCGACGGGCACGGGCCGAGAACTGGCCGCGACGGCGACAGCGGGAAGAGAAAGCTCGCGGCTTTGCTTCGTCGTGGCGAAGCGACGAACGATGCCGTCGTGATCGAGCTCGAAGTTGCCATGTGCCGGCGTGGTCGCCGCTCGGATGGTTGGCGTAGGAAGGAGCCATTGACCGCCATCGAGTACGGAGACCGCCACGCTCGGCAACCGCCGCAGCGCTCGTGCAAGCTCGTCATCGCCGGGAGCCGCTTCAGGCAGGAGAATGTCGAGAACGACCGTGCGTGCTCCACCATCGACGGCGCGATTGACGATCTGCGCGAGCATCGCTCGCGGCCACGGCCAGTGGCCGATTTCTCGCAGCGACTGTTCGTCGATCGCCACCACGACAGTGGCGTTCGCGGGCCGCGCCGGCAACAGCGACAGAGCGACGTCGCGAACGGGAAGCTCCAGCGCGTCGTCAATGTGAAATGCCAACAGCAGCGTGACGATGATGGTCGTCAGGATGCCCGCGCGGGCCATCGGAGAATGGTACTCGCAGCAAACGCGATCACGCCCCAGAACGAGACGTTGAGAACGATCAGGCCGACGAGGATGGCCGCGCGTACCGCATAGGGATACTCGGCGTATCCCGCGTGTCCGAAAAGGACATCAATCGCGGTGAACGCGGGCCAGGCCGGCCACGCCCAGGGGCCGTACCACGCCAGAAGCGTCATGGCCACGCCGATCAGCGCGCAGATGAATCCTCGGCTCAGACGCATCAGTGTCCGGCCGCGTTGCCCCACAGCTTGCCCAGGACGTAGTCGCGGCCGCAATTCAATCGATAGAACCGATATCGCACCGGATTCTTCTTGTAGTAATCCTGGTGATACTCCTCGGCCGCGTAGAAATCACCGGCGGGCAGGATGTCGGTGAAGACCTTCATTCGTTTCTGCAGCGTCGCTTTCGATGCCTCGGCGAAGCGCTTCTGTTCTGCGTCGTGATAGAAGATCGCCGATCGATACTGATCGCCATGGTCGCAGAACTGTCCGTTGTTGTTCGTCGGGTCGATGTTGTGCCAGAAGACATCGAGCAATTTCGCATACGTGATCTGCTTCGGGTCGTAGATCACTTCCACTGATTCACGATGTCCGGTCCCGCCTGCGGAGACTGCTTCGTAGGTCGGATTCTTGGTCCGCCCTCCGGCATAGCCGGACGTCACTTTTGCGACGCCTTTGAGCTGATCAAATGGGTGAACCATGCACCAGAAGCAGCCGCCGGCAAAGGTGGCCTTCGCGAGTGGCACAGAAGCTCCTGTCTGCGCTGCGAAAGCGGCGATCGCGACGAGCAGCAGTGACCGCTTGATCATGGATACCCTCCCATTCTCGAAATCAACCACCATAAGAGAAATGCCGACCCGAAACTGCCCGCGAGCGTATAGAAGTGCATCGCGCCCTCCCAGAATGTTCGCGCCACGATGCCGTAATTGCGAGCGCTCCACTCTCCAAGATCCCAGGCATAAATCGACTGCACATTGACCACGACCGCCAGGATGTGAATGAGGACGAGAATCAAAGCCGCCTGGGCGAAGCCCGCGACATTCCGCAATGCCAGCGGCTTCGCATTCGCAGCGAAGAGTGCGGTGAGCAGAATGATGTTTGCGGTGAGGTGAGCGGCGCTGATCACCGGTCGCGATGTTCCCGGCCGGAAGTCGGCGCGACTGATGATGATCTCGCCGCCCATCGGGCGGAGTCGCGTCACCGGCGAGCGCTCGAGAGCGCGGACAATGGGCTCGGCCAGCGCGGCGAGAACTTCCGTATAGGGCGGCGAGAATCCCCACCACAAGAGAATCCCGAGAAGCAGTCCCGCAATCGCTCTAACGGCGATGAGCAGTCGCTTGCGCTGCACTTCTCGAGCTCCAGATCGCAAACATCGCGACGCCGATGAGAATGATCACGGACTGCCACAACGCGATGTGAAAGACATCGAACCAACGCGCGTGACGGGAGCCGACCCAGAAGAGCGAAGTCAGACGGACGATGTTGACGAGTTGAATGATGGGCAGTCCGATCGCGAGACCGATCATTCGAAACCGCGCTGATGCCGGAAAGGACAGCACGGCCGCGGCGAACAGCATCATCGTTTCCACGGCGTTGCATCCGTTCCTCACGTCCATCGCGAAACGCTCGGAGGCCATCGTGGTGCCGACAGCGTGGACGTCCCCATCGAAGAGCCCGAGGACATTGACGGACACCCGGGTGAGGAACGCGGTAAACGGCACGGTGACATGATCATTCACAAAAGGCAAAGCGGTGATTGCGTAAAAAAAAATCAGAAGGGCGAGAAACTTCGCCGTGAAGAAAAGCCTGCGATGAGTCATAATCTCGCCTTCGCACGAACGTACCACGGATGAGCGCTCGACATGTCGCTGCAGTCTTGACTCTGCTCGCCGGCAGCGTTTCCGCTTCGCTCGTTCCTGTCGGACCTGTTCCCTTCAGCGGCACCGGCCTCGGATCGGTCAACACGGTTCTTACCGTCGGAAAAACCCCGACCGAGTCGGGTTGTGTTGCTCGTGGTCCCGCGGGAGATGTCATTGGGCCCGCGGCGTGTCCGCCCGGCTTTACCGGCGGCGACGAGAGGACAGGTGCCTCGCAGACGCAGACCCGCACGATTTCACAGCTCGGGCTGACGACCGCGACTGATCTCCGGATCGTGCTGAACGTCAATGAGTCCACGGGCAATTCGGTGACGTTGAACAATCTCGCGCTGACGATCTACGACCCGGCTGGTGTGCTGCTTTTCACGAGCGGTCCATTTACACCGCCCACGTTTCCGCTGATCCATTCGGGCGGAACGACCATCGGCTATGTATTTGAGCTCGACGCCGCGCAAGCCGCTCAGGCGCAGCTCGTCTTTCTGCCGACGAATCGGGTTGGACTATCGACGAATCTCACCGGTTCGACCGCCGGCCCGGAGACATTCTTCGTCGCCGACGTGACCGCGATCGGCACTCCGCTTTTCGGCGCGGATCTGGCGATCACGAAAGGTGCGACTCCGGCAGTCGTCGCCGGAACGAACATCATCTACACACTCAACGTCGTGAACAATGGGCCGGATGCAGCGTCGAGTGTGGTCGTCAACGATCCGCTTCCGGCGCAGACGGCGTTTGTGTCCCTGACTGCTCCTGCGGGTTGGACGTGCACGACACCAGCCGTTGGCGCGAGCGGCACGATCAATTGCACGAAAGCTTCGATGGCCATCGCCGAAACCGCAGCGTTCACCGCCGTAGTACGTTCCTGTCCGGAAGTCGCATGCGGTACGGTCCTCACGAACACGGCGACGGTGACGTCAGCGACCATCGATCCCGTCACGGCGAACGGCACCTCCTCGGCGACGACACTCGTTCAAGCTCGGTCCGATGTGGCGATCAGCAAGGCTGCATCGTCGACGTCCGTGAATCCGGGCGGAACGATCATCTACACGCTGAACGTCACGAACGGCGGCCCATCGAACAGTGCGGCCACGACCGTGACCGATGCGCTGCCGGCGGGTTTCACCGCGGTGTCCATCGCATCAACGACGGGAACGTGTTCCGGGACAGGAACCGCGAACGTCACCTGCAACCTCGGTGTGATCGGCGCGGTCGCACAGTGCCTGACGACATTCCCGGTTGCCGCGACGATCACGATTACTGCGCAGGCGGATCCCGCCGCGCTTGCAGGCATCTATATAGACACTGCCACGGTGACAACCGGCAATTGCGTGGCCGATCCGAATCTCGCCAACAACACGGCGACGATTCCGACGACAATCCCTGCGGCACCGGTCGGCGCCGATGTCGCGATCGCGAAGGTCGCGCCTCCAGCGGTCGTGGCGGGAACGAACGTGACTTACACGATCACGGCCACGAACAGCGGACCGGTGACGGCAACGAACGTGGTCGTGACCGATCCTCTCCCGCCGCAGACGCGCTTTGTGTCGCACGCCGCTCCGGCCGGCTGGTCCTGCGCGACACCGGCTGTCGGAGCGACAGGAACAATCACGTGTTCGAAGGCGTCGATGTCGGTGGCCGAGACGGCTGTTTTTACAGCGGTCGCGCGCGTGTGCCCCGAAATCGCGTGCGGCACGAACATCGCCAATACAGCGACGATCTCGGCAACGGAAGCCGATCCGCTGCCGGCGAACAACGCGTCGAGTACGACTGTTCTGATTCAGGCCCAGTCCGATCTGGCCATCACGAAATCGGGATCGGCCGCATTCCTCCTGCCTGGTGGGTCGATTACCTACACGCTCAACGTCACGAATGGCGGTCCTTCGAACAGCGCTGCCACGACGGTGGTTGACACGTTGCCGCCCGGATTCACGGCGACGAATGTGACTTCGACTGTGGGGACTTGCACCGGCACAGGAACCGCGACGGTGAATTGTGCTCTTGGCGATCTCGGTGCCGCCGGACAGTGCTCAACGACTCTGCCCGCTGCCGCTTCGATCACGATCACCGCTCAAGTTTCAGGGACGGCGACGCCGGGAACTTTCGTGAACACTGCGACAGTGGCGACGGCCAACTGTCTCGCGGATCCGAACATCGCGAACAACACGGCCACCGCCGCGGCGGCGATCGGCGCTGCATCAACGGCAGGCGGCGCGCCGGCACTTTCAACCTGGGGCCTGCTCATCTTTGCTGCGCTCCTGGTGGTGGTCGGCGCGTATTTCGTTCGCGGCTGATCGATCGCGTTATTTCGCCTCCGCCGCCACCGAGTTGATGAAGTCCTGCACCTCGGTCCGCTCGGTGAAGTCGTGCGCTGCGGCCATCGCCTTGTCGAACGCCGCCTGCGCCTTCGCCTGATCACCCTTCTGCGCGTAGGCCTGACCGAGAACCGCGTAGGCGAGCCACAGCAGATTGCCGTTCGAATGAGCACCGATATACGTATTGAGGTACGAGATCGCCTCGTCGTACTTCTTGTCATTGAGGAATCCGAAGGCGGTGTTCTGCAGCGTCTCGCCTTCATTCGCGATCTGCTTCGCGCGATCGCGCAGTTCTGCGGCGCCCTTCGCATCGCCTTTCTTCTCCAGAACCGCTGCTTTGGCGCGGAGGCCGCTCCCTGTCGTCCGTAGCTCGAGTGCGCGATCGGCGTACTGCAGCGCCGTGTCAACGTTGCCCTGACGCAGCTCCCAGCGCGCCGCCGCGGCGTAGGCATCGGAATTCCAATGTTTGCCGCTGCGCAGCTCGTTGCGGATCGACGCGCGTACGGTAGCCGGTACGTCCACTTCGATCTTCACCGGCACTCGAAGTTTTTCCCAACGCAGCGACGCCGTGACGCTCGAGTCAGTCAGATCGTCAAAGGTGAAAACCATTCTCTCCTGGTTGTCATTCATCGTCTGCGGCGTGACAGTCGCGCGCGCCGCGTCTTCCGACGGATCGTAGTTGTATGTGCCCCAGTCGCCGGTGAACTTGCTGAGGACGACCGTCCACTGCGAAGAGCTCGGAATCATGAACAGGCCGTACGTTCCGGCCGGAATCGGCTGTCCTTCGACTTTGACCGGCGTCGAGAACGAGATCGTCGTGTTCTCGTTCGCGCCGGCGCGCCAGAGCACGCCGTATGGCACGAGACCGCCCCAGATCTTTCGCTTGTTGACTGCGGGCCGGTGATAACTGATGGCGATGTCGGTTACGGCGACGGTTTGACCGACGGTTGCGGCCGGACTGAGCTCCGGAACTCGCACCGGCGCTTGCGCCCAGGCAGATGCAACGACGAACACGACAGCGAGAAGGGCGATCGCTCGAATTTTCATCGGTATAGAATACGGCTTACTTCGTCCAACAGGTTTAACCAGCACAGCGGAGGTGCAGATGAAACTCGTCTCTCGCTTTGGGCTTTTTCTCCTCCCGGTTCTTTTCGGGGCCAATCTCCTCGCTCAAACGACGCCCGGCGCGTTGATGGGCAGCGTCACTTCGCAGGGCAATCCTCTTCCCGGCGTGATGGTGACGATCTCTTCGCCGGATCTGCAGGGCACGCGCTCAACAGTCACGGGAGAAGCAGGCGGATATCGCTTCGCAGCGCTGCCGCCAGGCGAGTACGCGGTCATGTTCGAGCTCGAAGGGATGCAGAAGATCAACAAGCGGGTCACGGTTTCGCTCGCGCAGACTGCGCGCGCGGATGCCGAGATGCGTGTGGCGGCGATCGGAGAAACACTGACGGTGACCGCATCGGCGCCCGCTGTCGTCGAGACCCAGGAAGTCTCGGCGAACTTCGACGTGCAGACGGTCCGTGAGCTGCCGATCGGCCGCGACATTCGCTCGGTCACCCTCCTCGCTCCCGGAGTGAGCGATGGAGCGGTGAACAACCAGATCGTCATCTCCGGTGCGATGTCGTTCGACAACCTCTTCCTGGTCGACGGCGTCGTCGTCAACGAGAATCTCCGCGGCCAGCCGCACGAGCTCTACATCGAAGACGCTGTCAAAGAGACGACAGTTCTGACCGGCGGTGTCTCCGCGGAGTACGGCCGTTTCACAGGTGGTGTCGTTTCAACACTGACGAAGAGCGGCGGCAATGACTTTAGCGGGTCGTTTCGCGACTCGCTCGGAAATCCCAATTGGACGGCGAAGACCGCGTATCCGGGGCAAGTCGACCCGATCGACGAACTGAATGAAACGTACGAGGGAACGCTCGGCGGCCGTATTCTACGTGACCGGTTGTGGTTCTTCGGGGCCGGCCGATACGAGGATCGCAAGCAGGGCTTTCAGTTACCGCTGACGGAGATTCCCTACACGTCGACGTTCAAGAGACGCCGATACGAAGGAAAGCTCACCGGTCAGATCACGCCGAAGCACAGCCTCGTCGGTACGTTTGTGAAGACCGAGGATCATCAGAGAAACATCATCACGTTCGGGCCAATCGTCGATCTGCGCAGCCTCGCGCGCCGCGAGCAACCGAAGCAGCTCTTCGGTTTCAACTACAACGGCATCCTGACGAGCAATCTATTGATCGAAGGTCAATTAAGCCGCATGGATCACGATCTATGGCGCGGATCGGAGACGCGCGATCTCGTCGAAGGAACGCTTCTGCGCGATTCGTCGACCGGATACCGCATGTGGTCCCCGTCGGGGTGCGGTTCTCCGTGCGGCATCAAGCAGCACGACAACAAGTACTGGCTCGGCAAGGGCTCTTACTTCCTCAGCACACGCGCGACCGGCAATCACAGCTTCGCCGGCGGATACGAAGAGTTCCACCAGATGCGCGCGGACAACAACTTCCAGTCGGGAAGCGACTTCTGGCTCCACGGCCACATCATTCAGAATCCGGTTGACAAGACGCAGCTCTCGTGGGGCATCACGCCGTCGGATGGCGCGATCGAATGGGATCCGGTTCCCTCACTATCGAAGACATCGGATTTTGCGATGCGCTCCGTATTCATCAATGACAAATGGGAACTGAACAACCGCTGGAGCTTCAATGTCGGCGGCCGTTATGACAAGGCTTTCGGAAAGAATCAGGCCGGCGTGAAAACCGTCGACGACAGCGCGTTCAGTCCGCGTCTGGCGGCGACGTTCGATCCGAGCGGCGCCGGACGACATCGCATCAACGCTACGTACGGACGCTACGTCGCGAAGATCGAGCAGGGCCCCGCCGATCTCACCGCCCCGGCCGGACGCTACAACTACTACTACTTCGACTACAAGGGTCCGATCATCAATCCGGTCGGTACGCCCTTCAATCAGCTCCTTCCGATTCCGGAGGTGATCCGGCAGGTCTTCGCTTGGTTCAACTCCGTCGGCGGCACGAAGAACACCGATCTGCTGCTCGACGTCAGCATCCCGGGCTACACGACGCGATTCGATCACTCGCTCGCATCGCCATATATGGATGAGTACACGCTCGGATACTCGGTGGCGCTGAGCAGCCGCTCCTATCTGCGCGCAGACTACATCCACCGCAACTGGGGCAGCTTCTATGCGCTACGACGCGATCTCTCGACGGGCAAGGTGACCGATCCGACCGGACTCGTCGTCGATCAGGGTGTCATCGAGAACAGCCAGGGAGGATTGAGCCGCAACTATCGCGCGGTGCAACTCCAGGGGAACTATCAGCCGTGGCAGCGATTCTCGGTCGGTGGCAACTACACATGGTCGAGGTTGCGCGGGAACGTCGAAGGCGAATCGCCGGGCGGCGCGACACAGCTCACCGAGAATCCTTCGCGGCCGGAGTACACCGGCTTTGCGGAGTACAACCCTGTTGGTTATCTGCTACCGGACATGCGCCACCGCGCGAACGTCTGGGCGCGATACGACGTACCGACGAGCTTTGGTTCGTTCAATCTCTCGCTGCTGCAGCGATATCACTCGGCGCTTTCGTATTCCGCGGTGGGAACGATCGATGTGCGCAAGGGAGCGAGCAATGGGCCGGCGAACGGAGTTGTGAATCCCGGCTATGCGAGCGTACCGTCGAACGTCTCTTATTACTTCGGCGAGCGCGGTGGCTATCGCGTGGACAACATCAGCAATACCGACCTCGGCATCAACTACGCGCTCCCTGTCCGGCACGTTCAGCTTTTCGTCGAAGGTGATCTCATCAATATCTTCAACGAGCAGGGAGTCGAGGATCCCGATTTCGTCAACAAAACCGTACTGACGCGACGGCAGTCGAGTTGTCTTCAGACCGGCTCGACTTCGCGTTGCGTTGCGTTCAATCCGCTCGCAGGAGACAAACCCACCGAAGGCGTGAACTGGCAGAAGGGCCCGACCTTTGGCAAAGTCACGACGCCGGATGCTTATCAGCTCCCGCGCACGTATCGCGTGTCACTTGGGGTGAGGTTCTAAGAGCGCTATCTTGGGCGCCGTGCGATTCCTACTGCGCGGCGCCTTTCTCTTTCTCTTTCTGTCGTTGCCGGTCGCTGCTGCGACACAGGGCGGGCCGATTCCCGTGCCGCTGCCGCTGTTTCCGCAAAACAACTGGTGGAACACCGAC
>DASXRT010000108.1:0-11036 GCA_036506455.1 Thermoanaerobaculia bacterium
CTCCTTCCGTACGGCGGCGCGCGCGCCGCGTCGGGCGAGGAAGTGGCCGCGCTGCGGTACGCGTATCGAACGCTCCTCTTCGCGCGAGTCAACTCCCGTCAGACGCGCCAGCCGGACAACCTGAGCTGGATGGCGTGGATCGATGCGCAGGACGGCACGATCCTCGAGCTGACGCCGCAATTCGGAGCGGCCTCGGCACAGGGCAGCACGTGGCGGCGCGATCCGAATACGCCCACGCAAACGCGTTTCTTCGAAGTCGATGCCCCGAGCGGCGGTCAGTTCACCCTCCGGCTCGCCGGCGTCTTCAATCGCGTCGACCGCCTCGGCAACGGTACCTTCGGCGATGGCGAAGTGAGCATCTCCTCGTCGGCCGGCGGAAGCACGGCCACGTTCGCGAACTTCAATCAGTCGCCGATCAATGATGCGGCGAACGCCGTTTGCGGATCGGGCGGCAACAACACATTCCGCCAGGTCAATGCGTACGCGGATCTATGGAGTCAGCGGCAGACCATCATCACCGCCGGGACGATGCCGGCGTTCCCGGAGGCGGCGGTGACGGTGTACGTGGACATGGCCGATCCCGGCGGCTTCGGCAATTTCGCCGCGTACGACAACTTCGGCAGCGGTCAATCGCTCCTGAACTTCGTCCTGGGCAGCGCGTATCCGAACGCCTCGTGTCCTGACGTTGCCAACGCGAATCTTCCCGGCGCGCAGGATCCGACGAGCATGATGCACGAGTTCGCGCACCTCAGCACGCCACGACTCCAGGAGCGCCGTCCGAGCGATTGGTGTGGCGCTCCTCCGTGCATGATGCCGACCGGTCATACGATCTTTCACGATTTCGCCGACGCGTGGGGACACGCGTTTGCGTCGATTCCATGTCAGGCTGCCTGGTCGCGCAAGAACCAGGCAGGAGTCAATGTGTCACTCAATTGCGCGACAAGCAGCGAAGACGGCGGTGTGCCGCGCCTGGCGAGCGTCGGCGAGCCGTTCAATCCGGCGAGCGTTCTGGATCACTTCCCGGAGAAGCGTGCAACGTTCACGGGTGATTACGCCAACGGGCAGATCATGGCGGCCGCACTCTGGCTCACGCGCGCCGGCATGCGCAGCAAGTGTCTCCCCTCCGGCACTCCACAATACTTCGTGCGGCTGAATCGCGCGCTGTACAACTTCGGTTTCCTCACCAACACCTGCGGCGGCATCACGTGCGATCGCGACGTCTACCGCTTTGCGCAGGATTTCCTGCGGCAGATGACGCAACAGTGGGCGACGTCGGGACAGCCCGGCGGACCTCCGGGATTCGCGCACAACGGCGCGCACTCGACGAACAAACTTCTCAGCGGCTTCGCGCGCACCGGTCTTTTTCTCGTTCCGTACGAATGCATCGACGGCGATGCCACGACCGGCAATCCCGGCTTCTGCGCCGTGGCTGGTGGCGGAGAGAATGGCGGCGACGCGATCGTTGACGTGAACGATAACGATCCCGGCGACGATCCGGTGATCGACGGCGTCACGCATCCGGAGATCGACTACGCGCGGCGTGGAGGACCGATTCCGACGTTCCGCGCCTGGACCGGACCGCGCTTCCAATTCACTGGAGCAGGGTCGGCGAGCGGTTTCTCACCGTCAGTGGCGACGCCATCGCCGTGCAACACTCGGTTCCAGGTGGAGCTTTCGAACGACGACACGTTCGCGACGGGCGTGGTGAGCAGCGGATTCCAGACCGTCTCGGCGACGGCGCAACCGCAGTGCTACGGCACATGGACGCCGAGCGGCGCGGACTGGACGACGCTCAGCGGCACGACGGGCGACGTGCGCGTGTTCTACCGCATCCGGACGCAAAACGCCGCGGCAGCGAACGAGAAGATTTCGACGCAGCCGGGCAACGCGTCGTTCGGCACCATTCCGGCGCCGTATGTGATCGTCAACAACGCTGGACAGCCGTAGCAAACACCGGCCTCGGCGAACGAGATCCCGACGTCGCGCGCGAGAGAATCGGCGACGCCGCCCGCTCCGGCCCTTGTGTTTGCTATGCAGAGCGCGAACCCCTGGGCCGGCTTTACCGGTGAGTTGCGGGTTGAGTCCCGCGTCGTTGTCGCCGCTACCTGCATAGCATCGAGCCGTATCGCGAGATCTTCACCGGTCGCCCGAAGCCGGCGGCGATGCGGAACGAGAACCAGCGTCGCTGCGCTCCGTATGTCAATATCGGTGGACGTTCGAAGTCATGGGCACGTACCTTCGGTTCAGCCGCATGTTTCCACAGCGTCCCGCTCGTTCGCCCGTCGCTGTAGCGATCCTTTTCTTCAGTTTCCTCTTCCCCTGTCTCGCCGGAGCGCAGACGCAAGCGCTGGACGACACATCCAACGTCGAGCGGGTGATCACCCCGGGCGAGACTCAGTCGTATGACATCAAACTGAAGGCGGGCGATTTCGCTCGGCTGAGCGTCGAACCGCTGGTGCCGCAGTTGCGGGTCGCGCTGCAGTCCCCGACCGGACAGGAGATCGCCAGCAGGATGCGCTGGGATCTGCTCCCGTATGCCGAGACGATCTCCACCATTGCCGAGAAAGAGGGAACTTATCGACTCGTCATCGAGTCGCAGTCGCCCAAGCCGGCCAGATACGTCGTTCGTGTCCTTGAGCATCGGCCGGCCGCATCCGGCGACGTTGACCGGATTGAAGCAGAGAGGCTATTCGCCGAGGCGAAGAAGCTTCGCGGCGGGCAACGGCCGGAATTGATTCGTGACGCGATTGCCGCTCTACAGCGGGCATCGGGTCTATTTCGAAAGATCGGCGACGACGCAGCGGTCGCCGACGCGGAGCATCTGACCGGCGTGACTTTGTTGATGAGTGCCAGCGACTTCCGCGGAAGCCTGCCGCATTTTCTAACCGGTCTTGCTCTCCGACAGTGCCTGCCTGATGGCTCGGCGCGCGGTGACTCGCTCGATTATCTCGGAATTCTCTATCACCTTCTCGGCGAGCCGCGGAAAGCGATCACATTCTTCCAATCGGCGCTGCCGTACAGGAATCCCCAATCGCCTCGCCTGGTGGCGATCACGCTTCGCAATCTCGCCGACATGTACGAAGAGACCGGAGATGAAGAAGGCCTGCCGCTCCTGCTGTCGATCCTCGACCTGATGCACGACGCCGGAGAGGAGGTCGGTGAAGGGTACATCGAGGAAAGTATCGCCTTGCACTACAACGCACGCGGCGACTGGCAGAAAGCGCTCGAGCACGCTCAGCAGGGCCTCCGCCACTTTCGCAATGCGAAACATCCGCGTGGGGAGGTCTTTGCGCTGTTTGGTCTGGGAACGGCGTATGAGGGGATGGGAGAGCTGGAACGCGCGCTCGGGTACTACGAGAAGGCGTTGGCGATGTGCCAGGAGGTTTCTGAACCAGTGCTGCGAGCGGAGGCGCTGTGGCAAGTCGGGCGTATCCATCGAGAGCTGCGTCACTTCGATCGGGCGCTCGAGCTGCAACAGCAGGCGCTGGAGCTGTATCGGACGTCGGGTGATCGAGGCATGGAATCGATGCTACTTCTGACGCTCGGTAAGACACATGCGATGAGAGGAGATCAAGCGAAAGCTCTGACCTACTACGCCGAAGCACTGCCGATCAGCCGCGCCGTTGAATTTCGCAATGTAGAAGGCGGCACTCTGCAGGCGATCGCCCAGTCTCAGTTCGAGCTCGGAAAAGAGAGCGAGGCGTTGACCGCCGCATCACAGGCTGTCGACATCTTCCGCTCCATCGGAGCGGAGGCCGATGAAGCGGCGACGCGCCTCCTCCGTGCTCGAATCGAGCGCGCCGGTGGCAAGCTCGACGCCGCGCGCGCCGATGCCGAAGCCTCCATCCGGCTCACCGAAAAGGTGCGCGGCAACATCAGCGCGCCGGAGACGCGAGCCACGTTCGTGGCGTCGGCCTGGGAGACGTACGATTTCTACATCGATCTGCTGATGCATCTTCACCTCGACGCCCTCGCTCTGCGGACGAGCGAGCAGGCGCGCGCTCGCAGTCTGATCGATCTTCTGGCTGAGTCCCGCATCGGCGCGAGCGATCGCGTGAAGCCGGCGCGAATCAACCGCGTTCGATCGCTGCGAGAGCGGATCAGCGCGAAGGCGCAGGCCCAGCTCAAGCTCGCCGGAAGCGGAAACAGCGCGCAGGCTGAGGTGATCAAGCGAGAGCTCGAAGAGCTCAACTCGGAATACGAGCAGGTCACGGCGGAGATCCGACGCGCCGATCCTGCTCTCGCGGCCGTGACGAGTCCCGAGCCGCTGGACATCGCGCAGATTCAGCGCGAAATCGTCGACTCCTCGAGCGTCCTTCTCGAATACGCCCTCGGTGAAACACGAAGCTTCCTCTGGGTCGTGACCCCCACGCGACTGTTCAGCTACGAGCTCCCGCCGCGCGCGAGGATCGAAGCCTCGGTGCGAACCGCGTATCAGGCGCTCTCCTCACGATCGGAAGGGACCGAGGCGCTCGCTGCGGTCAGCAAAATGATTCTCGCTCCCGCTTCGGCGGTGATCCGTGCGAAACGCCTCGTCGTCGTCCCCGACGGAGCTCTCCAGTATCTTCCGTTCGCCGCGCTTCCGTCGCCGGAAAGCGGCAAGCCGCTCATCGCCGACCACGAGATCGTCACCCTGCCGTCGGCGTCGGCCATCGCTGTTCTTCGCCGTCATCCGCGGTCGCAAAAGAACTCCAAGGTTCTCGCCGTATTCGCCGATCCCGTTTTCGACCGAAACGATTCGCGTCTCACTGCGCAGATGGAAGGGCCATCGCCGACGGACAGCAGGGGAGCTGATGACGCTGCCGTGGAAGCGGAACTGGTGCGCTCGGCGCGTGAGTCTGGGCTCAGCAATCTGCCGCGCCTTCCCTTTACCCGGCGCGAGGCCATTGCGGTTCTCTCACTGGTCGCTCCTTCACAGCGCACGGAGGCTCTCGATTTCAACGCCAGTCGCCGCACCGTTCTGAGTGTGGATCTGGCCAGCTATCGATTCGTTCACTTCGCCACGCACGGACTTCTCAACAACTTTCATCCTGAGTTGTCCGGAATTGTGCTGTCGATGGTGGATGAGAAAGGGAGAGAGCAGAACGGCTTCCTTTCCACAGCGGACGTATTCAATCTCTCGCTCGCTGCCGATCTGGTCGTTCTGAGCGGATGTCGCACCGGACTGGGAAAAGAAATTCGAGGTGAGGGGATTGCCGGACTGACGCGTGCCTTCATGTACGCGGGATCACCACGCGTGGTGGCCAGCCTGTGGAATGTGAATGATGCCGCGACGGCCGAGCTGATGAAGCGTTTCTATCAGGAGATGCTCGGTCCCGAACGGCGTCCGCCCGCGGCGGCACTGCGCGCTGCGCAACTGAGCATGCGCCAGCAGGCCCGCTGGAGTGCGCCGTATTACTGGGCTGCGTTCGTCATTCAAGGGGAGTGGAGGTGAGTGGCCGGCTCCTTGCGGTTGTAATCGTCGGCGCCGTGTCGGCTGTTGCTTTCGGCGGGACATCGATTCTCGATGACAACGCCGTCATCGAGGCTGTTCTCGCGCCCGGCGAGACGCACATCTACGAGATCGCGATGAGTGCCGGCGACTTTGCGCGACTCGGCGTCGACCCGCAACTTCCACAGGTGCGCGTGGTGCTCACCTCCCTGGCGGGTGAGGAGATCGCGACGAGAGCGCGGTCGAACGGCAGCCATTACGCAGAGACGATCTCCTTCGTCGCCAAAACAAGTGGCGCCTATCGGCTCACCGTTCAATCAAAGTCGCCTCAGATCGGCCGCTACATCGTCCGCGTCCTGGAGCATGGCCCGGCCACACCGGCGGCCGAGGACCGCATGCAGGCCGAAGCGTTGTTTGCAGCGGCGCGGCGCGCACTGGCGGAGCAGCGTCCCGAATCCGTGCTGCCGGGCATCGAGACCTCGAACCGCGCGCTCGCGATTTTCCGGAAGCTGCGTGACGACGGCGCCGTTGCCGATACCGAGGATTACATCGGCGGCGCTTATGTGTACCGCTTGAGCGAATTCGACAAAGCGCTGCCGCATCTTTTCGCTGCACTCGCACTGCGGCAGTGTCTATCCGATCCATCCGCGCGCGGGACTTCGCTCGATCGCATTGGTGACGCGTTCCGCGGACTCGGCGAGATCCGGAAGTCGACGGAGTTCTTCGCCGCTGCGCTGCCGCAAAAGAATCGCGAGATCGTTCAGGAAGTCGGCGTCACGCTCCGCAATCTCGCCATGGCCCACGATGACCTCGGAGACGAAGACGCTTTGCCGCACTACATGCGATTGCTGCAGATGCTCGGCGATGCCGGCGAAGCCGTAGGCGTCGGTTTCGTCCATGACAGCATCGCCAACCATTTCATCAATCGAGGGCAGTGGCAGGAGGCGCTGCTGCACGAGGAGGAGGCGCTGCGTGCATGGCGGAGCGCGAACTTCATCCTCGGTGAGGCTTATGGCGCGCTGATTCTGGGAATCGTGTATCAGGCACGCGGTGAGCTGGAACGCGCGCTCGCGTCCTACCAGAAGGTGGAGACGATCCCCGGGTCATCGAACGCGCGCTCGCGAGCACAGGCGATGTGGCGCATCAGCACTGTGTATGAGGAGATGGGTGATTACGATCGAGCCATCGATCAGCAACAGAAGTTGCTCCGGCTGCAGCGCGAGAAGAGCGATCGCGCGATGGAAGTGGATGTCCTCCGCAGTCTGGCTGCGTCACATCGGAAGCGCCACGATCCCGCATCAGCGCTGAAGGATCTCAATGAGGCGCTGCCGCTCAGCCGCAATTACCCGATGCTCGAGGCGAGCGTTCTGCGCGATGCGGCCGCCGTTCAACTCGACCTCGGAATGCTCGATGACGCACGAAGGTCCGCTTCGCGGGCACTCGAGATCTTTCGCTCGTTGCAATCGGCGCCGGGCGAAGCGTCCGTTCACATGACGCTGGCGCGCATCGCCGCTGACGTGGGCGATCTACAAAGCGCCCGTGCCGAAGCGGAGTCGACCGTCCGACTCATTGAAACCGTGCGCGGAAACATCAGCAATCCCGACACCCGCGCGTCGTTCCTGGCCAGTGTGTGGGAGGCGTATGACTTCTACATCGACCTGCTGATGCGGATCGATCCTGCGTCAGCGCTGCGAGCGAGCGAACGAGCGCACGCGCGGAGTTTCCTGGAGCTGTTGACGGAATCGCGAACGGAGACGGCGAGCCTCGGCCGTCTACGATCGTTGCGCGACCAAATCAGCGCAAAGACGCAGGCCCAACTGCAGCTCGCCGGCCGCAGGAGTGCGGACGCTGAAGCGATCAAACGCGAGCTCGATGAGCTGTATACCGAATACGAGCAGGAAATCGTTCGCATCCGGCGCGACGATCCCGTTTCCGAGCCCGCCGGCGTCGAGGAGATCCGCCGCGTGCTCGATGCGTCGACGATCCTTCTGGAATACTCGCTCGGAGAAAAGCGAAGTTTCCTCTGGGTCGTGACGCGAGACAAGTTTTTCAGCTACGAACTGCCGCCGCGCGATCAAATCGAATCCGCAGTTCGAACCGCGTACAAATCGCTCGCCAAACCGTCGCGGCAGCAGAAGGGTCTCGTCTCGATCAGCAGGACGCTTCTCGCTCCCGCTGCTGGAACGCTTCGCGCGAAACGGCTGCTGATCGTGCCGGACGGAGCACTCCATTATCTGCCCTTTGCCGTGCTTCCTTCGCCCGCGTCCGGTCAGCCGCTGATCGTCGATCACGAGATCGTGACTCTGCCCTCCGCATCGATGATCGCGCCGCTTCGCCGTCATGCGCGACATCCAAAGAGCTCGAAGGTGCTTGCCGTCTTCGCCGATCCGGTGTTCGAGCGCTCCGATTCTCGTCTGACTGCGCAGAACGAAGGGCCGGCATCCGGTGTTGCGACTCGCGGACCCGACGACGATTCGATCAACAGCGACTTCGAGCGCTCCGCGCGTGAGACTCGACTCGCGGATCTGGCGCGTCTTCCTTTTACGCGCCGCGAGGCCACGGCGATCCTGTCGCTCGTGCCGCCGTCGCAGCGTAAGGAAGCACTCGATTTCGACGCCGCCCGGCGAGCCGTTCTCGATTCCGACGTCGGCAAGTATCGCTTGATTCACTTCGCCACGCATGGACTATTCAATGATCTGCATCCCGAGCTGTCGGGCATCGTCCTGTCGATGGTCGACGAAAAGGGGAGAGAGCAGAACGGATTCCTCACGACTGCGGACGTCTTCAATCTTTCATTGACGGCCGATCTCGTGGTCCTGAGTGGTTGCCGAACCGCTTTGGGCAAAGAAATACGCGGCGAGGGCATCGCCGGTTTGACACGCGCATTCATGTACGCGGGGGCGCCTCGTGTCGTCGCCAGTCTCTGGAACGTGAATGACGCGGCCACGGCCGAGCTGATGAAACGTTTCTATCAGGGCATGCTCGGTCCCGGGAAAATGTCGCCGCCCGCGGCATTGCGCTCTGCGCAGCTCAGCCTCCTCAAGGAGCGGCGATGGAGCGCTCCGTATTACTGGGCGGCGTTCGTCATTCAGGGAGAGTGGAATTGAATTCCGAAACTTTCCGCCTTCGCGACTTCACGCCATGTAATCAGGTGAATATTGTTGTCGCGCAAGAGGCGGCGGAATTCTTTGCTCGTGAAGAAGTCGAAGTCGCGCTGACGCCAGCCCGCTCCCCAATGGGGATGATTCACCGTGATCGCGCGCATCTCGGCGTCGTCATGAGCGAGATGGACGATGATCTCCGTGACGCCTGGTTCAATCTTACGGATCGCGTCTGTGTACCAGCGGGACCACTGCTCAGGTGGCACATCGGAGCCGATGCTGATGATGCGATCGATCACGACATCATCGGGCCGCAGTAGCGCCGCCCGAAACGGCTCTTCCGCATGGGCCCTCGAAATGCGCGCCGGGAGTTTCTCATCGCGAGCGACGCGCATGAGGACTTCGAAGAGAGCCTTGTTCTGATAGAGCGTGCCCATGTGGGAATCGAGATGTGTGGGCCGGATGCCCGCCGCACGTGCGCGCGCGATCTGCGCCCGGATTTCCGCTTCGGCCTGTTGCGGATCGATGTGCGCAGCCGCCTCCGATTCCGTCGCGTAGAGATAGCCGCTGCTGTCCAACAAGGAACTGACGCTCTCCTTCTCCAGCACGGGACCCCACCGGAACGAAGTCCACTCACTCGTCAAAGTCAGGTGCAGGCCCAGATCGGCGTCGGAATGTTCGCGCGCGTACGAGGCAATCTCCGGGAACCAGGGACAGGGAACCATGATGCTGGCTGAGTTGACGAGACCGGTCTCGAGCGCCTTGATCGCGGCAGCGTTCACCGAATGCGCCATCCCGAGATCGTCGGCGTGGACGATGAGCAGCTTTGCATCGGAGGGATATCCGAGTCTGGCAGCCAGCGTCGGCTGCGCACGCACGCTGGACGCCGCGATGGCGATTGCCAGTGCGACGAAGATTCTTCGTCTCATGATGAGAATCTTACGGCCGCGCCACGGCCTAAAGAGGTTCACGCCGCGCCGGCTTCCCGAATCAGGTCCTTGAATGCTTCCTTGTCGATCGCCTTGTCGTAGGCAGCCCGCGCGGTGATCTTTCCCTCGTTGAAGAGCTTGCGGATCGACGAGTCCATGTCGATCATCCCTTCCTTCGCTCCCGTCTGAATGGTCGAGGTGATCTGGCCCGTTTTTCCTTCGCGGATCATGTTGCCGACAGCGGGGGAGGCGAAGAGGATCTCCAGCGCGGCGACGCGGCCGCCGCCGACTTTCGGCATGAGCTGCTGCGCGACGACCGCGCGAATCGTTTCGCCGAGGACGTTGCGCACACCTTCCTGCTCGCCGGCGGGGAAGACGCTGATGATCCTCTCCATCGTCTTGGCCGCGTTATTCGTGTGCAGCGTGCCGAACACCAGCGTTCCTTTCTCTGCGGCGGACAGCGCCATCGAGATCGTTTCGACATCGCGCATCTCGCCGACGAGGATCAGGTCGGGATCCTCGCGGCCGGCGGCCTTGAGCGCCTCCGCGAACGACGTCGCATGCGTGCCGATCTCGCGCTGATGAACGAGGCACTTCTTGTTCGGATGAACGAACTCGATCGGATCTTCGATCGTGATGATGTGGTAGCTGCGCGTGTCGTTGATCAGATCGATGATGGCGGCGAGCGTCGTCGATTTGCCCGAGCCGGTCGGCCCGGTCACGAGAACGAGCCCGCTCTCCAGTTGCGCGACTTTGCGAATGGCATCGGGCAGTCCGAGCTGGCCGACGCTCATGATCTTCGAGGGGATGACGCGGAACACCGCCCCAGCGCCGCGCTGCTGGCGGAACAGGTTCACGCGGTACCGCGCCACGTTCGGGATCTCGTAAGAGAAGTCGATGTCACACGTCGTGGCGTATTCATCCCAGAGCCGCGGCGAGATGATCGGCTTCAGCATCTCCACGAAGTCCGCTTCGCTGATGACACGAAAGCGGATCGGTTCGATCGAGCCGGAAGCGCGGAGCATCGGCGGCCGGCCCACCGTCAGATGAAAATCCGACGCCCCTCGGTCGTTCATCAGTTTTAGGAAACGGTCGATCTTGTTCATACGCGGTTCAGGAATTCAGCGGACACGAGGCTTTCAAAATCCTCTTTCTTCGCCGCGGCCATGTACGCCGTCTCGCCACTGATCTGATCGCGGCGCAGCAGATCGCGCAGCGCTTCGTCGAACGTCTGCATCCCCTGTGACCTTCCGATCTGCATGGCCGAGAGGATCTGATACGTCTTCTCGTCGCGGATCAGATTCGAGATCGTACTCGTGCCTTTGAGAACCTCGAACGCCGCGACCTGTTTGTGTGGTTTCTTCGATGGCAGCAGACGTTGGGCGATGACGTACTTGAGCGACTCGGAGATCGAGGCGCGAATCTGCGGCTGTTCCTCGATGGGAAAGCTGGAGATGATGCGATCGATCGCTTTGGCCGCACTCGTCGCATTGATGGTGCCGAGGACGATGTGGCCGGTCTCGGCGGCGGTGAGAGCGAGAGCCACACTCTCGTTGTCGCGCAGCTCGCCGATGA
>DASXRT010000109.1:0-7486 GCA_036506455.1 Thermoanaerobaculia bacterium
TGGAGGCCGGTTCTTGAACCGGCCGGTTGAGAAACCGGCCATTACACTGATTGCCGCAATGGCCAGGATCAACCACACCACGTGGTACGACTCCCAGACCATGTGCCACGAGATGATCGGATTGCGGAGGAACTCGAGCACGCCGGCGTTGAGCCGCTGATGGATGTAGGCGTACGTCCCGAAATCGGCGGCGTAGAGCGTCAGCACGAACGTGAGGGCGACAACAACATACGCAATCAGCGTCGAGCGCCTGCGCATCAGCAGCATCGGGATGATGAGCAGCGCCGCGAGTCGCGCGTCGAACTTCAATCCGAGGTAGAAGGCGCGGAGAAGATCGTGGGAGGAGATCAGCGGTGGATGAAACATGATGAAGAACACTACGCGCAGCAACGTAAAGAGAACGATCGCGGCGGTGAATGTGGCGGGGACGGGACCGAGGAGCCTGCGCATCGGATGAAGATTATGGGGACGGCGGCGGTGATAGGTCGGGAATTCGTGCACCGGACACTCTCCCGTAACGGGAGGTCCTTCGCATGCCGCTGCTGCAACGGGTCTGGAACGCCGTCCGCGAGGTCTATTTTTTCCTCAAACCGATCCGGTTCGTGCTCATCCCGCTCATCGCGTTGCTGGCGGCGCTCATCTGGTCAGATCAGGGACAGGACGCCATCCGCTTCCTCGTCGAAGTCGATCGCCAGTGTCCACACTACGGCCGCATCGTCATCTTCCTGATCGTCGTCAGCGCCACGGGGCTGCAGGCCTGGTACTGGTCGCGGCAGATGCTGCGCATCGACAGCATCGCCGGAAGAGCAGCCAAGCATCCGCGCGGCGAGCGCTGGATGCCGCGCCTCATCGGTGCGAGCGTCTTTCTCATCGCCCTCGGCGCGCTCGTACGCGCGGCGTGGCTTGGCTGGAACGGCCAGATCGACTTCGCGATGAAAGTGAATCTCGCCACGTCCATCACTGTCATCATTCTGCTGGCGGGATTTCTCGCATTCGTCGTCATCCGCCGCCGGGTGATCGGGCCGTCACCGCACGTCGCGACGCATGCAGCATTCGACCCCATCACGATTCTCATCCTGCGCGCCACCGCGATCGCGGCCCTCGTCTTCGTCATTTGGACGGCGATCTCGCCGCTGACTGCCGGATCGGCGTTTCAGTCGCCGTCGCTGCTGATACTCTCCGCCGCTCTCTGGATCGGCATCGGAACCTGGCTTGCGTATTGGTTCGACACGTACCGCGTGCCGCTGGCGACGACTCTCTTGATCTTCGCAATTGTCTTCAGTTGTTTCAACGACAACCACATGGTCCGCACGCTGGGCGATCCGTTTCCGGCGCGGCAACCGCTCGATGCGACGTTCGAGACGTGGTATCGCGAGCTTGCGAGCAGGTATCCCGATGAAGCCGATCATCCCGTCTTCATCGTGGCGACGGAAGGAGGCGGCGTCCGCGCCGCGTACTGGACCGCGGCCGTGCTGACGGCCATCGAGGATCAGGCTCCGCAATTCTCCGATCACATCTTCGGCATCAGCAGCGTCTCCGGCGGCTCGGTCGGCTCGATGGTCTTCACAGCGCTCGTGGCCGACCGCAGCCGCGGTCCGATCATCCCCGAATGCGACGCGAACGTCGCCTCGGATCGGACGTTTCGGCGCGCCGCTCAGGAGATGCTCTCGTACGACGCGCTGGCGCCCACTCTTGGTTCGATGCTCCACGCGGATCTCGTGCAGCGGTTTCTCCCGATCGGCTTCATCCCCGATCGTGCGAGAGCGCTCGAGACCGGATGGGAGAAAGGCTGGCGCACGCGTCTCGGCGACGACTTCTTCGGCAAAGGCATGTTGCAGATGTATGCCGGCCGCGGCCAGACGCTGCTGCCATCGCTCTTTCTCAACGGCACGTCTGTCGAGTCGGGCAACCGCAGGATTGCCAGCAACTGCGATCTGCGCGATGGTCAGATTCCCGACGCGGTCGATCTCTTCGACGAGCTCGGCCGCGACATGCGTCTCAGCACCGCCGCGCACAACAGCGCGCGCTTCACGTACGTCTCCCCCGCCGGCACCGTACGCAACAAGAGCAGATCGATTCTCGGCCACGTGGTCGACGGCGGCTATTTCGAGAACTCCGGCGCCGCGACCGCGACGAACGTCATCCAGCGTCTCGCCGCCATCCGTGGAGCGCGGCCGTACTCCCTGCACCTGATTCTGATCAAGTTCTGCGACATCGACAAAGCGAGCTGCGACGGCCGCTGCCTGCCGCCGCCGTCCGACCCTGAGCACTTCATGAACGAGGTCATGTCGCCGCTGCGGGCGCTGCTGGCGACGCGCGGCGCGCGTGGAACGCTGGCCTATGCAGAGGCGATGGGCCTCCCCGGCGTTGGGAAATACGAGTTCATCCTGACGCAGGAGACGCACGGCATCGTCCTGCCGCTCGGCTGGCTCCTCGCACGCCGCACGCGCAAAGCGATCGACGCACAGGTCGGTCCCGCCCCACCGGCCAATCTCGATTGCGCAACGCGCAAGTTCGTCGAGCGCAATTCTGACAACCTGTGGACCATTGTCACCATGGTCAATCCGCCGTTGAAGGCGAAGCAGCGCGCACCCGATGCCATTCAGAGGGAGGCGGCACAGTAGCAGCAGGGCGGGCGTTCGATCGCACGTACAATGCGGCGCCGGAGGAATTCGATGCGCGCTGCCCTCACGACGCTCTGCCTGTCCCTCTTCACCATGAGCATCTCTGCAGCCGAAAGCGTTCAGCTCGCGAATCTGAAAAAAGGCGATGTGACGCAAGGCTTCCGCGTTGCGGCGATCTACCTCAACGACGCCGATCGGCCGATGGGCGCGCGATTCATCCATCGCCGGAGCGGCTTCACGCTCGATCTATTACAGATCGAATCCGTTCCGCAAGGCTACACGTGGGTGAACAGCATCCCCGTATCCGATCAGGGCGAACCGCACACGCAGGAGCATCTTCTCCTGGGTAAAGGGACGATGGGCCGCGCATTCGCCAGCCTCGACACGATGTGGCTCTCGGGATCGACCGCGTTCACGGGCCAGTGGCGGACGAACTATCCGTTCAACACCGCGGCCGGTCCTGATGTGTTCTTCAATCTCTACTCGCGGCAGCTCCAGGCTTTGCTGCATCCGAATTACAGCGACGAAGAAATCCGCCGCGAGGTGCGCAACTTCGGCGTGACGGAAAGCCCGGACAAGACGCTGCGCCTCGAGGAAAAGGGAAGCGTTTACAACGAGATGATCAGCTCGAGCGGCAATCCGTTCCGCGTGATGTTTCGCGCCGCGACGCGTCTCGTCTACGGCAATCAGCATCCCCTCGCCTACAACGCGGGAGGCGAGCCGGCCGGCATTCGCACGATGAAGCCGGAGGATATTCGCACCTTCCATAGGAATACTTACTACCTCGCGAACATGGGAACGATCGTGTCGTTTCCAAAGAGCGTCCCGATCGCGACGATCCTCAAGCGCGTCGATGAGATCCTCGACAAAGTCGAACCGGACGGAAAGACGCGGCCGGCGAAATCGCCCGACAACCTGCCACAGCCGCAGCCGGCGGCGTCCGGCACGATCACATACGGCGAGTATCCGCATCGCAACGAGCAGCAGCCGAGCCCGATGGGGGTCTGGTGGCCAGCCGATCGCAAGCTCGACGCGAACGAAGAAGTTCTGGCCAATCTCTTTTTCGACAACATCGCCGGCGACCCGACGACGAACCTTTACAAGCTCTTCATCGACAGCAGGACTCGCACGATGGACATCGGCGCGAAGCAGATCTTCAACAATGTCGGTGACGCCGGCGGGAATCCGATCTACATCGTGCTGACCGACGTGGCCCCGTCGAACTTCAACGACGAGAAGCTCGCCGCGATCCGGGCAGTGATCACCGGCGAGATCGAGCGCATCGCCTCTCTGTCCGACGGTTCGAAGGAGCTGAAAGAGTTCAACGATCGCATCGCCAGCCGTCTCGTCGAGCTGCGGCGCGATTTCGCGAAGTTCGTGAATACGCCTCCGGGATTCGGATTCCGTACCGGTGGCTCGGCGTGGCCCGATCATCTGCGCCACCTGGAAAAGACCGGCGCATTCAAACGATCGGTGACACTGAAGCCGCAGATCGCGTTCGTTCAGCAGCTCCTCGCGTCCAAGCGAAACTTCTGGCGTGAATATCTCGCCAAGTGGCACATCACCGACAAGACTCCCTACGCCGCCGCGGCACGCCCGAGTCCGGCGCTGCTGCAACGCGAAGAGTCGGAACGCATCGCTCGCGCAAATGCCGAGGCCGCGCGACTGACGAAGGAATATGGGCTCGCGGACACGCAGGAGGCGATCAAGCGCTACCGCAGCGAATACGACGCGGCCACGAACGACATCGAACAGGAGGCGAAAAGACTGGCACCGCCGGAGTTCGTGAAGTCGCCGCCGATGACGCTCGACGATCAACTGCAGTTCGAAGCGCGGACGCTCGACGGCTCTGTGCCCTTCGTCGTCTCGAAGTTCGACAACATGACCAGCGGCATGCTCGGCATCGCCTTGCGGCTCGGCAGCGTGCCGCGCGAGCAGCTTGGCTACGTCTCGCTGTTGCCCGTACTGCTCACGCGCGTCGGCGTGATCGAAGACGGCAAACCTGTACCGTACGAAGAGATGAGCGAGCGGCTGAAGAGGGAGATCCTCTCGCTCGACTCCGTCTTCTCGACGAATCCGCGTACCGAGCGCGTCGAGCTCGTCGTCCGCGGAGCCGGCATCGGCGAGCTGGAGATGCGTCGCGCCGTCAACTGGATGAATCTCGTGCTTTACCACCCCGACTGGCGGCCCGAGAACCTGCCGCGCATTCGCGATGTCGTCGATCAATCTCTGAGCACGCTGCGCAACACGATGCAGGGATCGGAAGAGTCGTGGGTGAACAACCCTGCGAACGCGTATCGCCTGCAGCGTAACGCGGCATATCTGGCGGCCGACTCATTCCTCACCCGCGCGCATAACGCGCTGCGTCTGCGCTGGCTGTTGAAAGATGCTGCACCCGGCGATGCCGCGTTCTTTACCGAGCTTGCCGATGCTGCGAAGACGATGAATCGCGCGGAGCTGAAAGCGATGATCGCGAAACGATCGGCCACGGCAAAACCGATGGAACAGGAGGCTCTGAAGGATCTCGATCTCGCCCTCATCGACATTCCCGACAGCACCCTGGCGCTCGACTGGGCGTATCTCTGCACTGCTCTGCGGGACGATCTGCTCACGCCCTCGTCGCAGGCGCTGGCGCAGCTCGATGCTGTCCGGCGCAGCCTTCTCGCAACTGGTGGCGCGCGCATGTACATGGTCGGTTCGACGTCAACCGAGAACGCGGTGATGCCGCAGGTGAAAGCGTTCGAATCGCGGCTCAGTGTGGCGCCGGCGACCGCCGCCGCGACTGGCGGCGCTCCATTGATCAACGCTCGTCTCCTTCAGCGAGATCCTTCCGCCACAAACCCGCTCTACGTCGGTCTGCTCGCGCCGAACATGAAGGGCGGCGTCATCATCACGTCTGTTCCCAGCGTGCACTTCTCCGATGCGAACGATCGCGAGAAGCAGCTCGACTATCTCGCCTCGCGATTGCACGCCGGCTATGGCGCGCATGGCATATTCCTCAAGACGATCGGCGCGGGTCTCGCCTACTCCAATGGTCTGCGCGCCACAGTCGCCTCGGGCCGCATGGGTTACTACGCCGAGCGGACGCCCGAGCTGCCGCAGACGGTGCGCTTTGTCGTCAATGAGCTCAAAAGCGCGCCGCGCGATCCAAAGCTGGCCGATTACGCAGTCGCGCAGGTGTTCGGCGAGTTCCGATCGGCGGCGACCTACGAGAACCGCGCCGAGGCGATGGCTGCGGATCTCGCGGACAAGCAGCCACCCGAGCAGGTTCGCGCGTTCCGCCAATCGATTCTCGACCTGCGCAAGGATCCCAACCTCGGCAACGTGCTGTTCGATCGGAAAGATGCGGTCTACGGCCGCTTTCTGCCCGGATACAACGCGAAGATCGATCCGGCGGGCATCTACTTCGTCATCGGTCCCGACAAGCAGCTCGACGCGTGGGATCAGTACGTGGGGGGAGAATCGAAGTTGTACAAGCTGTACGGAAGAGATTTCTGGATGCCGTGACTTGGAGTGCGGCACTCCAAGGTTATTTCTCGCTGTCGCAGGCACCGTTATTTCCTGTTTGCCGATGCACTTCATCGACCACGTGACGCAGTGCGTCATCGTGATCGGCTTCATCTTCATGGGCATGTTCGGCACATCCATCTCGATCGTTACCTGCCGCTTATCAGGCTTCATCGGAGTGTTGCCGAACATCGGCACGGCCAGCGCGAGCACGAGAACACAGAGCGCGAGTGTAATCAGACGTTCAATTCCGCGATGCGCCTCTCGAACTCCTCGCGATCATCTTGTTTTGAGACCGCGCGGCAGGACGCGAGCAGCAGTCCGGCGATCGTACCGGCGTAAAGAATCGTGGCGACGCCGAGATCACTGACCGCTTTCACGATCAGAATACCGGTCAGATGCGAAGCGGTTTCCGGAACCCGAAAACGCGCGTGCCATCCGGAGCGGAGATGACGATCATCACCGAGGTGTTCCACGACGTCACGCCGCGGAAAGAATGATTCAACACGCGCGACAACGTCGCGCTGCAACTCGATGACGACTTCGCGGACGCGCCGGGCGGGATTCTGGTGTGAAGCCCATCCGACGAGGTGAAACTCGTCGCCGAAAAGACGGGCGATGCTCGCGAAGCCGAACGGACCCTGGTCGAAGTCAAACATACCCGTGCGCTTGCCGTCGTGAATGACATATAGATCCTGAAAGCTCCCAAGACCGCGTGGAAGGCGAACAACGGACCGCTCCGGGCAGCTTCGAGCAACCGCTTCGCGAACGTACTGCTCCGAAACCCAGGTCGTTCCGTACTCCGACGAGTCGAGCCGATCCGACTCGCTCGTGTGCTCGAACGTGATGGCGCTTCGGTCGCGACGGTCGGCATCGAGCAGCGATTCGTCATGAACGCTGAAGACGAGAATCCCATTCGCATCCAGTGGCTTCGCCAGCGCAGCCAGCCACTGCTCGAATCGCGAGGGTGAAACATGGGAGAAGAACGATAACGCGACGACGCACTGCACATTGCGATGCAGTTTGAAGTCCGCGGGATTGTTCGAAGAGAGAACAGCGTGAACGCCGAACTGACGGAGTTGAAACTCGACCGCCTCGGCCTGGATGTCGGAAGCGACGATGCGCTGCGGCGTGTGATGCGCGGCGAAGAATCGCGTCACCCGCCCGAACCCCGCCGCGAAGTCGAGAAGATCGATGTCGCGCCGCCCATCGAGAAAATGAGCCAGCAATTGCGAGTGCACGCTCGCCGTCTCGAGGCCGCGCAGGAAATACGACGTCAGTGCGAAATCCCAATCGTGATCCTTCAGATCATGGAGGAGCATCTCGTCGCGCGGATGAATCGTCGCGTCAACCGC
>DASXRT010000110.1:0-14631 GCA_036506455.1 Thermoanaerobaculia bacterium
TGTTGATGGCGGCAGCGTTGGGCATCATCGCGCTGCTCAGGCTGTAGCGGCCGAGTGCTCCGTCATGAATGCGGCTTGACGTCCGGTTTCCCCTGCGGATTCTCGGGCGGTTTCGGCTCCTTCTTCGACTCGTCCTCGATTCGTTTGCCTGACGTGTCGAACACCGCGTTGCGCAGGAACGCCTCGGTCGACCACGGGGGCGCGCCGCCACCGAGGTATTTGTGGAACCAGTCGAGATGGGCGGTGTAGTAGAGCGCCATCTCGTACCAGCTCGGCCAGTGTCCCGCCTCGGAATAGATGATGAGGCGCGACGGCACGTTCATCTTCTGCAGATCCGTGAAGAACTCCAGCGACTGCGTGTACGGCACGCGGTAATCGCGCTCGCCGCTGATGACGAGACACGGCGTCTTGAAACTCTTCACGGAATTCGAGGGCGACCATTTCGCGTACAGATCGGAGCTCCACGGCATGCCTTTGAGGTCCCACTCCGGGAACCACAGCTCCTCGGTCGCGCTGTACGTCGCGCGCAGGTCGTAGACGCCCATCATCGACGCGATGCACTTGAAGCGCGTCGTGTGACCTTCGAGCCACATCATCATGTAGCCGCCGTATGACCACCCCATGGCGCCGATGCGATTGGCGTCGACGTACGGCAGCTTTTCCAGGGCGTCGGTCACTTTCATCACGTCTTCGTACGGCGCGCCGCCCCAGTCGCCGGAGATCTCGGCGGTGTAGTCCTGACCGTAGCCCGTCGAGCCATGCGGATTCGGGAACGCCACGACATAGCCGGCGCCGGGATACACCTGCCAGTCACCGCGAAACGCGTCGGCCCACATCTGCTGCGGCCCGCCGTGCACGTTGAGGATGAGCGGATATTTCTTTGACGGATCGAAGTCGTGGGGCTTCACGATGAAGACCTGCACCTTCGCTCCCATCGCGCCGGTGACCCACATCGACTCCGCGGGGCGGATGTCGACTTCGTTCATCAGCGTGTCGTTGAGATGAGTCAGCTTCTGTCGTGTGCCCTGCGACGTGCGGAAGATCTCCGTCGGTTGTCCGACGGAGCGTCCGATGTAGAGAATCGATCCGTCGTGCGCGAACTTGAACGCGTCGATCGTCTTGTCGGCGAAGACCGGCGTGATGGAGCCCGTGGCCACGTCGACGCGCTGAATGGGATTGATCCCTTCGAGCGGCCCGGTGAAGTAGATCGTCTTCGAGTCGTCGCTCCAGTCGAAGTCGTCGACCCAGTTGCGATACTGCTCGGTGAGCACGCGCGACTGTCCGGTCGCGCGATCGATCACCGCGAGCCGGAAGAGATCCGATTCGTAGCCCGGCTGCTTCTGCATGCGGTACGCGATGGTCTTGCCGTCGGGCGAGTACTTCGGCGAGCCGTCCCATGCTGGATTCGACGAGGTGATGTTGCGCGGCTGCGCATTCGGCTGCGTCAGGGAGATGGTGAAGAGATCCATGTTCGTCGACGACTCCGGATGCGGATCGTGATTGGAGACGACGACGAGCTCGTTCGAGTCGGGCGAGAAGTCGAACTGCAGCGGACCGGCGAGCTGGAACGGCGGATAGTCGAATTTGCCGGGTGTGAGATCGCGAATGGCGCCGTCATCGACGTTCACGACAAATGTGTGCGTCGCCTTCCCGTCGCGCCACGCCGTCCAGTGGCGATACAGAAGCTCGTCGGCCATGTGCGCCTGCAGTTTTCCCTTCTGCCAGCGATCGGCGACGCGTTTGTTGCACGCGTCATCGCCGCCGCATTCGGGATACACGTCGCTCGAGAACGCGATCCACGTTCCGTTCGGCGACCACAGCGGATCGGAGACAGCGGTGGAGATCGATGTGAGCTGCCGCGCTTCGCCGCCGTCGAGCGGAAGGAGCCAGAGATTGTTGTCGCGAAGGAATGCGATCGTGCGGCCGTCGGGCGAGAAGCGCGCGTTCTTGTCGGCATCGCCGCGGGTGAGCTGGTGCATGTGCGCGCCGTTCGAGTCGCTGATCCAGATGCTCGTCGAGCGCTTCGCCTGCGGGAGATTGCTCGTGGTGACGGTGAAGACGAAGCGCGATCCGTCGCGCGCCACGTCGAGCTCACTCGCGCCGCGGACGCGGTAAAAGTCTTCGATCTTGAAGGCGCGCTTCTGTGCGAGGAGCGGCAGAGCGGCGAGAAGGAGAGCGAGCGCGACGAAGTGCTTTCGATTCATGGCGCGCATTCTGGTGCAATTGTCATCCCGAGCGTCAGCGTGCGAACGTTTCGCGGAAGCCGGAGCGCCAGCTCGGATGCTTCACCTGCGCTTGAATCGCGAGATGAAGCGACGTGAAATCAGGCGAGTAATCCGCCGGCCGCGAACCCGAGCGCGGTCCCAAGAAGAATGCGCGGCTCGTGGATCTTCGCCGCGTTCGTGACAGCTCACGACGAATCTCGCGAAGACGCCGATGTACGCGATGAGTCGCGGTCGGGAGATGTGATCGTCGCTGCTTCGTCGCGCGCAACACGTGTCATCGCCGCGCGCCCGAGACCTGAGGGAATTGATCGACATCGCCTGCCACGGTCCACTGCTCCGTTCCCGCTTCCCGCAAAGGCGTCGTGGCACTCACGGTTCCGTTGCGAATGAGCGTGCGCAGGCCCGGCAGCGTCATCTGCTCAATCTGCTCGGGGCGAAGACGCACTTCGAAATGGCGCGCACACCCTCGTGAGGCGAGGCCACACAGCTCATCCGCAAACCGGCCTTGACGTTGGCTTTGACGCGCAGTGGATATCGCCGTTCTGAGTCGGGCGAGGCCACATGCGATGGACCCCGGCACGCGCCCTCGCCCTTTTTACCAGGACCGTTTTCGTTCGAGCTTAGCCGGCCCAGCTCATCCGAGCATCCTCACCGGCCTTGACGTTCGCTTTGACGCGCATTGGCATTCTCCTTTCTTTGACTGTTCTCGGGGATCTCTCTGAAGGAGCCGTTGCGACTCCGGCTTAGCCGGCCCACGACAACCGCGTACCGGCCTTTACATTCGCTTTGACGCGCATCGGCATTCTCCTTTCTTTGACTGTTTTTGGGACCTCTGTGAAGGAGCCTTTGCGACTCCGGCTTAGCCGGCCCACGTCAACTGCGTACCGGCCTTGACCTTCGCTTTGACACGCATCGGCGTTCCTCCTTTCTTTGCTTTTGGTACCTCTCCCGGTGGAGACGGAAGAACGGTGCGGGTATTACCAGCGCGCGCTATTCGGCGCGCAGTGACCGTAAGAGGTCGGCGGGAATCGCGGAGTGCGGATTCTGATCCGCGAGTTTTCGAATCTCTTGTTCCGCTTCGCGCTGCAGACCTGCCTTCGCGTACACGACCGCGAGAAGCAAGTGAGAAGGCGGATCGATTGCGCGCGCCCGCGCAATTTCGGCGGTGTCTGGCGCGGAAACCACTTTGAATCTGGCGGGTGGGGAAGGTGGTACAGGAACCGTGACTTCACGGCCGTTGATTCGGCCGGCGAGCTGCCATGAATACAGCGCGGAGCGCCGCAGAGGTCGATCTGCTGTCCAAAACGTGCCGCGCAGCCGTTGACTCGCAGCGACGAGCTTGAAGTCTTCGTCGTACACTTCGACGACGTACTGCGCGTTCTTGGGACCGGTCCACCGGAATGTCGGTTGGTCATCGGCAACGACGACATTCACCGGTTCGATGAGATTGAGCTCGCCGAGACGATCGGCAGGACCGAGCAAGGTTTCTCTTCCGTGGCGAAACTCGGGAATGTTTGGAATCGAAAGCGTGCGATTCCGTAGCGTGCCGGCGATCAGCGCCTGCCACTGTGCATCGTGAGTGGGCAAGCCGCGTACGGTCCCATCACGCTCTAGAACGATGTTTCCGCTCTCATCGCGTATCACGGCGATCGACGCCTGCAAGGCGGAGCGCTCCGTACCCGGCGTCTTACGCTGCGCAACTTCGCCGCTGATCTGCTCACGCCGGGGGCGCTGGGTTACACGCCACCAGCCGATCCCGAGGAGAATGAGCAATGCAGCGGCGGCGGCGATCCACGGCGCGCGGCGACCAGTGAACCGCGAGCCGGTTACCGACGCGCTCTCGGAATTCTCCAGGAGGCGCCGAAAACCGCGAAGGTCCTCAACCTCGGCGGTGCATTGGGCGCAAGTCTCGAGGTGACTCTCGACGATCTCCGCGTCGACGGCTGCGAGGCGTTCGTCCACATACGGCGCAAGCTGATCGTCAAACGATAGATGCACGTGTTCTGACGAGCCGCGGCCGATAGAGTCCTTCAGATCCAACACTGCCTCGGCGAATCGATCTGAGCGCGCCAGACGATCACGGCAAGCGGCGCAATCCGCGAGATGAGCGGTAATCTCCCGCGCCTCGTACGAAGCAACCGCGCCTTTCAGATATGCGTCAAGCGCGTGGTCGTGCGGATGGAAATCATTGCTCATCTCCGGAGTTGTCTACAAAGAGGTGACAACCGTTCTCCTTATTAGCATCCGGTCCGTTCTATTTGAAATGTTTGATTCTTCGACGCAGTCTCTCTCGCGCCGCCTTCCTGAGATTGATCACTTGTTGACGTGAGATGCCGAGCATCGATGCGATTCGGAGATCATCAAAAGGAAGCTCGTGCCAAACGCTCAGCAAGTCATTCCGCGATGTCGACAATGCTTCGGCAATCTGCTCGAGCGTCGCTTCTCCCGAGATCAGAAGCAGCGGCAAGGCGGTATAGCCGGTCGAGTCGCGAAGATGCCAAAGCATCGCGGCACGTTGCCTCGCGTTCAACGCGACGATCTCGTTCCACAGTGCGACAAGGAATTCGTGAGACTCCATCGTCTCCGAGGCGCTGACCGCGTCTGCGTCCTGAACCTTCTCCGCTGCGTTCACGCCGGGCGCGAATTCAATCTGCTCGCGCACGTCCCACAGGCTCGCGAGAAGATTCACGAGCGATTCGAGCTCGAGTGGGCGGCCGGCCTCTTCAAAGACAATCGCCAGTGCCTCCGCCGGGCGTCGAGCATCATGTGCTGTCTGCGGCAGATCTCGGATCTCCAGCAGCGCCTCCGCATTTTCGGCGGCCGGCGATCCCTTCCAACGTCCCAGACCGCACACGGTCTCGTGCGAGCGAGTCGACCACACAGCGAAACGAGCGTCGTGCATCAGTAAGTAGCGGACGCGATTCTTCAGTCGTGCGCGCTGCGGGTACCGGCGGCGCATGAGGTTGTTGAACGCATGCAGTGTCACGCTCGCCGTGTAGTCATCGAAGCTCGCGATCGGTTCCGCGTCGTTCGTGCAGATGTCCTGAAGGCGCGCAAGCAGGCCGAGAAGGACTTCGCTGCGAATTTCAACGGCATCCTCATGGCCCGCCCGCACCTTGCGTAACAGCACCCTGCGGATGACGGGTTCGGCGCGCTCGAGAATCTTCTCGATTGCCGTGCGTTTTTCTTCGTCGCTTTTCGCGCGAAGGAGCGGCTCCAACGCCGGGTCAGCTCGATGGCTTGCGTCCTGATCGATTGGGCGGGCCATGTTCGCGCCGTTGATTCTAGCGAACGATGACTGGTAATAAGCCGCTTCATTTTTCGCCTTCGCTAGCAAACGATGGCGAATGCGTTCTCGCGCACTCTGCGCTCGCTCGAGGACGACGGTGGCCGCGGATGGTGGTCAGGTCTGTTGCCACCTGTCGTTCTGATCTGCGGCTGGTTCGCATGGTTTGTATCCACACGCGTAGCGGTTTACGAGGTGTCCGAGCGAGCGTGGTTGTCTGTCGATCGTGAGGCGCATGTGGTTGCCGCGCCGGTCGCGGGCCGGATCGCCCGTATCCGGCTCACTTTGGGGGAATCGGTTCGAGCCGGCGACGTGGTCGCGGAGCTCGAAGGCGAAGAGCAACGCGTGCTGCTTCAGGAGCAGCGCGAGCACGAGGCAGCGCTCGCTCGTCAGATCGCCGCGCTGCGACGGCAAATTCAAGCGAGTCGAACGGCACTCGATGATCGCAGCCATGGAACGGAAGCGACTCTCGGCGAAGCGGCGGCGAGAGCTGACGAAGCCGAAGCGGCGGCTGGACTCGCGACGCGCGAGGCCGGTCGTCAGGCGGTGCTGCTGAACACAGGGCTGGTTTCCGAGGCTGCGGCGACGCGAGCGCGCGCAGAAGCCGATCAGCGTCGCGCCGCAGCGGAATCTGCTCGACGCGCGCTGCAGCGGTTGGCATTTGCTGAACGCACCGTCGTCAGCGATCGCCGCGAGAACATCGTGAAGCTCGAGGGCGAGATGGAGCGCCTCAAAGGCGAATGGGGCAGCGTGACCGCGGCGGTCGAGCGACTCGAACATGACCTCGAGCTGCGCAAGATTCGCGCGCCGATTGCTGGCCACGTCGGACAGATTGCTTCCGTGCACCTCGGAGCCGTGGTGGAAGCGGGAACGGTTCTCGGCATGATCGTGCCCGAAGGCGAGATAAAAGTGGTCGCCGACTTTGCACCGGCGTCAGCGTTGGGACGGATTCACCCCGCACAGACGGCGCGCGTTCATCTCACCGGATTCCCTTCGACGCAGTACGGCTCGTTGCTCGCCTCGGTTGCAGAGGTCAGCGATGAACCTCGCGACGGGCGTGTTCGCGTCGAGTTGCACGTGCAATCGCCGCTCAATTCGAAACTGCCTCTCCAACATGGCCTGCCCGGCTCCGTGGAAGTGGAAGTGGAACGCGTGACACCGGCGGTCCTCGTTCTGCGCACCATCGGCAGAATCGTCGATCAACCTACACCCGAAGCAGCTTTCGCCAGAGCGGCGGGATGAACAACCGCCGGCGATCTTTCCTCGCTGCTGAGGTGGTGCAGACATCCGCAATGGACTGCGGCCCTGCGACGCTCAAAGCTCTGATCGAAGGGTTCGGCATCTCGGTCAGCTATGGGCGACTCCGCGAGGCGTGCCAGATCGACCTCGACGGCACGTCGATCGACACGGTCGAGCAGGTCGCGGCCGCGGTGGGCCTCGAAGCGGAACAGGTGTTGGTTCCGATCGATCACGTACTGATCGATGAATCGAAAAGTCTGCCGGCGATCGTCGTGGTGCGCAGCCCCGACGGCCTCACACATTTCGTCGTGGCCTGGCGAAAGCACGGACCTGTCGTTCAGGTGATGGACCCGGCGACCGGTCGTCGATGGTTATCGGCGCGGCGTTTCCTCGATGAGCTCTACGTGCACCGCATGGTGGTCCCGGCTGCAGCGTGGAGAGAATTCGCGGGATCGGCTGAATTCCTCGGCTGCCTGCGTTCGAGGCTGCGGCGACTCAGCGTGTCATCCGCCGAAATCGAGCACACGATCGCCGAGTCATTGCGCGACGACGGATGGCGCGCGATCGCTGCAGTCGACGCGTGCACGCGAATGGTCGAATCGCTTGCGACGGCCCGTGGTGTGGCGCGCGGTGGAGAGAGTGCCAATCTCCTTCGCACGCTGCTGCGCAAGAGTCGGAGCGGCCATGCTGAGTCGATCGTCCCTGCTGCGTACTGGAGCGTGACGCCTGCCCCGGAGATGAGTGAAACCGAAGAGCAGGTCGTCTGTCGCGGTGCGTTGCTGGTGCGGGTGACGGGAGCTCGGCAAGCGATCGCGAGTGATGCGGAATCGCTTTCACCGGAACTTGCTGCTGCGCTGGTCGAACCGCCGGTGCGGCCGCTTCGCGAGCTTCTTCGACTGCTGACCGCGAGCGGAAGCATCGCGCCGGCGTCGATACTGGCGGCATTGCTGGTGGCCGGACTCGGGCTCGTTCTCGAGGGTTTGCTGTTTCGGTCATTTTTCGATCTGGCTCGCGCGCTCGAGTTGAGCCGCCAGCGTGCCGTGGCGTTGAGCGGTCTTGTCGCGATTCTGTTCGTGCTGTTGTTGCTGGATCTGCCGATCGTCAGCGGTGTATTGCGCCTCGGCCGCCACCTCGAAATCAGGTTGCGGATCGCATTTCTCCACAAAGTACCCCGCCTTGGTGACCGCTATTTCCAGAGCCGCCTGACGTCCGACATGGCCGAGCGAAGTCACAGCGTGGAGCGAATTCGCCTTGCCCCAGACCTCGGCGAATGGTTCACGCGCACGGCTGCGGAGCTGCTGTTCACGCTCGGCGCAATCGTGTGGCTCGACCCTGCGGGCGCTCCGGTCGTCGTGCTCGCCGGCGCTGCGGCATTGGCGATTCCCGTCTTGTTCCTTCCGCGGATTCAAGAGCTCGATCTGCGCGTCCGCAATCATGCCGGCGCTCTGACGCGATTTCATCTCGACGCGCTGCTCGGGCTGCTCCCGGTGAAAACGCACGGCGCGCAGAGGGCGGTTCTACGCCAGCACGACGGCCTGCTCGCGGAGTGGTCACGTTCCTATCTGTCGCTGCAAAGGACGCAGGTCATCACCGACGCAATCGTGCAGACAGTGATGGTGTCGTTCACGATCGCGTTGCTGTTCGAACATGTCGGCCGAAAAGGCGTCGACGGCGGGGTGCTGTTGCTCGTCTACTGGGCGCTGAAGGTCCTGACGCTCGGCCACATGCTGATCCTGTCGATCGCGACGCAGTATCCGTCGCATCGGAACGTCGCGCTGCGCCTGCTCGAACCGCTCGGCGCTCCTGCAGACAACGCCGACTCCGATCATGGCGCGACTCTGTCGCCGCACTCAGAGCCGCATGGTGTCGCGATCGATTGGCAGGGAGTCAGCGTGAGAGCAGCGGGCCACGAGATCCTCACGGACGTCAGCGTCAGCGTCGCTTCGGGGCAACACATCGCGATCGTCGGCGTATCCGGCGCCGGCAAGTCGAGTCTCGTCGGAACGCTTCTGGGATGGCATCGTGCGGCGACGGGAAGCATTCTCGTCGACGGAGAACCTCTCACCGCATTGCAGCTCCAGAATCTGCGACATGAGACGGCATGGATCGACCCCGCGGTCCAACTGTGGAATCGTCCTCTACTCGAGAATCTCCTTTACGGGTCGAACAATGGCGGGGCCGCGACGATCGACGAGGTCATTCGTCACGCGCAGTTGACGACTGTTCTTCGCCAGCTTCCTGAAGGACTGCAGAGCACCCTCGGCGAAGGCGGCGGTCTGATCTCCGGCGGCGAAGGGCAGCGTGTGCGATTCGCACGTGCGCTGTTGCGGCACGGAGTCAGGCTCGCCGTTCTGGACGAGCCGTTTCGCGGTCTCGATCGCGAGCAGCGCCGCCAACTTCTGAAATGCGCGGATGAGATCTGGCGCGATGCGACTCTGCTGTGCATCACGCACGACGTCAGTGAGACGCTTCACTTCGAACGAGTCCTCGTCATCGAAGGCGGCCGTGTTGTCGAAGATGGTGATCCACGTGCGCTGGCTGCGCGCAGCGACTCGAGGTACTGCGCGCTCCTTGATGCGGAAGAGCAAGTGCGCGTCGGGTTCTGGGCCGACACGGCCTGGCGGCGCCTGCACATCGACCGCGGCCGCGTTTCGGAAGAGCGAGGCGTCGCGTGAACACGACCGCAGAACGATATGCGTGGCCTTCAGAGCGGCTCGGTGAAGCGTTGTCGGTGCTGGCACGCGCCGCTCGGCTTCATCCGAGGCGTTGCGATATCCCGAATCCGGAATCGGATCTGCGCGGCGAGCCTCTCGATCGTTGGATCGACGCTGCCGCGGCCGTGATCGGCGTCGAGGCCGAGCAGGTCGAAGTCACGTATGGTGAGCTCGAGAATCTCGTGCGGCGCGCTGCGCCGGCGCTGCTTCGCCTGCCGTTCGGCGAACAAGCGCAATTCCTGGTGCTGCTCTGCGGAGGATGGCGCACAGTCACGATTCTCGATCCGGAGCGGCGCCGTCGCAGCGTGTCCGTCGCATCGGTCTGCGCCGCGATTCGTCGCGACCTCGACGATCGCTATCAACTCGAAGCAGACCGGCTGCTCGATGAGGCGAAGCTCAACGCGGGACGCAGGGTGCAGGCCCGAGCAGCCATCCTTGCGCAGCGATTGAGCGGAGCACCGCTGCCGGGCCATTGGCTGCTGGACTTGAGTCCATCGGGAAGCTTCTGGGCCGCCGCCCGCCGCGCCGGCGTTCATGGTCGCGCAACAACCATGGTCCTCGCACACATGGCGCAGCATGCGGTCCTTCTCGCATCGTGGTGGGTCCTCGGTCGGAGTGTGTTGAACAGTCGTCTCGATCGCGGATGGCTGCTGGCGTGGTCTCTTCTGCTTCTCACGTTTGTTCCGTTGCGCGCGCTCGAGCTATGGTCGTCCGGGCTCGTGATGACTCGTCTCGGCCGCCTGTTCAAGCGCCGCCTCATGGTCGGCACGTTCCGGCTCGAGCCTGAGGAAATCCGTCACCAGGGAGTGGGACAGCTTCTGGGTCGAATCCTCAATGCGGAGTCATTGCGCTTTCTCGCTCTCAACGGGACGCACCTCGGTGTAATCACGTTGTCCGAGTTGGTGCTGGCGTTTCCAGTCGTGCTTCAAGGAGCCGGCGGTTGGCGACACGCTGTGCTGCTGCTTCTCTGGGTGTTGATCGCATTCTGGCTGAGCTGGCGTTATTACCAACAGCGCCGCGAATGGACGAATGCGAGATTGGCTATGACTCACGATCTCGTCGAGCAGATGGTGGGGCAGCGAACACGTCTCGCGCAGGAGCGAATGGAGCGGTGGCACGACCGTGAAGACCGCGACCTGGAGCGATACGTCGAGATCTCCCGAGCGCTTGATCGACGACTGATGTGGCTTCGCGTCCTCATTCCACGCGGTTGGCTGCTCATCAGCTTGTTTGCGATCACGCCGGCGTTCATCACCGGAGCGGCGTCGATCCCGAGTCTGGCCGTTTCGATCGGCGCATCGCTGTTTGCGTACTGGTCGTTCTGGAAAATGGTCCGAGGGTTGTCGGAGCTTGCCGAAGCAGGTGTGGCCTGGCATCAGGTCGAACCGATTTTTCGAGCTGCGGCGCGACCTGTCGAAGTGCCGCCGCTGACTGTGGCGGCGAATCGCACGGCCGGAAACGGGATGGTCCTCGAGGCGCAGGATCTTCTCTTCCACTATGGTGACAGGGCCGCGCCCAGTGTGGAGGGCTGTAATCTTTCGATCCACTCCGGCGACAAATTGTTAGTCCAGGGACCCTCCGGCGGCGGAAAGACGACGCTTGCGTCGCTTCTCGCGGGTCTCCGAACACCTCAATCAGGTTTGCTGCTGCTGCACGGCCTCGATCGCCACTCACTCGGAGCGGCGGAGTGGCACCGCCGCGTGGTGGCCGCGCCGCAGTTTCAAGACAACCACATCCTGACCGGCACGTTCGCGTTCAATGTGCTGATGGGCCGCGAGTGGCCGGCGCCGGCCGAAGACCTGGAGGAAGCAGAAGCGATCTGTCGCGGATTGGGTTTGGGCGCACTGCTCGACCGCATGCCTGCCGGCGTGATGCAGATGGTCGGCGAATCGGGATGGCAGCTCTCTCATGGAGAAAAGAGCCGCGTGTACATTGCTCGAGCGTTGTTGCAGCGCGCAAGACTCGTGATTCTCGATGAAAGCTTCGCCGCACTCGATCCGGAGAGTCTCCGCCAGGCGATGACGTGCGCGCGCGAACAGGCAGACACGCTGATGGTGATTGCACATCCGTGATTCCGTCCATGCACTCGACGCGCAGGTGTATCCTAGCGGCCGTTCCCATGAATGCTGGGCTGCGACTCCGGCGCGAGGTCGTCGTGGTTCTTCTCGCGGCGTGTCTTGTTGTTGCAGGGACCGCTCGCGCAGAGACCGCCGATCACCCGGCAGTGACAGCGAGCCGCCTTTTCTTTTCTTCGTTTGCCAACAACACTCCCGCCGCGCCCTCGGACTTTTGGGCGAGCGAGGCCGCCGGCAATGGCTCACGCAGACTAGCGGCTGAAGATTGGTTCGACCCGAAGCGGTGCGTGACGATTGGCGGCCTGCTTGTCGAATCGGCTGAATTCCCCGACGCCGATACGGCCAAATTGAAACTCTTGATCGAGCAGATTCGGCTGCGCGACGGCGCCTCACAGACGCGCGTTCTCCGCCGCAACGTCGATTGGCAACGGCGCGAAGGGCGCTGGCAGATCATCCGTTACACCACCGATGAACGGCAACTCGTTGCGACGATCAACGATGCAGCCGCCTTGAATGCTTTCCGAAAGCGGCTCACGGAACTGCCTGATCTTGCGAACGAGGATCTCGCCCGCGCACTGGTCGCAAAGGCGTGGAGTTTCAGTAACCGTGACGACGACGACCTCGCCCTCGAAATCGCGAGGCTGTCACGCGAGGTCGCGGCCTCGGTCGCGGACTCCGTGACAATCACTCGAGCGCTGTGTTTCGTCAGCGCGATCGAGCGCGTCCGAGGGAATTTGGGAGCCGCGTTGATTGACGCCGATGAAGCTCTCCGAGTGGCGACGGCCAGCGGCAACATCGACGAAATCGCTCGCGCCGAAGTCAGTCGAGGCCGCATTTTCGTTCTCCGCGGCGACCTGGAGCTCGCTCGGGGTGCTCTTCAAAGAGCGCTTGCGCTGAGGGACGAGATCAGTGAGCAGACGATTGTCGTCCGCGCGCTGAACCACCTCGCAAACGTGATGGTCTTCTATGACGATTACCTGCAGACGATTCAATATCTGCAGCAAGCGGCGCATATCGCGGAGCAGTGGGCCGATCTGTCGGAAAAGCTCGCCGTCGAGACCAACACGGCGGAAGTGTTCGTGTATCAGGGCAGGCCCGATCTGGCCCTCGAGGCCTTCCAGCGTCTGCAGCCGATCATGGACAAGAGCGGCGATCGCTTTTCATCGACTGTCAATCTCATGTCGACCGGAGAGGCCTACAAGAGACTGGGAAGATTCGATGAAGCCATCGCGACATTTCGACGAACGCTCGAGGTTGGACGTGTGATCGATGATGCGCGCTTGATCGTGGAGTCGCTCAATTCGCTCGCAGCCTTGGAGATGAAGAAAGGTCACCTCGCCGATGCGGCCGGGCATCTGCGCGAAAGCATCGAGAGGTCGAGGAAGGTCGAGTTTCTCAGTTACCTGTGGGTGGGTGTAGGGCTTCTCGGCGAGTTGCGACTTCAGGAAGGGAAACTCAATGAGGCTCTCGCTTCCGCCGAAGAAGCGCTGGCGCTCGCACGCAAGACGAACACTGCGCTGGAGGCGGCCGACTCTCTGACTTTGACCGGACGCGTTCTGCGTGCCCTCGGCCGGTCCGCCGAAGCGCGGCGGAGTTTTCTGGAGGCCATCGAGCACGTCGAATACATCCGCGAACAGTTCCTCGGCGGCGAGACGGGGAAAGAACGCGGATTCGAACAGTTGACCGCACCCTATGTCAACCTGGTCGACCTTCTCGTCGCAGAAGGTCACCCCGCCGAAGCGCTGGAGATCGCCGAACGAGCCAAAGGCCGAGTGCTGATGGAGGTCCTTGCCAGCGGCCGGACCGATCGGGATCGTTTTCTCAGCGTCGAAGAGCGGAGCGCCGAAGCAGCGATGCGCTTGGCGATCTCGCAGTTGAACCGATCGATCCAGCAGACGCCGGATGAAGCGAAGCTTGCACAGCTTCGGGAATCACTCCGCCAGAAGAGATTCGACTATGAGAAGCTCGAGTTCGAGAACGATGCGCGTCATCCCGAGCTGAAACTCAGGCACGGGAACGTTGCGAGGATCTCGACGTCGGAATCGCTGCATTTACTTCCTCAACGCAGTGATGCCGCGGTCATTGAATTCGTCGTCACTCCTGAACGGACTCACATCTTCATTGTGTCCCGCCCCGCCGCGACGAAGACGCCGCAGATCAAGATCCATACTGTCCCGATTCGTCGAGAGGATCTCGACGCACTTACCGAACGTCTCGCTGCCAATCTGGGCTCGCGGAATCTCGGATTTCGACAGCCCGCGCACCAGCTCTACCAATTGCTCTTCGCTCCGCTCGAGCCGAACCTCGAAGGAGCTCGTACCCTGTGCGTAATTCCGGACGGCACATTGTGGCGAATCCCACTGCAGACACTTCTCGACGGGCATGATCGATTTCTCATCGAGAAATACACGATGTTCTACGCGCCGTCGATGAGCGTGCTTCAGGCGACGGAACGAAGTGCATCGCGCGATCATGAGGCGGCGGGTAAGACGCTGCTGGCGTTCGGAAACCCCCATCTGGCGGGAGCGGAAGTCGATCGCATTCGGCCGGCGTACCGTTCCGGAGATCTGCAGCCTCTGCCGCATGCGGAGAGTGAGGTTCGCTCACTGGCACGACTTTATGGCGAGAGCAGTCGTATTTATATCGGTGAGGCCGCGGATGAACGTACAGCGAAAACCGAGAGCGGCAATTTCAAGATCCTCCATTTCGCCACTCACGGAAATCTCAACGATGCCAATCCGATGTACTCCCACGTCGTTCTCTCTCCTTCCGGCGGCGAAGATGGTCTGCTGGAAGCGTGGGAGATGATGGAAATGCATTTGAAAGCCGATCTGGTCGTTCTCTCGGCATGTGAATCGGCGCGCGGCCGGATCGGATCGGGAGAAGGTCTGATCGGCCTTGCATGGGCGCTGTTCGTCGCGGGCTCTCGAACGACGGTGGCCACGGAATGGAAAGTCGAATCGGAGAGCACGTCGCGTTTGATGGTCGACTTTCATCGCGCGCTCGTGCATCACGACTCGGAGAATTCATCGATCGCCAAGGCCGAATCGCTCCGGGCTGCTCAACTCGAGCTGATGCAGAATTCAAGTTAC
>DASXRT010000111.1:0-11747 GCA_036506455.1 Thermoanaerobaculia bacterium
GCCAGGTCGTCGTTCGACATCGAGGTCAGATCGCGATCGCCGACGCGAATCGCTCCGCTGTCCGGCCGATCGAGTCCTCCCAGAAGGTGCAGAAGCGTCGACTTCCCGATGCCGGAAGGACCAACGATAGCGAGCATCTCACCGCGCTCGACGTCGAGATCGAACCCGCGGAAGACCTCGACGGGGACCTCGGCGTTGCGATAGGTCTTGGACAGACCGCGCGCTTCGAGGAAAGGCATCGGGCGCGGATTATTGCAGGTCGTGGGTCGTAGGTCGTTGGGCTGCCTGGTCAAAAGAACCAGAATGCCCAACGACCGACGACCGACGACCTACGACCGTCTCTTGATGGAGAGCTCGAACGACGCCCGCATCGCCTGCCGCTTTTTCGCATCGGCTTTCGCGTATGCGCGGCACAGCACGTCCACTTCACTTTCATCCGACGGCGCGGGAATCGTGAATCCTTCGCGTGGCTGCGCCGGCTCGTCGACGTACAACTTCGTCCATTTCCCACCGGCAAACGTGCACTGGACGTACTGCGCGGAGAGCACCTCGGCCTCTTCATCATCGCCGATGCGGAGAAACGGTACTTGCTCCACCACACGGGTCGCGGCCGGCATGCTCACCGGTTCAATCCTCTCGGGCGGCGGAGTCTTCGGTTGTGTTGGCGCGGGCTGCATCTTTTTCGCCGCGGCCGCGGCGAGCCATCCCACGATCTCGCGGATCACCGGCGGCGATGCATCGATCGAGTCGCAGAACTCGAGACCGGAGATGTATCCGGGCTTTCCTCCGAGGGACGTCATCTCCGAGCGCACGACCGTCGCCTCGACTCGAACAGGCGCGCCGCGCCACGAGAAGCGAAGCGGCAGCTTCGCTTTCGGCGTCACGCGGTCAGCGTGCTCGATCCGGCAGCCGATCAGACTGACGTCGAGAAGCTTTGCCGCGAAACCGCCGAGCGTCGCCGGCACCGGTTTCGGAAGCGGGTGCCGTTCGGCACCGCGGCGATCATCACTGTTCTTGACTGCCACTGGATTGGAGAATTGTGCGCGTAGGGGCGGAAGGCCGTAAAGTGCCGCCGGTCACAACGTCATCACCGGCTCAATTGATTCATCCTCGTCCGGAGCGCCTCCTGCGACCGATCATCGAGCGCGACATGAACCGCGCGCCCATCTTCGATGATGCCGACCGAGACCGGGTAGTCGAAGCGCCGCGGCCCGGCGCTCGCCGGATTGAAGTAGCGCACGCTACCGATCACTTCATTGTGCGGAAGATGACTGTGACCGAAGACGACGATATCGGCAGGTGATCGGCCCAGCGACTCGACGACGCGCCGGGCCGGCTCATGCGGGCGCGGAAGGATGTGCGTGAGCAGGACGCGCAGGCCGCCGATGGTGACGCGCACGACGTCGTATCCATCGGAGTCGTCGTTGTTCCCCGCGACGAACGTGACCGGAGCGATGTCCCGAAGCGTGTTGATCACCTCCTCGCCGCCGATGTCGCCGGCGTGGAGGATGTGATCGACGTTCGCGAAGACGCCGAGAACTTCCGGACGGAGAAGCCCGTGAGTGTCGGCGATCACACCGATCCGGCGAGCGTGAGTTGGGCACATCGGTTGCGATAGTGCAGCGCGTCCATTACCAGGTTCAAGGGAGCTAACGATGAATTTTCAACGAATTACCGCAGTTGCGGTCGCGCTTTCGCTCGCCGTCCCGCTGTCGCTCTTTGCGGAAACGCGCAGCCGGCAGAGGACAGAGATGCAAGCGCTCGCTGCCGATCTCCAGCGCGCCCTCGGCGGCGATCGGGTGGAGATCGACGGTTCGCCTCGCTACCGGCGAACCAGCGGCAACTTCGAGGACGCCATCGTCGAGGCGATGAATCGCCAGCGCGCGGCCTACGGCCTGGGGGCGCTGCGAACGAACTCCCGCTTGTCGCTCGCCGCAAACGATCGCGTCGGTGATCTCTTCGCGAAGCATTACTTCGATCATGTCTCGCCCGACGGCCTCCAGCCGTGGACGTGGGTGCAGCGGCGCGGCTATCGCTATCGGTTGATCGGCGAGAATCTGGCGGTCGGGTATCCGAGCGCGTTTGCGGTCGTCGATGGATGGATGCATTCGCCCGGTCATCGCGCAAACATCCTCCGTCGCGGCTTTGACGAGGTCGGTGTCGCCGTGGGCTCGGGAGCGCCGACGCGCGGATACGGCGGACCGACAGTCGTCGCGCTTTACGGTCATCAGTAAAGCCACGCTCTCCCGATGGAAGGGGATTACGCCCAGATACTCGCCTTCTTTGCCCACGAGCTTTCCGAGTATCGATCCTTGAACGCCTGCGCGGTCTGCTTCAGCGCCGTCGCATCATTCGACGCTTTGTACTTCGACACCCCCGCCCAATACTGGGCCTCGGCGGCCGCCTCGGTATTCGGATATTTCTCGACGATGGCTCGATAACGCCTCTCCGCGTCCTCGAACTTGTTCGTACGAAATGCCGCGTGCGCCAGTCCGATGTTCAACTGCACGAGAAACTCGTCGACCGGAAGATACCCTTCGATGCGATGACGCTCGTGTCCGCTCGAGTCGAGCAGGAGAACCGTCGGCGTCCATTGAACGCCGAAGCGCTCCATCGCTTCGGGATGCTTCTTCACGTGCAGACGAACGGGGATGAAATTCATCACGATGAACTCCGTGACCCGCGGGTCCGGATACACCTCGGCTTCCAGCCGAGCGCATCCCCCTCACATCGGTGCGGCAGTGAAGTCGAGAAGAAGCGGGTTGTTCAGCTTCTTCGCGCGCTCCAGTGCGTCATCAACATCTTCCAGCCACTGAATCTCCATGTGGAGACCTCCTGATGTTTAATAGCGCGCATGCGACAACCCTGCCGGATCGCCGCGATCACACTCTTCGCCTGCGCCTCGCTCTCTGCGGACGAGACATCGGACCTCGCTTTAGCACGAGCGATCTTCGATCAGAACATTGCCGCCATCCGGCAACGCGATCGCGATCGGTATCTGTCTCTGTATTTCCACAGCGATCGCCTCGTCCGCGGCGGGCCGGCCGGATTCACGACCGGTTTCGAGGAGTTCGAGAAGGCTCGCGGGCCATGGCCCGACTCGATCGAGGCCAGCGAAATCCATCTGACACCGCTGCAACCGGGCCTCGTGTACGGAACGTACCGTTACCGCGTGCGCTACGGCGCGGAAGAACACTCAGGGATCTCCGAACGACTTTTCATGAACACTCCCGCCGGCTGGAAGATCGCGTTGACCGGTGCGATCGACACACCGCCCGGAACTCCCGCACCTCCGCGCGCCATCGTCGGAGCGACGCTGATCGACGGTCGCGGTGGTGCACCGATGACGAACGCGAACGTGATCATCCGCGACGGCAAGATCGACTGCGCGGGTCAATGCAATGTTCCGGACGGCATCGACACGATCGATGCGCGAGGGCTTTTCGTGACGCCTGGACTCATCGACGCGCACGTGCACTTCTCTCAGACGGGGTGGGCGGATGGGCGGCCGGATGCGCTCGATGTCCGAAAGATGCATCCATACGATGAAGTCGAAGCCGATCTGAAGGCGCATCCCGATCGGTTCGGTCACACGTACCTATGCTCCGGTGTCACGTCGGTCTTCGATGTCGGCGGTTATCCATGGACGCTGCAGCTCCACGACCGATTCGAACGCGACACGAGCGTGCCGCACGTCGCCGCTGCCGGCGCGCTTCTCTCCACGCTCGATCACTGGCTCAATCTGCCGGCGGAGCGCCAGTTCATCCATCTTCATGATGAAGCGTCGGCGCGCGACGGCGTTCGTTATCTCGCGTCGCACGGCGCGCGCGCGATCAAGGTCTGGTACATCGTCACGCAGCAGCTTCCGGTGGAAGGATCCGCGCCATGGGTGGCGGCGGCGGGAGACGAGGCGCACAATCACAAACTGCCGCTCATCGTCCACGCCACCGGCCTGGCCGAAGCGAAGGCAGCGCTCCGCGGCGGCGCGAATGTGCTCGTTCACAGCGTCGAGGACCTTCCTGTCGATCAGGAGTTCATCGATCTGGCGAAGAAGAACGGCGCGATCCTGATCCCGACGCTCACGGTGCTCGACGGCTACATGAAGATGTTTCGCAGCGTCGTCGATCGCAAAGCACCGGCGGTCGACGATCCGAACCGCTGCATCGATCACACGACGCTCACGAAAGTGGCCGAGACCGCGACCGTCGATGCGGCTCTTGTCGATGCGACGCGCCTTGCGGCGCGTCAACAGCGCGCGGAACGCTTCACGAGAGTCACGCGCGCGAATCTGAAATCGCTCGTCGATGCCGGCATCCCCATCGCCACCGGAACCGACGCGGGCAACCCGCTCACTCTGCACGGACCCGCGATCTACGCTGAGATGGAAGCGATGCAGGCCTCGGGAATGAAGCCGATGCAGGTCATCGTGTCATCGACAGCGATCGCCGCACGGGCCATGGGTCTCGACAAACAGCTCGGGACAATCGAGAAAGGCCAAGACGCCGACCTGGTGATTGTCGCGGCTGATCCCGCCGCCGACGTGTCCAATCTCCGAAAGATCCGGTATGTTGTCCGTGCCGGAGTGGTTCGCAGCATCGAGGATCTCAGCGCGTTGGCGCGCTGATGTGGCGCAGAATACGCAGCAACGGATGAGCGATGTCGAATGATCGTTCCGATGAATCGCGCGACAACTTCGCCTATTTCAGCACTGAGTACGCGCAGGCCCTGCAGGCGCTGAAAGCGATCGAGGATCAGTCGTCGACGCTGCTGCTGCTCGGTGGCTCGGACGACCTGCGCACGTTCATCGACCAGTTCATCGACATGGCCTCGCGCGTCAAAGCATCAGCCGAGGATCACAACGAGCCGCATTTTGTGGAGTGGTTCGATGAGTTGATCCGCAAGGCCGAGGCTCTCCGCACGGACATCGTGCGGCAATAGGAGACTTCATGAAGACATTGGCGTTCACCGCTCTTGTGGTTCTGATGGGACTGCCGATCAGCGCTCAGGAACAGGATGCGGAAGGCTGCAAGGATTCGGCTGTCCTCAGTCGAATGAAGGGTTGCGCGATCGAACAGTGCGACAAGAAAGACTTCGATCGCGCCGAGATTCGCAAGAGTGCGAGCGACGAGGACATGCAGGGTGTCGAAGGTGAAGTCGAGATCATCAACTACCGCTGCGCCGACAATGTTTCGTTCCTCAGCATCGTTCGGAATGCAGAGAACGCTCTGAAGGCGGCCGGCTTCACGACCATCTATTCCGGTAAGGGAATGAACGAAGCGCCCGCCTATTCGGCGCGCAAAGGCGGTGTGTGGGTGGACATTCAGACGCAGAACAATGGCGGGCAGACATACACGGAAACGATCGCGCGCACCAAAGAGATGGAACAGCAGATGGTCGCCTCCGCCGAGTCGATGGAAGCGGAGATCACCAAGACCGGCTCCTGTTCGATCTACGGGATTCTTTTCGATACGGGAAAAGCGACGATCAAGCCGGAATCACAGCAATGTCTGAACGAAGTCTCGAAGCTGCTCAAAAAGAACGCGTCGTGGACGATGCAGGTCGAAGGACATACTGACAACATCGGCGCCAAAGACACGAACATGAAGCTCTCGCAGTCGCGTGCCGAGGCGGTGAAGAGCTGGCTTGCCGGACACGGCGTCGAGACCTCGCGTCTCAGCGCCAAGGGCCTCGGCGACACGAAGCCCATCGCTGACAACAGCACCGAGGAAGGGCGGGCGAAGAATCGCCGTGTCGCTCTGGTGAAGATGTGACAGTCATCGACGATGCCGCCGCGCGCGTCGAAGCGCGTGTCATCAGCGACTGTCGAGACATTCATCAGAATCCCGAGCTGGGCAACCGCGAGTTTCGCACGGCGAAGCTCGTCGCGGATCGCTTGCGTCAGTTGGGCATCGAAACGAGGACAGGTGTTGCGCACACGGGTGTGGTCGGCCTGCTGCGTGGCGCGCGCGAAGGCCACACTGTCGCTCTGCGGGCCGACATGGACGCGCTCCCGGTCCGTGAAGACGTGGATGTGCCGTTCGCGTCGAAAGCGCGAACGACATACGACGGACAGGAAGTCGGCGTCATGCACGCTTGCGGGCACGACGCGCACGTCGCCATCCTCCTCGGCGTCGCCGAAGTGCTCGTGAAGATGCGCGACCAGCTCGCCGGCAGCGTGAAGTTCATCTTTCAGCCGGCTGAAGAAGGCGCGCCGCAGGGAGAAGAGGGCGGCGCCGAGCTGATGGTGAAGGAAGGGGTGCTGGAAAACGTCGACGCCATTTTCGGATTGCACGTCAGCTCGCGCTATCCGGTCGGTCAGATCGCGTACAAGCCTGGCGCGGCACTCGCTGCGGTCGACACTCTGCGCATCGTCGTGCATGGGAAGCAGACGCACGGCGCATATCCGTGGCTCGGCGTCGATCCCATCGTCACCGCTTCGCAGATCATCCTCGGGTTGCAGACGATCCCGAGCCGGCAGCTCGACTCGACGCTCGCGCCGTCGATCGTGACGATCGGCATCATCCGCGGCGGCGTGCGCAACAACATCATTCCCGACGACGTGGAAATGGCCGGCACGCTGCGCTCGCTCGACAAGGGCATGCGCGAGGACATTCACGCGCGCGTGAAACGAACCGCGGAGCAGATCGCATCCAGCGCCGGCGCGAAGGCCGATGTCACGATCACCCGCGGTTATCCGATGACCTACAACGATCCGGCGCTGACCGCGCGCATGGTTCCGACGCTGCGCCGCGTCGCAGGCATGGAGAACATCGTGCTGGCGCGCGCTTCATTAGGGGCGGAGGACTTCGCGTTCTATCAGGAGAAAGTGCCCGGCCTCTTCTTCTGGATTGGAACGCGGCCGAAGAACCAGACGGCGGAAGAAGCGGCATCGAATCACTCGCCGCGGTTTTATGTCGATGAATCGGGGCTGCTGCTCGGCGTGAAAGCGATGGCGAGTCTGGCCTTGGAGTGCGGCAGCTTGCTGCCGCTTTGAAGGCGGTGTCACTTCATCATCTGTTTGATGCGACCCCAGTAATCCGCCCCCGACAGCCACTGCCCACCGTCGATGACGAATGCTTCGCCGGTAACGTACGACGCGTAATCGGATAACAGATACGAAGCCGCACGCGCGATTTCTTCGAGCGTGGCGAAGCGGCGCAGCGGGATCGTCTTGCGAATGCCTTCAATGATGTTCGGATCGGGAAAGAGACGCGCCGCGGCGCCCGGCGTGTCGACAGGGCCGGGCGCGATCGCGTTCACGCGAATCTTGTGACGCGCCCACTCCACTGCGAGTGTCTGCGTCATCGCCAGCACACCGGCCTTTGCGCTCGCCGAATGCACGACGCCGGGCGCGCCGGTCCACGCGTAGTTGGCGATGACATTCAGGATCACGCCGCCGCTGCTGTTCTCGATCATTCGTTTTCCGACCGCGCTCGTGCAGTAGAACGTGCCGTTGAGGACGATGCCGATGACAGAGTTCCACCCGTTAGCGGAGAGCTGCTCGGACGGCACGATGAAATTGCCGGCGGCGTTGTTCACCAGAAAGTCGATCCGTCCGTGCGCAGTTTGGACGCGCGCGGCCATTGCCTCGACGGCATCGGCATCACGCACATCGGTGACGTGGTAGTGCGCTGCGTCACCGTGGGTCTCCGCGCGGATCTGTTCAACTGCGGAGGTGAGGTGGTCTTCTTTCCGGCTGGCCAGAATGACCTTCGCACCGAGCCGCGCCAGTTCGCGAGCGATCGCGAAGCCGATGCCCGTCGCGCCGCCGGTGATGATGCCGATGCGGTTCTCGAACGTCTTCTCCGGGAGCATCGCGGCGCGGACAATATCATGTGCGTGCACCTATAATCGCGAGCCGATGCGAGCCGCTGCAGCCGTCATCGCTTTGGCGGTCGCCGTCATCGCCTGCTCCGATTCGGAGAAGAAACCGAAGCCGCTCAGCGAGCCGGGAGAGAAGCTGTACACGCTTCGTGGTCGCGCGGTTTCGCGCGACGCCGCAGACAACACGCTGCGCGTCGATCACGAAGCGATCCCGGGATTCATGGACGCGATGACGATGGACTACAGCGTGCGCGGTGCGACGGTGAGCGTGCTTCCTCCCGACGGCGCGCGCGTGGAAGCGAAACTGCACGTCACGAACAGCGGCTACTGGCTGACGGACGTGAAGAAGGTTCCGTAGTGGAGGAGCGTCGTGAATACCAGCGCCTCGCGCTGACGAAGCCGATCGAGGGTTGGTTCGCCGATCTGCCCATCCGTCTGATCGACGTCAGCGCCATCGGCGCGCTCATCGAATCGGACGAGGATCTCCCGAACGGACTGAAGGCGACGCTGCGGTTCTCGTGGCGCAAGCAGAAGATCAAATTGAAGGCTGTGACGGTGCGGAACGAGGAAGGCATCGCCGGACTGCAATTCCTCGAAGATAACGAGAAGCTCCGGCGGGCGATCGCCGAATCGGCGACGGAAGTTCTGCGCGCGCAACAGGCGAATCTCGAAGGAGCGCGCGAGCGGAACATCATCTCAGGCGACGACACCCTCACCACGGCTTCCGCCGGCCTTCGCGCCGCCGGCTACATGACGTGGACGCTCGATGATGAGGGTTGGAAGAAACGGAGGTCTCTTCTTCCCGATCAGCCGCCCGACGGCTTCACGATCGCCGCAGCCGAAGCGGAGGAGAGTGTGGAGTTACTGCGGAGGACGTACGAGAAGGGTGACGTCGAAGCGCGGCGTCTCACGCGGCTGCTCGCCGAGCTGAGCGTGCTCACGGCGCGCACCTAGGATCATTCCGACCCTGAGCTTCGCCCAGGGTCGGGATGAGCTCCCGGACGCCCTTCAGCCGCATCGCCGCTCGCCGCAATGTCGAGCGGAACAGCGGGAACACCGCCGCGACCGCCTCGGCCACGATCGAGATCGGCTCGAACAGCATCACGCGCAGTGGCACCTTCCGCCGGACGGCGCGCACGGTGAAGCGAACGCGCAGAAGAATCGCGCAGAGCACCAGCACCTTTGCCGAATGCACGCGATCGCAGATGACGACGTAGTGCGTCACGTTGCCGAATTGTCCGGCGATCCTTCGCGAGAAGACGATGTTGTCGAGCGTGGTCATCGACTCTTCCTCGAGGATGACGTGGGGATGATCGACGAACGTCGACAACGCATGCGCTTCCGATTCGTCGCTCAGCGATGAGGTGCAACCGCCGCTGAGGATCACGACTCCGCAAGGCGACAGATGGGGAGCGAAACGATGTACGTAATCCCGCAGATCCGAATGGATGTCATATCCGCACACGATCGCGGCCGTGATGTCACTCGCCATTTTCGTGGGCGAGGATGGGCCCGAAGACGAGGACGCGCAGTGACGATCCGGTGTCAATTCGGGTCGTGCCGGCTTCGAGATACGCCAATCCATTTGCACCCACCATCGAGGTCGACACGCCCGAACCTTGCGCTTTCATCGGATAAGCGACCAGCTCGCCGCGCACGGCTGCGAGACGCACGCGCAGGTATGTTCGTCGATCTCCTCGATTTTCGACGACTGCGCCTGCTCGAGCGTTTACCACGGGTAGAAAGAGATTCGCCGTCTGGCCCATCATCTTGCGCAGCGCCGGCCCGACGAACAGAAGAAAGCCGACGATGCACGACACGGGATTGCCCGGCAGCCCGAACACGACCCGATCGCGTACGCGCGAGAAGATGACCGGCTTTCCCGGCTTCATCGCCACCTGCCAGAACTTCGTCTCGGCGCCGAGGTCGTCGAGGGCGTCTTTGACGAAATCGAAGGCGCCGTGAGAGACACCGCCGGAGGTGATGACGACATCATGTTGGAGTGCTTTTTCGATCGCTCGCTTCGTCGCTTCCCGGTCGTCCGGAATCGGAGCGAAGAGTTGTGGTCGTGCGCCGGCATCTCGCGTCAGAGCAGCGAGGGCCTGAGAATTCGAGTTCGCCACTCGCCCGCTGACGATCTCGTCGCCCGTCGCGAGAATGGCAACGGACGGCCGCGGTCCGACGCGCACTCTTTCTTTGCGTGCCGTCGAGAGCACGCCGACCTCTCCCGGGCCGATGACCATGCCGGCGCGAAGAACGATTTCACCGCGGCGCATATCCTCTCCGCGACGTCGAACGTTCGTTCCCGATTTCACGACGCGGTCGATCCTGACGTTCGCCGATCCTGCATCGGTGTGCTCGACCTGCACGACGGCGTCGGCGCCGTTCGGTACCGATGCGCCGGTCATGATTCGAGCGGCAGTTCCGGGCGTGAGAGTGACATCGGGATCGGCATCCGCTCCGATATCGGCGATCACGCGCAGTGTGACGGGCGCGTTGGCGACATCGCCCGCGCGAACCGCATATCCGTCCATCGCACTGTTATCGGCGCGTGGCACGTCGTCGGCGGCGACGATGTCCTCGCGCAGCACGCGTCCGTGCGCATCGGCGAGCGCGACCTCTTCGGGAGGCATCGTCGAGATCTCAGCGAGGACGCGGCGCTGCGCTTCCTCGACCGTGATCGGCTCTTCTCGCTCGCGCGCTCGCTGAAATGACCCCACGGTCCGATGATAGAACCTCTAGAATCAGTTCTTGCAAGGGAACTCAGCCATGACTCAGGTCGAAACACTGCCGACGAACCAGGCGCCGGCGCGCACGGAGCGCATTCCTGTCGCCGTCCTCGGCGCCACCGGGTCGGTCGGGCAGCGGTTCGTCCAACTGCTCGAGAGACATCCCTGGTTCCGTCTGCACGAAGTCGTCGCTTCCGAACGCAGCGCGGGGAAGACGTATGGCGACGCCGCCGACTGGCGCCTCGACACACTGCTTCCTGAAGACGCCGCCGCGCTCACGGTGAAGGAGCTCGGCTCCGATCTCGAGTCGCGCCTCCTCTTCTCCGGTCTCGACTCGACGGTCGCCGGTGAAGCGGAGGACCGTTACGCGAATCACGGATGCGTCGTGGTTTCGAATTCGCGCAATCACCGGATGGATGACGACGTGCCGCTGCTGATCCCGGAGATCAATGCCGATCATATCGGCGCGATCGAGCGGCAGCAGAAGCGGCGCTCGTCGCGCGGCTATATCGTCACGAATCCGAACTGCTCGACGATCGGCCTGGCCATGGCCATCGCCCCGATCGAGCGGCTCTACGGCATCGACGAGATTCATGTCACGACGATGCAGGCGATCTCCGGCGCCGGATACGCGGGGGTGGCGTCGTACGCGATCCTCGACAACGTCATCCCCTTCATCGGTGGCGGCGAAGAAGAGAAGATCGAAACAGAACCACGCAAGATCCTGGGGCGTTGGGCCAACGGACGGTTTGAGAATGCTTCGTTCCGCATCTCGGCACAGGTGAATCGTGTGCCGACGATCGATGGACATCTCATGACGATCTCGCTCTCCTTGTGCGACCGCGATGAGCTGAGACACGCTTCGCCGATCGAGACATTGATCGACGGCGCGCGCATGGCCATCGAAGGATTCGGCGGCGAGCCACAGCGTCTGCAACTTCCCTCCGCGCCAAAAAAACCGCTGCACTACATCGATGAGAAAGACCGCCCGCAACCGCGCCTCGATCGCGATCGCGAGCATGGCATGAGCGTCTCGGTCGGACGCCTCCGCCCCTGCCCGCTCCTGGACATGCGCATGGTCGCGCTGGTGCACAACACGATTCGCGGCGCAGCGGGAGCGGCGTTGCTCAATGCCGAGCTCCTGGAAGCCGAGGGGTTGCTATGACTTGGAGTGCGGCAGCTTGCTGCCGCCTT
>DASXRT010000112.1:0-5292 GCA_036506455.1 Thermoanaerobaculia bacterium
GTGACGGTGAAGTAAGGTGGCACGGGCGCCAAACTTCGCCCGGCAGCCGCCTTCGAGTTCCCCAGCCATCCGTTTGCATTATCCTCTACGGTCATGACCGGGAGAGACGACGGCATCCGCGCGACGAATCAGGACTTCATCCGCTACGACCAGGTGGAGAAGCGCCAGACGTACCACCTCGCCGAGGACGCTGAAGAACAGTTCGACGACGAGTTCCAGATCCGAACGTGCGACATGCGATCGCCGACGTTCGCCAGGGACCTCGGCGATGCGCTGCGCGAGATCGGCTTCGCCATCCTCACCGGCCACGGCGTCGCCCCCGCGCTTTACGACGAAGCGGAATCGAAGATCGCCGAGATGTTCACTCGCTGTTCGATGGACGACAAGATGCGCTTCCGCGCGCAGCGCCACGGCTCGGTGAATCAGGGTTACTTCCCGATCAAAGAGACGAGCAACATGCACCCCGATCTCGTGGAGGGATGGGTGTTTTGCCGACGCGCATTCGGCAACGACACGTTCTGGCCCTTTCCCGGATACGAGCCGTTTTTCCGGCGCATCGTCGAAGCACACGAACGCCTCATCCTTCCGGTCATGCAAAGCATGCTGCAGTACCTCGGCTGCGATCCGCATCTCTACGATCGCAAGCTCACCGGCACGAATATCGGTCTCCGCCTCAACTACTACCCGCCAATGTCGCGCGAAGATGATGAATCAGGCGCCGCGCGGCTCCTCGGACACGAAGACGTGGATATGTTCACGTTCCTGCCCGCGCCGAGCACCGAAGGCCTGCAGATCCTCAATCGCCGCAATATGAAATGGATCCGGCTCAACGCACCGCGCGGCACGATCGTGCTGAATACCGGCGACTACATGCAGCGCATCACCAACGATATCTTCCCGTCGACGACGCACCGCGTGAGCAAACCGCGCGATCCGGAGCAGCGCCGCAAGCTTCGAGTTTCGTTCCCGATGGCCGTTTACGTGTGGGAAGACGAAGTGCTCGAGGTGCTCCCGTGCATCGCCAATCCAAAATACGAACCGATCAAGGCGATTCAATTCCACACCAGTATTACGAGTAAGTTCTATGGCGATGATTACGCGGTGAAGGCATGAGCCGTGTCGCCACTACAGACGCGCTTCTTGAGTATCGCGATCGCTTTCCGATTCTCAAGCGCTCGAAGTATCTCGTCTCCCATTCCCTCGGCGCGATGCCCGAGGCCACGCGCGATGCGCTCGAGGAGTACGCGGATCTGTGGGCCAGTCGCGGCGTGAGAGCGTGGGGCGAGAAGTGGTGGATGATGTCCATCGAAATCGGCAACATCATCGCGCCGCTCATCGGCGCGCCGCGCGGCTCGGTGGTCATGCTGCCGAACGTCACCACCGCCGAAGCGGTCGTCCTCTCGTCATTCGAGTACAACCCGCCGCGTAACCGCGTGGTCATCGTCGAAGGGGAGTTCCCGTCGGTGCGCTACATCTACGACCGCCTCGCACGCCGCCTTGGCGCGGAGATCGTCAACGTCCCGCACGACGCCAGCGGAATGGGTTTCGATCTCGATCGACTGCTGGCCGCGATCGACGAGCGCACGCAGCTCGTTCCGCTCGGCCACGTCCTGTTCGAGTCGTCGTTCATGATCGACATCGAGCCGATCGCGCGCCGCTGCCGCGAAGTCGGCGCCACGCTGGTCCTCGACATCTTTCAATCCGCCGGCATCGTTCCCGTCAAGGTGAAGGAGTGGGGCATCCCGATCGCCGCGGGCGGAGTGTTGAAATGGTTGTGCGGCGGGCCGGGCGGATCGTTTCTCTACGTCGATCCCGAGCTGCGGCCGAAGTTAGAGCCGAGCTTCACCGGCTGGATGGCGCACACGAACCCATTCGGATTCGAACCGCCGCCGATGCGTTTCCGCGACGACGCCCTCCGCTTCGCCCTCGGAACGCCGGCCATTCCGGCGCTGTACGCCGCACGCGAAGGACCGAAGATCATCGCTGAAGCGGGCGGAGCGGACATGATGCCGATCCGCGAGAAATCGCTGCGGCAGACGCAGCGCCTGATCGACCTCGCCGACGCTCGCGGCTTCGAGCTGCGCACACCCCGGCAGGAGAATCGTCGCGGAGGATCGGTGTCGATGCGCGTCCCGCACGCCCGCGAGGTCGCGCTCGAGCTCAACGCCGAGGACATCGTGTGCGACTACCGTCCGGCATCGGGCGTGCGGTTCTCGCCGCATTTTTACACGACCGACGAAGAGATCGAAGAGGCGTTCGACGTCGTCGACGACATCTTGCGGACGGAGCGGTGGCGGCGGCAGGAAGCGCGCAAGACGATTGTGACCTGATGTGATACAAGGAGACCCGCTGTGAACCCCCAGGAGACCGCGGTCGTATTCACCGGCGGATATCACGAGCTGACGCCGCAGCCGTCCCACAAGCCGCAAGACTGGGACATCGTCGTCGAAGGGAAGCGCGGATTGTGCGGCTTCGCCAGCACGAACCTCGACTTCATCCTTCGCAGTCGCGGCATCAAGACCATCGCCCTCGGCGGATTCCTCACGAACTGTTGCGTCGAGTCGACGATGCGCAGCGGGTACGAGCGCGGTTACGACGTTGTCACACTCAAGGACTGCACGGCCGCGCTCAGCGACGAGGAGCAGCGGCTCGCCGTCGAAAAGAATTACCCGATGTTCTCGCGGCCGATGGATCACCAGGAATTTCTGACAGAGCTCGGCGGCGACAAGAAGATTGAGACGAAGAGCCGCGGGTACGGCATGTAACGGGCAACGAAAGACAACGATTCGACGGCCCGTGAATCTCACGGGCCGTTTTGTTTTATGGGGATATCAATGAGACCGATCGAAACATCAAAGACCAAACTGCTTCCGCTCGGCACCGACACCGACGAGCGCCGGCGATTCATGGTGATCGACAGACCGGTGCCGGGAAACCTGCGCTTCGGCTTGACGCTGGAGATTCTCGACAAACTGGCCGAGGAGACGGCGCTGGCGTATGTACGGAGATTCGAGCCGGAGGCGCGCGTCGTCACGGCCGCCATCGACAGCATTCGCGTGCGCTATCCGGCGGACGTAACGCGCGATCTGCGATTTCTCGCGCGGATCAATTATGTCGGCCGGACGTCGCTCGAAGTGGGCATCCGCGTCGAGCAGGACGGCGATCCGCATCGCCACATCGCCTCGTGCTACTTCACGATGGTGGCGCGGCTCGGCGAGCGGAGCATCGCCATTCCACCGCTGGAGTACGTCGATGATCTGGAGTTGCGGCGTGAGCGCCGCGCGATTCAACGGCGCGAGAGGATCCGGCAGCAGGAGCACGACGCGCTGGAGCCGCCCACTCGCGAGGAATACGAGATGCTCACGCGCCTGCACCGCGAGCAGGAAGCGCCTGATTTCGCCGGGCTGATGGCGAAAGATCTCTTCGCCGATTCTTGGGAGCGCGTCTACCTCGAGCAGGAGAACGTGCCGGAGAAGATCTTCGGCGGCTATCTGATCCACCGCGCGTATCAGCTCGCGGCGATTCACTCGGAGAAGGTGGCCAGTCACCGCACGGTGGTCGTCGCCGTCAACCGCATCAATTTTCTGCGGCCCGTTCGCATTGGCGACACGCTGCATTTCACGAGCCGCATCGTCTACACCGGCGACACCTCGATCGCTGTCGAGACGAAGATCGAGCGCATCGACTACGAGAAGACGGTCCGCGATCTGTCGAACAACTGCGTGTTCACGTTCGTCAACGTCGACGACGACCTGCAGCCGCAGCGCGTTCCACCGATCTATCCGACCACATACGACGAAGACGCTCGCTATGTCGCGGCGTTCCGGCGGAATCTCGTGGCCACGCGAGCGCGTAGCGCCTTGGAGTGCGGCCGCTTGCGACCGCCTTCCAGGGCGGCGGCAAGCCGCCGCACTCCAAGGCAAGTGTGAAGAATTTATGCGAAACCTCCTGCTGCTGTTCCTGCTCATCGCCTGCGCAAAGAACGAGAGCTCTACGGTCGACTTGATCAAGAACGTGGCCGCCGAGGCGCGGTCGAAGCCGCGGGTGCAGGTGATGATCAGGATGGCGGGCGACGTCGCCACGCCGGACGAGCTCGCATTGCAGCGTTCGATCGAGGACCGCATCGAGCGCGCGCACATCGGCCGGCTCGTCAGCTCGGGATCGGAAGCGGGCTATATGAACATCACGATCGAAGTGGAAGCTACTGCCACGGCGATTGCTCAACTTCGGGAAGTCCTTCGCGACGCCGGCGTGCTGACCCGGTCGTCATTCAAGGTTCTGCCGGCAAGCTGACGTCGTCTCGGTGAGAATCACCTCATACCGCTCCAGCATCGGCATGGCGATTCCCTCGAGCTCCTTCGTCCAGAGCTCTCCTTCGTAGAACGCTTTCTTCATCCGGTCGCGATCTTCGAGCGACGGAAATCCACGCAGAAACACGAAGACGTCGGGATTCTCGAGGTCGAGCAGGGGCCCGAACACTTCCATCCCATGCGCGCGCAGGGCCGGCAGGGAGCGCGTCTCGAAGAATTCGATGAACTCCGCTCGCAGCCCCGGCTTGATTGTGTACTTCCTCACTTCTACGATCATGTGATCTAAGTTAATCGAGGCGATCATGGCCGACCAGAAGGAACTTTCAGGTAACCGCCGCCGCAATCCGGTGAGCGACTGTCCGCTGACCGCGGCGCTTGCCGCAATTGGCGGGAAGTGGAAGCTGATCATCATCTACTGGCTCAACGATGGTCCGATGCATTTCGCGGCGTTGCGCAGGAACATGCCCGGCATCTCGCAGAAAGTTCTCACGCATCAGCTCCGCGAGTTGCAGGCCGACGAGATCGTCGCTCGCCGCTCCGCAGGACGTGTCCCGGCGCCGGTGATGTACTCACTGACGGACTACGGACGTTCGCTGCTGCCGCTGGTGGAGAGCGTGAGGCTCTGGGGTCGCGGTCACATCGAGCGGTATCGCTGACGATCGAGGAATCACTCGATTCGCGACCGCAGTCGCTTCGTTTCTGCACGTCGCTTCTTCTCTTCGAGCCTTCTTTGCTTCTGCGTCTTCGGCGTACGCGTCTTCTTCCTCGCCTTCGGCTCTTCGAGCGCATCGCGGAGGATCTCCTCCATCCGCGCCAGCGCGCGATCGCGATTGGCGAGCTGACTCCGTTCGGCCTGCGATGTGACGCGCAGGACGCCTTCGCGATTGATCCGTCCGGCGAGCCGAGTCGCGATGCGCTGCTTCTGCTCGTCACTGAGTGGCAGCGCCTCGACATCGGCCTCGATCGTCACGCGCGTCTCCAC
>DASXRT010000113.1:0-5735 GCA_036506455.1 Thermoanaerobaculia bacterium
ACCGTACGACGATCGCCGGATCGCCGCAGCCTGCGCGGCCGGGGACTCTGCGATCTTTGAACAAATCTACCGCCGATACGGCAGCCGCATGAAGAGCATCGCCTTCCATCACCTCGGCAGCGTGGCCGATGCCGAAGACGCAGTTCAGGAGACGTTCCTGAAGATCCATCGCGCCGCCGGCACGTACAGCGGCGAGGCGTCGTTCTCGACATGGGTGTTCCGGATCCTGATCAACACCTGCTACGACCTTTTGCGGAAGCGGCGGCGGCGGACCGATGATGCGGCGATCGAGGATGTACCGGAGCGAACGGCGCCGTCCGTCGACGACGCGAAGCGGCTGACGCTGAAGAAGCTCCTCGGCGAGTTGCCGGAGCAGCGGCGCACGGTCTTCACACTCTTCGAGATCGAAGGTCTGAGTCATGCCGAGATCGCATCGATTCTCGACATCAGCGAAGGGAACTCCAAGTGGATCCTCTTCGTCACGAAAAAACAATTGCAGGAGCAGTGGAAAGCAACACGGAAATGAAGATCAATTGCCATCAGATCGACAACCTCCTCCTCGAGGGCGACCGCTTCTCGATGGAAGTGGCCGCAACACATGCGCGCGAGTGCGAAGCGTGCATGGAAAAGCTCGCCGCCTGGAACGAGATCAGCGAGACGGCGCAGTCACTGCAGGCGAGCTGGCCGAGCGACACCCTCTGGCCGCGCATCCATCGCGCGCTGGAGGCCGAAAAAAGAAATCATTTCGTGACCACGATGTGGCGGACGGCTGCTGCCGTCGTGCTGACGATCGGCATCGGCGCCGGAACCTGGTACGGCCTGCGCGCTGAGCGCCAGGCGGCATTCGATCGCGAGATCCTTCGCGTCAGCGCTCTCGATGACGTCGAGCGCGCTGAGCGCGTCCATCTCGCGGCCATCGATCAGCTCGAGAAAATCGCCGAGCCGAAGCTCGAAGACGCGCAGTCGCCGTTGATGATCAGCTACAAAGAGAAGCTCATGCTGCTCGATGATGCCATCGCCGAGTGCCAGACGAACATCAATAGCAATCGACAGAACGCGCACCTCCGCAAGCAGCTCCTCGCCATCTACAGCGAGAAGCAGAAGACGCTGGAGCAAGTGCTGCGGGAGGGGAACCATGTCTCGAATCAGTAAATGGTGGCGGACGGCGTTTCTGCTCGCCGTCTCCGCGACGGCGCTCTACGCCGATGAGGATCGCTTCGACCTGAAGTACGCGAAGACGTTCACGTATCGCGGTGGCCGCATCTCGGTCGATCACTCATTCGGCAGTCTCGTCGTCGACACCGGATCGGCATCAGAGGTCAGCGTGCGGGGGACGATTCGCGCGTCCGATCCCGACTTCGGGAGGCAGATCCGCATCATCGCGGATGAAACAGGCAACGGCGTCTCCGTGCGCACGGAGTACCCGAGCCATCAGAGGCACAGCGGCCACTTTTCGTATTCCGTCGATCTCCGTGTGACGGTGCCGCCGACGGCGCCGGTGATGCTAAAGAATCGCTTCGGATCGATCGAAGCCGGCGGCCTCCGCGGCCCCGCGGATGTCATCAATGCGCAGGGCTCGGTCACGGTCCGCGAGACGAAAGGGCCGCTGCGGATCGAGAACTCGTTCGGTTCGATCGAAGTGAGCGACAGCGGCGGCATTACGACCGTGAAGAACGCCAACGGATCGATTCGCGTGCGCGAGGTCAAGGGAGATCTCGACATGACGAACCGCTTCGGCTCTGTGGCGATCGACAACGCGGGCGATGATGTGACGATCAGAAACGCCAACGGGAGCGTGACCGCTCACGAAATCAACGGCTCGCTCAACGTGGTCAACTCCTTCGCCTCGGTCACGGTGTCGAACGTCAGAGGCGGGGTCGAGATCACGAACGGCAACGGCCGCGTCGATGTGCGCGAAGTGGGCGGCAATGCTTCACTCAAAACGACGTACGGCTCGGTCTCGGCTGCCGAGATCAAGGGCAATCTCTCGGTCGTAGCGCAGAACTCGAAGGTCGAGGCGCGAACGATCCACGGCATGGCAACGATCGGCACGACGTTCGGCAGCGTCGAGGCGCGCGAGATCGGCGGTGCGCTCAAAGCGACGAACGAGAACGGGAGCATCACCGCCGAGAACATCAGCGGCGACTTCACCGCCGACACGCGATTCGGCAGCGTCAACGCCCGGAACATTCGCGGCAGCGCCGACGTCGACAATGCCAACGGCAGCGTGCAACTCTCGGAAGTATCGCGCGACGCCAAGGTGCGTACGAGCTTCGGCTCGGCATTCGTGAAAGGTGTCGGCGGCGCCGTCGACGTGCAGAATCAGAACGGCGCGATCGGCGTGTCGGGAATGGCGTCAGGCGGTTGCCATCCCGTGGTGTTGCGCACCAGTTTCTCGTCGATCAAAGTCGCGGTTCCGTCGAGCGCCAGTTACGCGGTGAACGCACGCACGTCGTTCGGTCAGATCAACAGCGATCTGCCGATCACGACGACGCGGATGTCGGATGAGACCATGGTCGGAACGATCGGCAGTGGAAGCTGCCGCATGGAGCTGATCAACGCGAACGGCAGCATCACGATCGAGCGGGATTAGCCTTGGAGTGCGGCGGCTTGCCGCCGCCTTCAGAAACTTCTCTTGTAGGTGAAGATGAACGTGCGCGGCACGCAGTCGCGGTAGGGCGGAGTAAATTTGGCCGAGCGGATCTCCCGCTGGGCCATCGCCGCAAGCGATTCGTCACCGGTCGAGTTCGAGATCACCTTCGTCGAGGTGACATCCCCCTTCGTGTTCACCATGGCGTCGACGACCACGAGCCCGTGCGGTCCTCTCTCCGAGAACGACGCGAGCGGCGCTTTGACGAACGAGTATTCGGAATCGGGCGGGCATCCCTTACGCGTTCGCTGTCGTGGGTTCGATACGTGTTGCGACGATACCCATCCGACTTCGCCGGTGGCCAGCTTCACTTTCGACCAGCCGTTTTCCTCGCGTAGAAGTGTGAGCAGATCGCCGCGCTTGACCTGCGTTACGACTGCGGCGGTTGAGGACGCTTCCTGCCGCACATTCAGAGATGTCGCGGTCACGCGAACGGTGCCGATCGATTTTTCTTCCGCCGGTCGCGTCAACACCTGAGGCGTCGGTTGCGGCGACGGCGCGGGCTGCGCGCATGCGCCGAGGAGAAGCAGTGCCGACAAAAGTCGTTTCATATTGACGAGGAATGTTGAATGTTCAATGGTGAATGTTGAATGTTGAATTGAGTTACGACCTGAACATTCAACATTGAACATTCAACATTCAACATTTCACATTCGGTGTTCGGCCCAAAATCCTTCTTACCACCTCCCCCGCCCTCCCGCCCGCCCCCTCCGCCCCGCCCTCCCCGGCCGCCCGCACGATGGCGCTGCCGACGACGACGGCATCGCAATGATCGCGGAGCGCGACGTAGTGCTCGTGTTGCGAGATGCCGAAGCCCACCGCAATCGGTTTCTTCATGCGCGCGCGAATCTCATCGAGGCGCGAAAGGAGCAGCGGATCGAGCTCGTGTCGCACGCCCGTGACGCCGGTCGTGGAAACGTAGTAGACGAAGTCGTCGCTGGCGCGATCGATCGCGGCGATGCGTTTATCGCTGGAAGTGGGTGCCAGCAGAAAGATGGTACCGAGGCCGTGGCCATGCATCGTTTCGCGAAAGTCCTTCGAGGCTTCGGGTGGCAAATCCGTCAACAGAACCGAGTCGATGCCGGCATCGGCGGCGTCGCGCGCGAATGCGGAAGTCCCGTACCGCATCACCGGATTGAGATACGAGAACGCGATCAAAGGAATCTCACTGCGCTCGCGAACAGCTCGCGCGATCGTGAAGACGTCGCGGATCGTCGTACCACGATCGAGTGCGCGCTGTGCCGCCGCTTGAATCGTAGGGCCGTCGGCGATCGGATCGGAGAACGGGATCCCAAGCTCGATCGCATCCGCACCGGCGCGCTCCAACGCTTCGACAACGCGCACGGTGGTGTCGCGATCGGGATCGCCGCAGGTGATGTAGGCAATGAGACCGCAACGCTTCTGCGCCCGCAGACGTTTGAAGAGCGCAAACACACGCCTCACTGCGCCGGACTCTCCATCGCCGCGATCTGCGGCACATCCTTATCCCCCCGCCCGGAGAGATTCAAAACGACGTTTCCGCGAATCGAACGGCCGTTGCGCAGCAACCATCCCAGCGCGTGCGCCGACTCCAGCGCCGGAATGATCCCCTCGGTCTCACTCAGTTTGTGAAACGCCTCGAGCGCGAGATCGTCGCTGCAGTCGTAGTACTCGACGCGACCGATCTCCTGCAGATAGGCGTGCTCCGGCCCGATCGACGGATAGTCGAGACCTGCCGAGATCGAATGCGTCTCGGCGATCTGCCCGAACTCGTCCTGAAGCACCATCGAGCGCGTGCCGTGCAGCACGCCGAGGGCGCCGCCACTGAATCGTGCGGCGTGCTCGCCGAGTTTCGATCCGCGCCCGCCCGCTTCAACACCAATGAAGCGCACCGATCGATGCTTCAGCATTTCGTAGAATAAACCGATCGCGTTTGATCCGCCGCCGACGCATGCGATGGCGACATCGGGCGGACCGCCGGTGCGCTTGCGCAGTTGCTTGAGCGCCTCGCGACCGATCACCGATTGAAAATCACGCACGACCATCGGATAGGGGTGCGGTCCGAGGACCGAGCCGATGATGTAGTGCGTGGTGCGGACGTTGGTCACCCAGTCGCGGATCGCCTCGTTGATCGCATCCTTCAGCGTCCTGCTTCCGCTCGACACCGGTACCACCTCGGCGCCGAGGAGGCGCATGCGGAAGACGTTGAGCTCCTGCCGCGCCATGTCGACTTCGCCCATGTAGACAACGCAGCGCAGCCCGAGCAGCGCGCACGCCGTCGCGGTGGCGACGCCGTGCTGGCCGGCGCCCGTCTCGGCGATGATCCTTTCCTTCCCCATCCGCCTCGCGATCAGCGCCTGGCCGAGGGCGTTGTTGATCTTGTGCGCGCCGGTGTGATTGAGGTCCTCGCGCTTGAGAAATAACCGGAGCTCGCCGCAGAGCGAAGCGAAACGCGACGCCTCGGTCAAAGGTGTGGGGCGTCCGACGTACTCGGCGAGCATCTGATCGAGCGTCTTTCGAAAGTCGTGATCGCGTCGCAGCTTCTTGTACGCGCTCTCGAATTCGTCGAGCGCGGCCATGAGAGTCTCGGGCACGTACCGGCCGCCGAACTGACCGAAGTAGCCGGCGCGATCGGGAAGCACTACGACCGCCTCACGCGCTGAAAAAGACTCTCGATCTTTTCGTGATCCTTGACGCCCGGCTCCGCTTCGACGCCGCTGGCGACGTCGATCGCGTCGGGCCGGACGAGGCTGATCGCCGCGGCGACGTTGTCGGCCGACAGACCGCCGGCGAGGAAGAAGGGTTTGTTGCGCGGATACGTCGCCATCAGCGACCAGTCGAATCTCCGTCCCGTGCCGCCGGAACGGCGATCTTCGAACGTGTCGAACAGAAACCACTCGGCAGCCGTGTGGCCCGTCGTGCTGGGGAGCTCATCTCCGACGCGGAACGTCTTGATGGCCGGGAGACCGACGGCGCGGATGTCGTCGTCCGACTCGCCGCCGTGAAGCTGCACCATGTCGAGGCCGACCAGCGAGGCAATCTCGCGGATGTAATCCGCGGAAGCGTCGCGGAAGACGCCGACGAGACGCGGGCGGGTCTCGCGCTC
>DASXRT010000114.1:0-17252 GCA_036506455.1 Thermoanaerobaculia bacterium
GTGTCGCCGGTGAGGACCTTCACCGGTTTGCCGTTGTCGACGATGAGCCATGAGATGCTCTCGGGAGTGTGGCCGGGCGTCTCGACGGCGCGCAGCTCGACGTCGCCGAGCTTCACCGAGTCGCCGTCGCGAACCTCGCGATGAGGAAAGTGCGCGCCGGCAGACGCGCCGATGATGATCTCCGCGCCGGTGCGGTCGGCGAGCTCGCGATGGCCGCTGACGAAGTCCGCGTGCAGATGCGTCTCGATCACATACTTGATCCTGAGACCGCGACGTTGCGCTTCGGCGATGTACTGATCGACGTCGCGCTGTGGATCGACGATCGCCGCCTCGCCCTTCGATCCGATCAGATACGACGCGTGGGCGAGGCAACCGAGGTAGAACTGGTGAAAGTCGAAGGGCATGACGACCTCCTAGGTCGATCCATCGCGCAGAGCGCGGAAGCAGTCGGGAACGAACGCGCCGTCGCTCGCCTCGCGAGCCGCGATCGCGATTTGAAAATGAAGCACGTCGAGCGGCACCGGGTTCTGATAGCCGTCCAGCGCCGCCCGCAGCGCGTCGAGCGGTGAGCAATCCTGAGTTTTCACGGTTCTATAGATCTTTACCGCCAAAGCCTCCGCCGCGCCAGGGGTCAGCAGTGGCGGGACAATCGCTTCGACGGTCGCGAAGTCTGTTTTTGCGATTTCGACACCGCGCCGCTTCGACAACGCTCGAATCAGCGAGAAGCCCTCTTCCGCCGTCGTTGTCGGAAAGATCGGGATCTTCACGTCGACGCGGCCGGGACGTTTGAGATCGACTTCGATCAGATCGGGACGGCTCGACGCGAGCACCCAGACGATCCGCCCCCGGTTCGCTGTCCGGCTCATCTCTTCGGCGAACATTCCGTAGATCCGGCCGGAGAGGCCGGAATCGCTCGTCCCCGCTTCGCGCTTCCCGAGCGCCTGATCGGCCTCGTCGATGAAGACGAAACAGCGGCCCAGGCTTTTCAGAAGGCGAAAAATCTTTTCGAGATTTCCCTCGGTGCTGCCGACCCATTTGTCGCGGAAGTTCTTCAGCTTGACGACCGGCACGCCCGCTTCCCCGGCGAGGCACTCGACGAGATACGTCTTACCCGTGCCGACCGGCCCGCAGATGAGATAGCCCATCGGCATCGCCTGCAACTCGTTCTTGCGCCACAACGCGATGTCCTGGCGCAGCCAGGCCTTGAGCTTGTCCTGGGCGTAGATGTCTTCGAGCGTCCGCTCCGACTCGATGAACTCGATGAGCCCGTCCGCATCTCTCTCGACGAGCTCTTTCTTCAGCACGACGAGATCGGCCGGGGTGAGCTGCTGCCCTTCGTGATTCTTGACGCGGAGAAGGTTTTCGACCGATGTGAGCGTCGCCCCTTTCAGTTCATGTGCGAGCGGATCGATGTTGCCGTTGAATGCAGCGAGCGCGGTCTTGAACTCATTCGCGAACTGCGCGATCGCATCGCGGATGTCTTCGGGCGGAGGAAGGGGAACCTCGACCGAGGCCGCTCGCGGATTGTTGACGATCAGCGGATGCAGATCGTGGATGTTGTCGGCGACGAGCCATGTCACGAGATCGTGTTCGGCCAGCAAGTCGTCGCTGGCCCAGTCGCGCATCAACAGAGCCAGCGCATTGAGATCGTAGTTCAGCGCGCCCGGCAGCGCCGGCGCCACGAGATGTGCGGCCTTCATGTAGAACCCGACCTGCTGCGTCGGTTGGCCGAGGCGACGGACATTCGCGCAGTATCGGAAGTAACGCGTCAGAAACTCGGCGGCCTGTCGCGGTGCGCGCGGCAGTTCCGGTTGTTCCTTGAAGCCCGGCCATTTCGACAAGAGCTCGCCGCCTTTCTCGACGCGGATGCCGTTGCCGAGGTCGTAGCTGAGGACGACGTCGAATCCGGGCATCATCACTTTGCGGAGAAAGTCATAGAGCGTTCCGATCGATCGTTGCTCGCCGATCGGCAGGATGAATCGGTCGTTGACGTTGCCGTAGAGAATGAACTGATTGGCCGCTTTGCTCTCGTATAGAGAGATCAGCTTCTCGGCCCACGATGGGAGGGTGGCGGCGGGCATCAGTTCTCCACCTCCGCGCCGGACTGAGTCGTCGTGGTGGTGGTCGTCGTTACGCCGCCGCCGAGCGTGTCATCGAGGAGGGTGCTCACCAGCTCGATGTTCGACGAGATCGCAGTCGGACGTCCTTTGAGGCTCGCGTCTTCGACAGCCAGATCGATCTGCGCTTCGATGCGCGTGAGATCGCTGTCGATCTCCGCGAGCGTCTCCTCCCGGCGTTGGAAGTTGACCAGCCGCTGCTTCATCAGTTGAAGAGTGGCCTGCTTCGACTCGCGCAGCGATGTCGACGAGGTCTTGCGCGCCAGATCCGTCTCGATCGCTGCGATCTGCTTCTTGATCTCGCCCTCCGTCATGTTCGTCGGCAGCAGGACGATATTCCGCTCCGCGACCAGCAGCCGTAGATAAAGCGAGGTCAGTTTCTTGAGGGCCTCGCGATTGCTGTCGAAGAGATAGTCCTCATTCTGGGAGTCGCGATAGAGAGTCTCGATCTTCGAGATCTTCTCTTCGAGCGCGGTCAGTCGCTGGCGAGCGGCCGGCGCGAGCGCCTGCATCAACTTCTGGCGCGATGTCTCGGAGTCGAAGTGGATGCGGTCGAGATCGCGCGCATCGACCCATTGCTGAAACCGAGGATTCGTGGCCACCCAGTAAAGGTAGGCCGTTTCCAGTCCGAGACCGGCGAGCCAGATCGCATGCTCGGCGAAACCGAGCATCCCCACACCGAGCACCGCCAGGACGTTCCACGGAATCGCACCGAGGCCGGCCAGGGCGGGGCGCGCCCAGAAGGCTTCTTTGAGGTAGCGGAACATAGGCCCCGAGGCCCTTATTGTGCCTGCGGTCCCAACGTTTTGGTCGTTGCGGGCGCTTCAGTCGTCGCCGCGGTCCCGGAGCTTTCCAGCGCGATTCCTTCTTTCGCCGCGAAATCCGCGAGCGCCTGTTCGGCCAGCGCTTTCTGCTCTTCTTCCTTCACCACGATGTCGGCGGTGTTGACCGAGTCGCGCGCGACGCGTGCGCGGCCGGCCGCTTTCTCACGCTCTTCTTCGACCATCGTATGCAGCCGGTCGAGCGTGTCGCCGGCGCCGCCGATCTTCATGATCATCCCGGAGGCCATTTCGTTGAGCTCGGCTGTGGCGCGTTTGATCTTCAAATCGTCGAGGCTGTGCTTGAGAGCCTCGATCTTGGTCTGAGCGGCCTTGACCGACACGTCGCGCGCTTTCACGAGCTCCTTGTAGGTCGTCTCGGCCTGTCCGAGCTGCGTGCGATTCTCTCCCAGCTCCCGCTGTACCGTCTGCAATCGAAGCGCGTACTGCGAAGCGCTGTCGCGGTTTCCGGCACGGAGATTGGCCGATGTCTTCGCGCGCAGATCGCGCTCGTCCACCTCGAGCTTGCGCACCTGCGTCATCAGCCGCTCGCACAAGCCGGCGTGCGCCGCGAGGCCGGTGTTGTAGTTGCCGATCTGTTTGCGCAGGTTCTCTTTCTCGACTTCGAGGAGGGCTTCGGGGTTCTGCCGCTCCAGACCGGCGATGAACAGCCCGAGAAAACCGCGAAAGATATTGGCGATGCGACGAAACATATGAGCTCCTTCAGCGCGTGCGCTGCCACGCCGTCAGCAGATTGTTCACCACTTCGGCCTTTGGATACTCACAAATCTGTCCGATCTCGTTCCGGAGTCCGAACCGCTGATACTGCACGAACGGACTCTCCGGGAACATGACCGGCACTTGCGGGTTCCCCGGCCGGAAGCCATGGACCAGCGCCTGTCTCTGCACAGCTTCGGTCATCAGAAAATCCAGGAACACCTCGGCTGCCCTCTTCTGATCCGCCGTGCTCCAATCGGCGTCGATGATGTAATACGGATTGTCGTTCCACATGTTCAGGCGCGGGTAGACGACGCGCAACTCTCCCCATCGTCCCTGGGCACTCTTCAGATAATCGATGGCCACGCTCTCGTAGACGAACACCGCATCGTACGCGCTCGGCCCCTTGAGAACCATCTCGCGCATGATCGTGCCCGTGCTGCTGGAGGTGACGCTGGCGGCACGCTCGATCGTGGAGAGCTCCTTCTGAAAATCGGCGTTGACGACGTCCGCCAGCGTCAGACCGCGATTCTTCTTCGCGTGGTCGTAAGCCATCAGGATCAGCGTGTTCAGTCCGCTGTTCGATTCGCTCGGAACCGTGTGGCCGAACTTGAAGAGACCCCAGTCGGGCTGTCCGGCGACGGCCTGCCATCCGGTCTGCTCCGCGAGCGCGCGACTCAGCGTATCGAAGTTGATCTCCGCGTACTTCGCCTTGAACGCGTTGTATCGCTCGTTCCACATGACGAAGACCATCGGAGTGAGCGCAAGTGATTCTTCCTTGACGATCGGCGGCCGTGAGTACTTGAGCTGCCAGTCCTGGACGAAGGTCTCCTTATAGAGCGAGCTTGCCGGCGTCCAGACGTTGATCCGTTTGTCGCCGCCGACGAGAGCCTGCGCCCCTTCGAGCGATCCCATCGGAATCAGATTCACTTTGATCTTGCTGCCGGCGTCGGATCGTGCGAATTCCTGCACCGCCCACTCGAGCCAGGTCTTCTTCTCCGTTCCATAGGCGATGCCGATCTCCGCCGTCGGAACACTTCCACCGAAAATCGACGTCGATCCGCTGGAGGTACTCGTTCGCGTCAGCGCCTCCGGCGCGAAGCGGCTCTTCAGGAACAGCCGGTACGCGCCGTATGCGCACGCGACGATGAACGCCAGGATCACCAGCTTCCCGAAGAAGGTGACCCGCGGACCCCGCGGTGATTTCGATGTGTAGTCGGTCGTCATCGTCTCAGAAGAATGTCGAGATCTCTCTCAGAATCGAACGGATGTTGCGCGGATCGCCCTGATAGAACTTCGCCTGCGTGGCATCGGCGATCCGCTGCAGCACTTCTTTCTTCGCTCCCTTGCCGTAGCCGATGGTGAACACGCGAATCGTATGCGTTTCGTTGTCAAAACGGATGCGCTGCAGCAGATCGTCGAGCGAGGTGTGGCTGTCGGTGTCTTCGCCATCGGTGAGCACGACGATCGAGGAGATCTTCCCTTCGTTCTGATCGGCGTTCTGAAGATGCGCCTGGTAGGCTTCGGCGATTGCGTCGTACAGCGCTGTGCCTCCCTCGGCATACAGTCCGCGAATTGCTCCCTCGGCATCGGTCCGTCGCTGCTTGAGCGGTGCGTCGCGCAGCGCCCACCTCACGCGTTTGTTGAAAGGCACGAGCGAGAACTGGTCGTCGTCATCGAGCAACGATACGAATTGCAGCGCTCCGTCGCGAGCGTTGTCCATCTTCTGCTCTTCCTGCATGCTGCCGGAGACGTCGAACACCAGCGTGAGGTTCGCGCGCTTCTTGTTCGCATGCCACAGCTTCAGGATCGCGTCCATCACATCGGGACGCGGAACCTCGAGCGTCGTCTTCGGCTCACGCGGATCGACGCCGTGCGCCTCGTCGATCGGCGCCGCGAGCTGTACGTCGACCGACGCCGGACGGAAGCCGAACGGAATCGCCTTCTGCTGCTGCTCTTTCGCCAGCAGAAATGTGGTGTAGATCTTTGCCGCTTCTTTCTTGTCCGCGTTGACCCATGGACGATTCACGACACCGACAGGGTGGTCGCTCCAGAACGTGCCTTCACGGGGATAGATCGCCACGACCGGAAAGCCGCCTTCGTTCTGGCCGTTGTATGACTCGATGACCATGTTCTCGTACAGCACGGCCGCGCTCAGATAGCGTGGTCCGTTCGCGAACATCTTCTTGCCGAAGAATCCTGTCGAGCTTCCGTAATGCACCACCGATTGCTCGATGCCGTGGACGAATGACGCGGTCTTCTCACTGTTCACGTCCGCGAGCGTCAGGCCGGCTTTCTTGCCCGAGGCTGCGTAGACTTCGGCGAGGATCGAGATCAGGCCGCTGTTGCTCGATTCGGGATGCGTGTGCCCGAAGCGGAATGGCCCCCACTCCGGATGTCCTTTCGCCTCCCAGCCCTTCGGCTCGCGCGCCAGGGCGAGGATGTCGCTCCATCCGACCGGCTTTGCCGGCCATCCGAGCGCCTGCGCCATCGGCCGCCACATCGCGATCACGACTGGCGATACGACGAGGCTGTCGGTGCTGCCGATCAGATCGGCGCCGCTCTTCGCGCGCGACTGCGCGTTGCCGAGGGCGATGAAGGCGGCGGAAGCGGGACTGGTGATGTCGGTCTCGCGCGTGCCCTGCAGAATCTCGTCGATGCAATCGCCCGAGCCCATCGGGATCGCTTCGACGTAGATGCTCTTGCCGCCGGCAATCTTGTGATCACCGCGATTGAATGCATCGGTGACGTCTTTGATCCACGCTTCTTTTTCCGAGCCGTACGTGAATGTGAGCGTGACGGTCTTCTGCGGGTCGCGTTCGGTGGCAACGGATGATTCGCTGCTGCGCTCACGCGAGACCTGACATGACGAGATCAATGCGGCGGCGAAGAGCGCCGCAACACAACGTGCGATGCGAGGCATGGCGGCGAGCTTAGCGCAACGATGCGCGCGATCCGTGTAAAGTCGGTGTAATGCGAGGACGACCGTTGACACGAAGAGGGATTGCGTTTATATTGCGAGCAAACTAACAAACCGACCGGTCGGCCGGTAACTCGGAGGAAACGATGCACCGTGGTCCGCTGGCGCTCCTCGTCCTTTTTGTCCTCTGTTTTCTTACACTTCCGCTGATCGCTCAGGTCGACAAGGCGTCGATCGAGGCGGTCGCTCTCGATCAATCGAAAGCCCCGCTGCCCGGAGTCACTGTGACGGTCACGAGGCCGGAAACCGGCTACGAGACGATCGCCGTGACCGATGTCGCGGGCCTCGCGCGGTTCGCGGCGTTAGCGCCGGGCGAGTATCAGGTGCAGTTCGCGCTCGAAGGATTCGCGCCGCTGAAGCAGTCGAAGGTGATCCTTCGCGTCGGCGAGAACGCGAAGCTCGCCGTGACGATGAAGGCGGCGGCCAGCGAGACGATCACCATTGCGGCCGAGGCGCCGATCGTCGACGTGCATAAGACTGACTCGTCGACGAACATCATTCCGGAGCAGATCGAATCGCTTCCAGTCGCTGACCGGCAGTTCGAGCGTCTGGCGTTCATCGCGCCGGGCGTGCAGCGGGAGCGCGGTGGTTTCCGCTTCATCAACGGCGGCCCGGTCATCGGCTCCGGCGGTAACGCTTCGCAGGCGACGATCCTCGTCAACGGCGTCGACCTGACGGATCAGATCAACGGTCTGTCGCGCGCTCGCTTCTCGCAGGATGCCGTACGCGAATTCCGGGTGATCGCGAATCGTTTTGATCCTGAGATCGGTGGGTCCGCCGGCGGCGCCCTCTCGGTCGTGACGAAGTCAGGCACGAATAGTCTGCACGGCAACGTTTTTGGTTTCTTCCGAGATGCTGCGCTGCGCACCAAAGGCGCGCTCGATCTCAAAAAGAACGACGACTACTCGCGCCATCAGCTCGGCTTCACCCTCGGCGGGCCGCTCGTGCAGGACAAACTGTTCTACTTCGGCTCGCTCGAGCAGATCAACGAGAACAACATCGTCCTCTTCCGTCCCGGCGGCGCGTACGCAAATCAAGCGGCCGACATCAAGCATCCTTTCGATCAGACCCTTCTCTTCGGCAGCGTGGATATGAATTTCAACTCGCAGATGACCGGCGGAGTCAAAGGTGTCTACGAGAATTACAAGGAAGACAATTTCCGCGTTGGCGGCCTCGCTGACGAGTCCTACGGTCAGACGCTCGAGCGGCGCAACTGGAACGGCACGTTCGAGCACAACTGGTCCGTCTCAAACGCCGCCTCGAATGAGGCGCGCATGCAATATGGCAAGCGCCGCTTCTTCGAGCCGACCAATTCCGACGCCGTTGCCGAATGGTTCACGAGCGGTACAACCCTGCAAACCGGTGGCAACATCCTCGGCGACCTCCTTGGCGATGGGTGGACGGCGGAGTTACGCGACACGTGGCATCAGCATTTCACGACTGGCCGCAGCGCGCACGATCTCAAGGCTGGGCTGTCGTATCAGCGCGTGCATGAACGCTTCCGGCTCGACACCTATGAACACGGCTTGTTCCTTTGGGCAGGCGACACCCGAGCGCTGCCTGTCGCCTACCTGTATGGCGAAGGTCGATCAGACGTGAGCACCAGCACGAATATTTATGGAGCGTTCGTCGAAGATTCATGGCATCCGACGGTCAAGCTTGTCGTCAATGCCGGCCTTCGCTACGACCTCGATACGAATGGCAACAATGCCGGTTTCACCCACCCGCTCATTCCGAATCCGCGCAAGCGCGATACGAACAACTACCAGCCGCGCGTTTCGTTCAGCTACGACCTTGGCGGTGACGGCCGGAATGTCCTGCGCGGCGGAGCAGGCAAATTCACCGGCCGATTCTTGCTCGTGCCCGCGCTCAGTGAGCTACAGCAGAATGGCGTTACCGGACGCGTCACCTACACGCGCCTGAACGGTGCGCTCTTCGGATTGCCGGCTCTCGCGCTCGACCCCAAGAATCCGACCACGACAGGGATCGTCTCCAAGCCGGCCATCACGCTTCTGGCCCCCGATCTCAAGGCTCCCGAAGCAACACAAGCTTCACTGGGCTACACGATGAAACTCGGGTCGTCGCGCCTCTTCCTCGACACCGAGGCGATCTATGCGAAGGGTGAGAACGAGATTGTCATCCGCGATGTGAACTGGAAAGGCAACAGCGCGGCGGCACCGAAGCGTCCGTTCACGCAGTACGACCAGGTCAACATGTACACGAACGACGGGCACTCGACGTACACGGGCCTCGTTCTCTCGCTCAGCGGGAACGTGCGGCAGGCCGACCTGCTCACGGCATCAGTGACAGTTGCCAAGAAGAAGAACATCAGCGATGACTTCAGCCCCGACTTCCCGACCGGCTATCCGAACGATCCGGCGAACATCGAGGCTGAATACGGTCGCGGGCGCGGCGACGAACGCTATCGCATCGTTCTCACCGGCGTATTCCACCTGCCGATGGCCTTCATGTTTTCGCCGATTTACGAGTATGGCTCGGGTCAGCCGTGGACACATCGTCTGGGTTATGACGCGAACGGAGACGGTAAGAACTCCGACCGGCCTGCGGGCGTCGGCCGCAACACGATGGATGGTCCGCCGTTCCGGCAGCTCTCGCTCCGAGTCACCAAGGGTTTTCCGGTTGCCGGTTTCGGACGGCTGGAAGCGATCGCCGAGGCATTCAACGTCACGAACGTGACGAATTATGACGTGCAGTCGGTTAGCGGCGGGGAAAACCTGAGTGCCGGGCGACCGAATCCGAATTTCGGCAAGTTCACCGCCACGCTGCCGCCCCGCGAGTTCCAACTCGGATTGCGGTGGGTGTTCTGATCATCGAGTGCCCTCTCCCGCAAGCGGGAGAGGGACACTGGGGACGCGTTTGGACCTGAACCTCAAGGAAAAAGTCGTGATCGTCACCGGTGGTGCGGCCGGCATCGGCCGCGCCACCGCGCAGCGCTTCGAGAAGGAAGGCGCGCGAGTCATCGTCTGGGACTTGCCCTCTGTCGATGTCACGAAGAGCGACATCGTGAAGCGAGCCACTGACGAAGTCATCGCCAAGCACGGGCGCATCGACGTGCTCGTGAACAACGCCGGCGTCCTGCGCGACGCGCAACTGGTGAAGTGGAAAGACGGCGCCGTGGTCTCGACGATGGATGACGCCACGTTCGACGCAGTGATCAACGTGAATCTCAAAGGCGTGTTCGTCTGCACGCGCGCAGTCGTGCCGCAGATGATCCGCAGCGGCGGGGGTGTGATCCTCAACGCGTCGTCGGTCGTCGGGCTTTACGGAAACTTCGGTCAGACGAATTACGCCGCGACGAAAGCCGGCGTGATCAGTTTCACGAAGACATGGTCGCGCGAGCTCGGCAAATACAACATCCGCGTCAACGCTGTCGCGCCCGGATTCATCGCCACGGAAATGATCAAAGCCATGCCGCCGAAAGCGCTCGAGTCGATGGTGGCAAAGACGCCGCTGGGCAGAATGGGGGAGCCGGACGACATCGCGAACGCGTACGTGTGGCTCGCGAGCGATGCGGCGAAATTCGTGACCGGCGCAGTGCTCTCGGTCGATGGTGGGGTGGTCGTCGGAACATGAGCTACGCAAACATCGTTTCGACAGGCTCTTATCTGCCCGAGATTGAGGTCACGAACGACATGCTTCGTGCGCGATTCAACGGGAACGCGCCGGAGTTCGTCGACAAGATGGAAGCGGCGAGCGGCATCAGGAGCCGCTGGTACGCGCCGCCCGATTGGGCGGCGTCGGATCTCGCGTTACGCGCGGCCCGCCAGGCCATGGAGCGCGCCGGGACGAAACCCGAAGACCTCGACCTCATCATCCTCGGCACCGATTCGCCCGACTACATCACGCCCGCGACTTCGGTCGTGCTGCAGAGCAAACTCGGAGCGAAGAATGCCGGCACCTTCGATGTCGGATGCGCATGCGCGTCATTTCCGACTGCCATCTCCACGGCATCCGGCCTCATGTCATCGAATACGGCGCTGCGCACGGTGCTCGTCGTCGGTGTGTACATGATGCACAAGCTGGCGACCGAAGAAGATCCGATGATTTTCTTTTATGGCGATGGCGCAGGCGCGGCCATTCTCGAGCGCAGCGAAGAACCGGGGTTCATCGCCGCGGCATTCGCCGCTGATGGCTCGTATCACAAGAGCTGGCTCATCCCGTCGGGCGGCACCGTCGAGCCGGCGAGCGAAGAATCGATTCGCGGCGGGCGCACGAGAGTGAAGATGTTCGAGCGCTATCCGCCCGAGATCAACAACGAGGGTTGGCCGCGGCTCGTGCGTCAGGTGGCGAAGAACGGCAACTTCGACGTCAATGACATCGACTTCATCATCTTCACGCAAGTGCGAAAGCCGACGATCGAGCTCGTGATGAAGGATCTCGGCCTGCCGATGGAGAAGACGCACACGATCATGGAGCGCCAGGGCTACACCGGATCGGCGTGCATTCCGATGGCGTTCGACGATGCGCTCAAGCAGAAGAAGATCAAGCCCGGCGATCTCGTCGTGATGATCGGATCGGGTGTCGGATACAACCAGGCCGCAGCCGCGTTTCGCATGCCCATCGAGGAGAGGCGGCTTTATGACCGCGACTGATCCCTCTGCCGAACTCGTTCGGATGATGCGCGCCGCGCTCAACGCCGCGGGACTTGCGCGCGAAGAGCATGCCGGATCGGTCTATTTCAGCGGAGGACAGGCGTCCTGGCCTGTCCTGGTTCTCCTTCACGGGACCAACGATCAGGCCGGAACATGGGCGCGCGTCGTGCCGATGCTCGTCAACCGTTATCGACTGATCGTTCCCGATCTTGCCGGTCATGGAGAAAGTGAACCGAAGAGCGGACCGATCCCGTTTCCGCTCGTCGTCGAGCGCCTGCATCGCGTGATCGAGTATGAGAACGCCGGCGATCTCATTCTCGCCGGCAACTCGTTCGGCGGCTGGATCGCTGTGCTGTACACGCTCGCGCATCCCGATCGCGTGAAGCGCCTCGTGCTCGAATCAGGTGGCGGACTGGCGCGTCCGCTTGGCGTGCCGCTGATCGCGCGCGATCGCGAGGTCGCGAAGATCATTCTGCGCGCGGTTCACGGTCCTGAATACGTGGCCGCTGATTGGGTGATCGATGCGTTGCTCGCGCGCGCAACCGAAGCGCCGATGCTGCGTCTCACGGAAGCGATGGAGAACTTCATCGATCCGCATCTCTCGCGCATTCAAGCGCCGACAAGTCTCGTGTGGGGTGCCGATGACGGTGTGCTGCCGCTGTCATACGCGGAGGCACTGCAAAAGGGAATCGCCGGGGCGAGACTGCACGTGATCGACAGAGCCGCACACATCCCACATCTGCAGCAGCCGGAGCGATTCGTCGAATGTTTGACGGCGACCTCTTAGCGGAACGCGCGCGCGTCACGCCGGCGAAGCTCGCGCTCGTCTCCATCGAGACCGGCGAGCGGCTCACATACGCGCAGTTGAACGACCGCGCGGAGCGTGCCGCTTCCGTCTTGCTGAATGCAGGCATTCAAAGTGGCGATCGATATGGTCTCCTCGCTCACAACTCCGTCGACTACGTTGCATTCTTCTTCGCCGCCGGAAAGATTGGCGCGATCGTCGTCCCGCTGTCGACGCGCGCCACCGAGCACGAGGTCGATGCGATCGTGCGCGATTGCGAGATGAAGGCTGTGTTCACGAACTTGGAGTGCGGTGCCTTGGCACCGCCTTCAGGGCGGCGGCAAGCCGCCGCACTCCAGGAAGACATCTACTGTCTTCTCTACACCTCCGGCACCACCGGCAAACCCAAAGGCGTGATGATCCCGCGCCGCCAGCTTCTCTGGAACGGCTACAACACTGTGATGAACTGGGGATTGCGCGACGACGACATCAGTCCGGTCTTCACGCCGATGTATCACGCCGGTGGATTGTTCGCGTTCCTCATTCCGATCTTCTGCGCCGGCGGCACGATCGTGCTCCACAAGAGCTTCAATCCTTCCGAGGTGTGGCAAACGATCGAGCGCGAACGGTGCACCGTCGTTCTCGGCGTTCCGACGATCTGGAAGATGCTGATGGAAGCGGCGGAGTTCGTTACCGCGAAACTCGACTCGGTGCGCTGGTTCATCAGTGGCGGCGCGCCCCTGCCCGCGTACATCATCGAGGCGTATCAGAAGCGTGGCGTCGTCTTCAAACAGGGTTATGGGATGACCGAGGTCGGGGTGAACTGCTTCACGATGACGGTCGAGGAATCATTCAGAAAGCCGGGATCGATCGGACGGCCGATGATGTTCACGGAAGTCGAGCTTCGGAACATGGATGGCGAAATCGGAGAGATGTTCATCCGTGGTCCGCACGTCAGCCTTGGCTACTGGAAGAATGAGGCGGCGACGGCCGAGGCGTATCTCGAAGACGGCTGGTTCCGCACCGGCGATCTGGCGCGGTGCGATAGGGATGGCTTCTTCTACATCGCCGGGCGTCGCAAGGAGATGTTCATCACCGGCGGCGTGAATGTGTATCCGGCGGAAATCGAAGCGGAGCTCGTCTCCCATCCTGCTGTCGCCGATGCTGCCGTGATCGCGGTACCGGACGAAAAATGGGGCGAGGTCGGCGTGGCCTTCGTCGTCGCCCGCGCTCTCTCCGCCGACGATCTCGGCGCGTACCTCACTCTGCGCGTCTCGAAATACAAAGTGCCGAAGCGTTTCGTGTTCGTCGACTCACTGCCGCGAACCCCTTACGGTAAAGTCGAGAAGGGAAAATTACGTGACCAGCTCTCCTGAGCGGCGGGTGCAGACCCAGGAGGAGCGCTCCGAGCGCAGCCGCCAGCAGATTCTCGACTCGGCGCTGAAGCTGTTCTCGCATCGCGGCTATGGCGCCACGAGCGTTCGCGATATCGCCGAAGATGCCGGACTGTCGAAGGGAAACGTCTATCATCATTTTCCCGACAAAGAGTCGATCTTCCGCGCGCTGCTCGATCGTTACTTCCAGGCGATGTCGACGCCCGACTTCCCGTTCAATCGCGCGCTGGCCAGCGGAACGTTTCCCGAAAACCTCGAAGCGCTCGGTCGCGCCGCGCGCGATACCGTTCGCGACTATCGAGAATACGTCGCGCTGATCTACGTCGACGTCGTCGAGTTCGATGGCTCACACGTGCGAAAGTTCTACGCCGAGATGGCCGATCGCTTCGACGCTTTCATCAAAGCGCACGGCATGGAAGAGGAGCTGCGGTCGAAACTGCAGGATGGACTCTCGCCGATCTCCGCGGTGATGCTGGCAACGCGGATCTTCTACAACTACTTCTCCATCGAGATTCTGTTCGGCGTCAAGGACCACTTCGGCAAGAGCACCGACGAAGTCGTGCGCGAGATCTCGAGGATCCTCAGGCACGGGATGCTGCGGACGTAGTACGCCCTGGAGTGCCGCCGCACTCCAAGACTAATCTTTCTCCGCGCGCACCTGTTTCCGCAGCTCACGGAACCGTGGATCGGATCGCAGGCTGTTCAGGTCGTTATCGTTGTCGATGTAGTTGCAGAGCTGGAAACCGGCGGCGCGGGCCTTCTGCAGCCACTCCAGCGCAGCCTCGGTCTGATTCGATCGTGCGTAACCGCAGGCGATGTTGTACATGGTCGTCGGCGGGCGATAGTTCAGATCGAGCGCGCGCTTGAACGAGTTGATACTCTCGGCATTCTGTCCCGCCTGAAGCGCGGCGTATCCGAGGTTGAACCAGGAGCGGCCGAGATTGGGATATTTCTGAGTCGCGGAGCGGAAACGCGGCAACGCCTCGAACCAGTCGCTCTCGTCGTTATGGAACATCCTGGCGAGGATGTTCTTCGCCGGTGACAGTCTCAGGTCGTTCGCGATCTGGCGGATCTCTTCGAAGCGCGGGCTCTTGCGGAGATTGTCGATGTCGGAGTCGTCGTCGAGCTTGTCGGTCGAATCGAATCCTTCGTCGACCGCCTTGCGCAGCCACTCCAGGCCGGTCGCGACGTCGCCTTTCCGCGAATAGCCGCAGGCGATGTTGTACATCGTCGTCGATGGCTTATAGCCCTTGGCCAATGCCTGTTTGAAGGCCTCGATGCTCTGATCGAGTTGCCGCAGTGGCAGCAGATCGAAGCCGACGCTGAACCAAGCGTCGCCATCGGCGGAGGGCAGGCGCTTCAACGCTTCGTAACGGCGGAGCGTCGCATCGAGACGATCTTCATCCTTGTGTTTCTCGCGTTCCGGAACTTCGGCCAGGATCTGTTTGAATGCCGCGTCGGAGCGGATCGGGTCGAAATCGGAGTCGTCGGCGATGTGGTCGTAGTTGTCGTAGCCGGCGTCGATGGCGTCGCGCAGCCACTTCACCGCGTTCGGCGCGTCGTCGAGCTGCGCGTATCCACAGGCGATGTTGTACAGCGCGTCCTCGATGCGATATCCGCGGTTGACCGCCTCCTTGAATGCGGCGATCGCTTCCTGGAACTGATCTTCGCGGTGGAACGCATAACCGCGCTCGTACCATTCGCGGCCTGACGACGGCGACGTTGTCATCGCTTTTCGCTTGCCGCCCGTGAGACGGTCGTACTTCGCTAGAAGGACATCGGTCGTGTCGACGATCTTCTGCAGATCGAACACGGCGGGTTTGATGTCGCCCTTGTCGGCGACAACGGTCACAGTCGACGAGGACGGCTGCGGCGCGGCGACGAGTCGCAGCGATGCGAAGGGGACGAGCAGCAGCATCGCGAGCACAGCGGTGGCAGCAACGGCCGTCGAGGAAAAGTTTCCGCGGCGGACATGCGGCTGCAGGATCGACAGCAGACGTCCTTCGAGCTGCGACCGGCGCGACATCGCCAGAGTCACGGACCGGAACGGATCGACCTGCGGCAACGCCTTGGCGATCGACAGGAGATGTTCAGCATAGTCGGAGGGCTTGGTGCCGCTCTCGAGGACGAGATCATCGCAGGCGCGCTCGCATTCGGAGCGCGCGACGCGCTCGAGCGTCCACATCAGCGGATGAAACCAGAAGATCGCCACGGCCGCTTTGGTGACGAGCAGCGTGACCCCATCGAGCCGTTTCACATGCGCGAGCTCATGCAGGAGCACCACGCGCAGCCGCTCGAGCGGCCATTCGATCGACAAAGCCGGAAGGAGCAGGACCGGTTTGAAGAGACCCCAGATGACCGGAACGCTGACGCTGTTCGACCGCAGCAGGCGAACCTCCTGCGCAAGCCGCAGGTGATCGCGCGCGCGATCGAGCTCGCGCAGCGCCTCGTCATCGGTGATCTCGTTGCTCCGCCGCGCCACGAGGCCGACGCCGACAACGCCGGCGGCCATGCGGAGCAGGAGGACGAGCGACGCGGCGAAGATGCCGATCAGGACGAAGCCCTGCCAGCTTCCCTTCACTGTATCGACTGCACGCTCGAACGCGTTCAGCTTCGCTTCCGGAACGACGCCGGCCGCTTTGGCGACGGTGATCGCCGCCGCGACCGTGCTTCGCGGCAGCTCGTCATCGTCACCGGTTGCGCCGATCGCCTTCACAGTCTGCGTCGCGGTCTGCGGTGGGTGAGTCGGAAGCACCGCCAGCCGCCACACCGGGAACACCAGGCCGATGATCGGCAGGGCGATGACACTGCAGAGAGCGAGCGTGATGCCGAGGTGCTTGGTGGCCGCGGAAAGCCGCGGGAGGACGAGAAGAAGGAGACGCGCGATGGCGAGGATCAGCGTCGCTTTCAGAATGACGAGCAACGCCGGGACGGTGAGGTCGAGCGACTGCACCTTCGTGGCAAAATCAATCATCGACATTCAGCGTCCCTCCTTCCGTACTTCCTCGATCAGTTTCGATAGACGATCGAGCTCCTCGGAAGTTAGTTTTTCTTTGCGTTCCAGCAAGGTGGCGACGACGCTCGCGGCCGAGCCGTCGAAGAACGTATTCAATAGTTGATCGAGGGCCGACAGACGCGCTTTGTCGCGCGGTACCGTCGGCGTGTAGACGTAACGCATCCCGTCGTGCTGATGGCGCACGTGGCCTTTCTTCTCGAGCACCCGAAGCGTCGCGCGAACAGCCGAGTAACTCGGCGCGTCGGTCATCTCTTCCATCACTTCGTTCGCCGTGGCTTTTCCATTGCGGAAGATGATGTTCATCATCTCCCGCTCCCGCCGGCTCAAAGCTTCCTGTCTGGCCATCGTCTCTCGCTCCCGCCTGCTAGATTTTTAGCACGTGCTGGAAAAATAACATCGGGAGGAAGGACTGTCAAGCGGTACACAGGATTGTGACATCGCATCAAGATACGGGCGCGCATTGATGGGGTTTCAGGCTACTTCTGCCGTTTGACGCGCCACCGCCTGAGGTGCGTTGGCACAGGCGTGACGCGCGTGTAGCGCCTTGGAGTGCGGCAGCTTGCTGCCGCCTTCGAAAGCGGCGGCAAGCCGCCGCACTCCAAGAAATGTTTAGGATCGATGAACACTACCATCAGGGAGACCTCGTATGAATGCTCGGCTGATGCTTGTACCGCTGTCCATGATCGCCATTTGCGCATTCGCGCAGACAAAACCTCCTGAAACACCGGTCCATGAAGTCACCGATACGTATTTCGGCCAGACGGTCGTCGATCCGTATCGATGGATGGAGAGCGGCGACGCCGAGCTCGCGAC
>DASXRT010000115.1:0-20776 GCA_036506455.1 Thermoanaerobaculia bacterium
CGATTCCTGGTGTGGCAGCGGATCAGTGCCGTGCACGTAGCGCTCGAAGAAATCGCCGACGTCGCAAATCGATACCACCGCGCGTTCGAATCCATCCTCTTCGAGAGGCTTTTGGTCGCGCCACAACAGTCGCATGACGTCGTCGAGAGACTTGCTGCCGTCGCTTCGCTGCAGAATCGTCAGATCGAGCGTCGCCGCGACCATCTCGCCTTTGTTGTAGAACGAGATCAACGCATTGGCGCGATCGTGCGCGTCATTTTGCAGCCAGGAATCGAAGCTCGCCTGCGACAGCGAAAGTATTTCCCGCCCCGGCTGATTCTCGAGTGTTTCGATCTCGCTGCCGAGGTGTTTCAAGTATCGCTTCTCAGTCCATAAGCCGGCGCGCACCAGCGTCAACGCCGCGAAATACGATGTGACGCCCTCGATCACCCACAACAGACGCGTGAGCGTTTCGGCCGAATAGTCATACGGCGCGAAGACCGCGGGAAGGATCCGCTTCACGTTCCACAAGTGAAAGAACTCGTGCGAGCAGATCAACAGGAAGTGATCGTACCCGGCGTCATCTTTCTTCGCGCCGAGGAGGTCGGAACGCTTCGCGACGATCGAGCAGGAGGCTTCGTGTTCGACGCCGTGCCACTTCTCGCCGATGTGCGTCAGGAAGCGATACTCGGAGAACGGCAGACCGCCAAACATCTTCGACTGACTGCGCACGATTGCGTGCACGGGATCGATGAACTGATCGGTGTCGATCGTCTCGGCGCCGATGAAGATGAGATGAATCGCGGCGCCGCTCTCGAGGAACGAATGGCGGCGGAACGATGGCGCGGCGATCGTCGGAGAGTCGATCAGATGATCGTAGTCGCGCGCGACGAACGTGTTCTCGTCCTCGCGCGGCAATTGGGTCTCGATCCGCCACTCCGCAGGAGCGGCGACGGTCAGGCGCGTCTGCTCGTGGCGCAGGCCTTCCACCATCATGAAGAGATTCGAGCCGTTGCAGTAAGCTTCGCTCTCGTCGAGAAAGCTCGAACCGGCGTCGAGGATGCCCGCGTAGTAGCGATAGCGGACCGTGAGCTCCTGGCCTGCTTTGGCGCTGATTCGCCAGCTCGATTTCGCGTCTTTCCGGATGTCGAGAGGATCGCCGCCGGAGTCGGCGGCGGCACACTGGCGGATGTTGGCGGCGTAGTTCTGGATCAGATAGCGGCCGGGACGCCACGCCGGCAGCGTCAGCCGCGGCTCGTCGGCCGGCGCGGTGAAGGAGATCGTGATGTCGAGGAGATGTTCGTTCGGATCTGTCCAGGAGATCGTGTACGCGATCAATCCCGCACCGCGATGTTGTACTTCTGGATCTTCGCCTTCAGCGTATTGCGCGCGAGGCCAAGACGACGCGCGGCTTCGCGGATGCGGCCGCCGGAGCTGTCGAGGGCACGGATGATGAGCTGCCGGTCGACCGACGACATCACGTCGTCGTAGACCTCGCTGCTGATGTCGAATCCGCCGATGAGCGTGCTGGGCGCGGGCTGTGATGCTTCCAGTCCGTGAAAGTCCGCGCGCGTGATCGTGTCATCGTTGGACATCACGATGGCCCGATGCAGCGTCGCTTCCAGCTCTCGGATGTTGCCCGGCCAGTGATAGCGCAGGAAGAGATCGAGAACGCCGTGCTCGAGGCGCTTCGTCTCGATTCCCAGCTCGTGACAGATGTTGCGGATGAAATGCTCGGCGAGCAGTGGGATGTCCACTTTGCGCTCGCGCAGCGGCGGCAGCGTCAGGGGGACGATGTTGAGGCGATAGTAGAGATCCTCTCGGAATGCGCCGGCGACGATCGCTTTCTCGAGATCGAGATTCGTAGCGGTGATGATCTTGACGTCGGTCTTGATCGTCTGCGTTCCGCCGACGCGCTCGAACTCCTTGTCCTCAACCACGCGCAGCAGCTTGGCCTGCATGGCCAGGCTGATCTTGCCGACTTCGTCGAGGAAGATCGTGCCGCCGTTAGCCAGCTCGAATCGACCGAGCTTGCGCCGCTCCGCGCCGGTGAACGCGCCGCGTTCGTGGCCGAAGAGCTCCGACTCGGCCAGCGTCTCCGGCAGCGCCGCGCAGTTGAACTTGATGAACGGCCCGTTCCGGCGCGGGCTGATGTTGTGAATGATGCGCGCGACGAGTCCCTTCCCCGTTCCCGACTCGCCGCGCAGCAGCACAGTCGAGCTCCCCGCCGCCGCCTTTCGAATCGCGAACTGAATCTTCGCCACCGCTTCCGACTGGCCGACGACCGAATCGAGATGCTTGTCGACGAGAACCTCGCGGCGCAGCGTCTCGTTCTCGAGCGACAGTCGCGCGCGCGCTTCTTCCAGCTCTTCGAAGAGCCGCGCGTTTTCGATCGCGATCGCCGCCTGATCGGCGAAGGCCTCCAGGAAACTGAGATCCTTCTGCGAGAAGCAATGTCGCGCCTGCCGGTGATCGACGTAGATCGCGCCGGCGATGCGATTCTTGATGATCAGCGGCACGCAGAGGATCGACAGGATGTTCTCGGCGATGAGCGATTCCGAGCCGCTGAAGCGATCGTCGGCCAGAGCATCGGCCGACATGACCGCCTGCCCGCTCTGAATGACTTCCTTGACGATCGATTGCGGCGACCGCTTGTCATCGGCATCGAGCGCTTCGCGGATGTTTCGCGCCACGCGCGTCCGCAGATCACTTGTGATCGGGTCGAGCAGGATGATCATCCCGCGCTCCGCTCGCAGGCGCCGGATGCAGACGTCGAGCACGCGGTTCAGTACCTCTTCGAGGTCGAGCGATGAGTTGATGATCTTCACGATCTCGTAAAGACCGACGACCTGCTCCGGCGCCTTGCCCGACGGCCGGATGCGGAACAGCGCGCCGCGCGCGCGCTCGAGATCGTGCGTGGCGTCGAGCCGTTCGAAGATGCGGATGGCCGCGCGGATCGTCTGCGTCGCTTCCTCCGGCTCATCGCGCAGGAGTCCGACTTCGAACATCAACCTCGCCTGCTCGTACGGAGTGTCGATCTCCTCGAACCTGTTTCGCGCTGCGTCGAATCGCGCCGCCGCCGAATCGCGCTCGCCGAGGAAGAAGAGGATCTTTCCCCAGATCCAGTCGTTCATGGCCATGGAATAGCGATCGCCGAGTCGCGACGCGAGCTCGGAGCTCTTCTTGGCGTGATCGACGGCATTGTCGACGTCGTTGCGCCGCAACGCCAGCCGCGCCGCCGCCGTATGCGCCCGCGCCAGTGACTGCATCGTCTGGTTAGTGGAAAAGATCGACAGAGCGCGTGACAGGTGATGCTCCGCCTCGATGTAGTTCTCCCGCTCTTCTTCAATGACGGCGAGAATGTACGACGCTTCTGCGGCGAGATCGTCATCGCGCGCGCGGTCCGCGGCGTGCAACGCCTTCTGCCCATACTCGAGCGCTTTGGCGATGCCGCCCTTCTTCACCATCAGGCGCGCCAGCGGCACGTAGACCGATACGCGCGGCACGCGCGATTCATCGAATCCCTCCAGGCTGAGGCAGCGCTGGTAATGCTGCAGCGCCTCCGGCCACCGCCCGAGCATCTCCAGCGCATCGCCGAGGTTCTCCTGCGCCAGCGCTTCGTATTCGAGTGCGCCGATCTTCTCGTCGATGCGGACGCTCTTCTCGAAATACTCCGCCGCTTTGGCGAAATTCGCGCGGCCATATTCGACGACGCCGACGTTGTTATACGCCGTCACCAGATCCCACAGATCCCCTTCCGCCTCGGAGATTTCCAGGTTGCGGCGGAAGTATTGCGCCGCCGTGTCCCAGTCGCCGAGCTTCCACAGCGTGTTGCCGAGATTCGTTGACACGATCTTGCGCAACTGCGGGGAGCCGAGACGCTCCGCCATCGACAAAGCCTCGAGCAACACTTCCTTCGACTTCTGCCAGTTGCCGGTCGAGTATTCGATCACGCCGAGCATGTTCTTGACGTAGCCGAAGACGACGGAGATGCCGAGCGGCTCGAGGATTTCCTGCGCACGCTCGGCACTTGTGCGCGCGGAATCGAAATCACCCTTGTCGCGATGCAGCGAAGCGATGCGATTCAACAATTCGGCGACGTCGGTTTTCTGCGACAGATCGTCGTAGATCGCAAGTGCGTTCTGGAAATACGTGAGCGCCGCATCCTGCTCGCCGCGCTTGCCGAGGACCTTGCCGATCTTTTTCATGACACGCGCGACATCGGCGCTCGGCTTCCCTTCCGGCGTGCGGCTCTGAATGCTCTTCAGCAGGAACTGATAGGAATGGATCGCGCTGCGATAGTCATCACGGCGGTAGTACGCATCGGCAAGCTTCTCGCGCACCTCGGCCTTGCGCGCCTCCTCGACGCCGCCGAGGTCCATCAGCTCGAGCGCAGCACGATAGAACTCGGTGGCCTCTTCGTGCGCGAGCGTCCGAGATGCGAGATCGCCCGCCTCGATCGAGTAACGGATGCCGCGCGTGGTGTCGTTCGCGCGCGCGAAGTGATACGCCACTTCACCGACGAACTGCGTCGATCCCGCTTCCAGCGCCGGCTCCAGCGCCTCGGCCGCGAGCATGTGCAACTCAGTGCGATGCCGCTCGCTCATGGCGTTGTACACCGTGTCCCGGAGGTGAATCTGAGGGAAGCTGACAGTGCGGCCATCGTTCGATTCATCGAGGAGGTTCCGTCTGGTCAGGTTGTCGAGGATCGCGAATGTGTGCGCGCCGCAGATTCCGGCGAGGATGTCGATCGGGATGACCTCGCCGCAAACCGCGGCCGCTTCGAGCACGGCGCGCTCATCCTGCGACAGCGCTTCGAGGCGCTCGGCGACGATCGCCGCCGCCCCGCCCGGCATCCGCAGCTCGGAGACTCGCCGTATGTCGACCGCCCACCGCCCGCCCTCCCACGTCAAAAACTCGTGGGCGACGAGATAATCGGTAACGCGGCGGATGTTGAGCGGAGAGCCCGACGACTCCCACAGCATCCAGCGCGTGAACTCTTCGTCGACGTCGTCGGTGCCGAGGAGTGCCTGCAGGTGCTCGCGCACGAGCGGCTCGGAGAGGCGCTCGACGCGGATGATCGGAAAGTGCGCGTCGGCCGCGCGCTGCTCCCAGAACGCGGCCGGTGATGGTGCATCACCGCCACTCTCGAACGTCAGCGTGCCGATGACGAGCAGCTTGTTCCGTTTCGCTTCGTTCGCGAGGAACGTGAACAGCTCGGCGGTCGACGCGTCGGCCCACTGCAGATCTTCGATGATGAGGATCAGAGGTGAGCCGCTCGTCTCCGCATCGGCGCTGAGAAAGCCGTAGAAGTCCTGCATCGATTGCACGATGTGATTGAACAGGCGGTATTTCTGTCCGTGCCGCGCCGAACCGGTCACCGAACGCAGAATCCGTCGCAGCTCTTCATCGGTGTTCGCTTCCGGATTCACCGCGCGGATGAGCTGCTGGAAGATGTCGAAGAACGGCGCATAGACCGTCTTGCGATTCACGGGGCAGCGGCCGCAGAACACGCGCGCGCCATCGATCTGCGCGCGCAACGTCGCGTCGCGGACGATGCGCCGCTTTCCCATCCCTTCCGCCCCCGCCACGATCGCGCCGTTGCCACGACCTTCGCGCGCTTCGCTGATGAGTCGCACGAGCTGATCGAGCTCGGCCTCGCGATCGATGAGCGGCGCCGCGAACAGTTCGCCGCGTCCGACGAGCGCCTCGCCCGCCGCACCACCTGTCGCCCGCGTCAGATCTTCGATCACCGCGGCGGCGCTCGAGTAGCGGTGACGTGGATCTTTGTCGAGCAGCTTCATGATGATCTGCTCGAGCGCGGCGGGAATGCGCGGATTGATGAGCGATGGTCGTTTGATCGGCTCATCGAGCTGCATGCGGATGATGTCGATCGGCGCTTTTCCGTAACCGGGCAATGCGCCGGTTGCGGTCTCGTACAGCGTCATGCCGAGAGCGTAGAGATCGGCGCGCGAGTCGATGCGGTCCTGGCGGAGAACTTCCGGCGCCATGTAATGCAGCGTGCCGCGGATGTGTCGATCGAGAATCTTTCGTGCTTCGACGGCGAGACCGAAGTCCATCAGCTTCGCGCGACCTTCGTCGTCGACGAGAATGTTCGACGGTTTGAGATCGAGGTGAATGATGCCGGCGCGATGGATGTGATGCAGCGCCGACGCGACCTGCACGATCACGTCGTAGAGAGCGTCCCACTTCTGCCCGTCGAAGTAGTCGGTGATCTTCCGGCCCGCGAGGAGCTCCATCGTGAAGAACGGCAGACGTTCATCGAGCAGCCCGAAGTCGTAAACCTTGACGACGTTCGGATGATCGAGCGACGCCAGCGTGGCGAACTCCATCTTGAATCGCGCGAGCTGCTGCGCGTCGCTGATCTCGCGACGGAGGATCTTGATCGCGGCGTCGCGCTTCGCACACGCGTCGTAGACGCGATAGACGGACGTCGATGACGTTTCATTGAGAACAGAGTGAAGCTGATATCGCGGCGGGAGCTCGTGCTCCAAGCCGAGCGGGGCGACCTTGCTCATGTGAGGAAACGTTTTTGTAACAGGGGTGCAAATATAACCCATGAGGGCCGTGACGGGTCAAAGATTTGACCATGCAGGGTTGGGGTCAGGTCTTCAGTTTTCATTTTTTTTCCACGGCTTGGAGAAAAAACTGAAAACTGAAGACCTGACCCCGTAGAATGCCCCCGGGTCGCGCTCCGGATCATGTCGGAAATCCCACATTCCGTTGACCGATTTGAGATCACTCGGATCCTCGGCAAAGGTGGAATGGGGACCGTTTATCTCGCCCTCGATCAGCGCCTCGGCCGGCCGGTCGCCGTCAAGGTGCTCAATACCGACGACACGCTGAACGAGGAATCGCGTGGCCGTTTTCTTCGCGAGTCGCGCACGGCCGCGTTGATCCGACATCAGAACGTCGCCACCATTCATGAAGTCGGCGAGACTCCCGAGGGCCAGCCATTCATCGTCATGGAGTATTGCGAGGGCGAGACGCTGGCGCAGCGGATTCGCCGCCGGTCGCTCGACGCCGGCGAATTTCTCAACATCGCCAGGCAGATCGTCGCCGGCGTGGCCGCGGCGCACGAAACGGGAGTCGTTCACCGCGACATCAAGACCGCCAACATCATCATCGAGCCAAACGGCCTCGTGAAGATTCTCGACTTCGGTCTCGCCAAAATGCTGCCGCGAGAATTTTCGCCCGGACGACAGAAAGCCTCGTACGCATCGACGAGCGGCCAGTTCTTCGGCACGCTGCATTTCCTCTCGCCGGAACAAGCGCGCGGCGGAGCGGCAGATGAGCGCAGCGATCTCTTCTCCGTCGGCGTCGTGCTCTATCAGATAGCGTCGGGACAGTTGCCGTTCAACGCCGACGGGCCGCTGCTCGTGCTCGAAAAAATCCGCGGCGCCGAGCCGGAGCCGTTTGTCCCGCTCGATTCCAATTTCCCATCCGCCGCGGCGAAGATCATCAGCAAACTTCTGCAGAAGAATCCCGGCGATCGCTACGTGAGCGCGCGCGATCTTCTGCGCGATCTCGAGGCCATCGAGTTGACCTCGATGCGCACGACGTCGCAGCACAGCCGCTCGATGCTCGGCCGCACCGTGCAGCAACGCACCGGCGCGAGGACAGCGATCACCGTGGCGGCGCTGCTCGTCTTCGCAATCGCCATCTATTTAGTCCAGCGCGGAGTGCAGACGCCGCGAGCCACAGCACAGCAGGTTGCGGCGCCGGGAACTCCGATCCGCTCCATGGCGGTTCTTCCTCTCGACAATATCGCCAACAACGCGCGCGATGAGTTTCTCTCGGTTGGTCTCGCCGACGCTCTCGTCACGAAGTTGCAGACGATTCCATCGCTGCAGGTGCGGCCGACATCGGCGGTTCTGGAGTTCCGCAATAGCAAACTCGATCGGAAGACGGCGAGCGAGAAGCTGCAGGTCGATGGTGTTCTGGCGGGACATTTCCTCGCGGCGGGCGATCTCGTCCGCGTCAATCTTCAGCTCACCGATCTGCGCAGCGGTTACAACGTGTGGGCCGACACGATCGACGGCAAGCGCGACAACCTTCTGAAGCTGATCGATGACGTCTCCGCGCGCACCGTCAGCGGTCTGAACAAGCAACTCGCCCTCGGGGAAGCGCCGCGCGCGCAGTCCGAGGCGCGTTCGTCGAATCCGCAGGCGTTCGAGCAGTATCTGAAAGCACGAGCGCTCACCGGCAGTCTCGTTCCGAAGGATTACAACGCGCAGATCTCGGCGCTGAAAAGAGCGATCGAGCTCGATCCGAACTTCGCCGCCGCGTACGCCGATCTCGCCATCGCGATGTCGCTGGCGGCGGCGCGCAATCTCGCGGGCGAAGAGGACACGATGCAGAAGGCCGAGTCCTACGCGCGCCACGCCGTGCGGCTCGATCCGAATCTGCCGCAGGCGCATCTCGCGCTGGGGCGCGTCTTCGTCCGCAATCCCGATCGCTTCCGCGAATCCGTTCGCGAAGTCCTCGCAGCGCTGCGGCTCAATCCCAGCGACACACACGCGCTCAATTCGATCGCCACGTACTTCGTCTCCGCCGGCGACATGCAGAAGGCCGAGTGTCTCGGCGACCGCATCGTTCGGCTCGATCCATCGTCGAACGAGGCGAAGATTCGCGGCTACTGGAACGTGAACGCCATCGATCCCGAAGGCGCGTTGCAGAATGCAAAGTACGCGTTGGCGGCGCCCGACACGGCGCTGGCCGGTCACGACATCCGAGCGATCGCGTACATCCTGCAGGGAAATCTCGTCGATGGGCAACGAGAGGCCGACGCCGTCACTTCACTCGTCCCGAAGCATTACCTCGGCAAGAGCCTCAAGGCGATGATCGCGGCGGCGAAAGGTGATCGCGCCGCGTGCGAAGCGGCGATCCGTTCATTCGAGGCTGACGCAAACCGCAATCACTGGGCCGCGATCCGCGCCGCGCTCTGTTATGGAAAGCTCGGCGATCACGACAGCGCGCTGGCTTGGGCGAAGCGCTCATTCGCGCTCGGGCATCACAGTTGGTACGAGATGGTGAAACATCCCTGGCTTCAACCGTTGCAGAGTGATCCGGAGTTTCAGCAGATCGTCGGCAAGATCAAAGCGGACATCGATGATGTCCGCGATGATGTGATCGGCGTGTATCAATTGATCTGCAAGTGAGTGCCCTCTCTAAGTACTCTCACCACCTCATCCCGATGATTGCGCCGCGCCATGTTGAGCGGCGTGCGCCACTCGCCTTCCGCCCACACGCGCGCGTTGACGTTGGCGCCGCGCGCGATCAACAGGCGCACGGCTGCAGCCTGTCCCCTTTCGCTCGCGTGAATCAAGGGATTCTCATCGCCGGGCACGACTTCCTCGATGGCGGCGCCGCGCTCGAGTAGATATCGAACGACTTCGGTTTGACCTTCGCCTGCGGCCATGATCAACGCATTGCCGTCGCCCGGAACGCCGCGATCGATGTCGGCACCGCGATCGAGAAGAAGACGCACCGCCTCAAGATGGCCGCCACGCGCTGCGGCGATGAGCGGACTGCCATCGCCCTCGATCGCGGCATTCGCATTCGCACCGAGATCGAGATGACGGCGAACGGCCTCGATGTCGCCGTCCTTCGCTGCGTTGAACAATGCCATTTCGAGCGGCCCTGCATCTTCTTCGGCGCTCACCAACTTCACCGGCGCGACGAGAACCATGCAAATCATCGCGGCCATCGCGACGATCAACGATGTTGTGCGCGTCATCGGCGCTCGCCGCACATTCCCGTCGAGGATCGCCTCGACGCGCCGTCCCAGGCTGCCGGGAGCAGCCATGGCCGGGGCTGGAACGGAGCCGGCGAGACGACGTGCGAGCGATACGAGTTGTTCCGCATAGGTCTCGGCATCGCCGCGTGTGCGAATGACCGCGTCGTCACATGCGCGCTCGGCTTCGAGGCGAAGCCGCCGCCATAACATCCATGTCAACGGGTGCGGCCAGTAGATCGCGCAAGCGACGCGGCAGATGATCTGCGTGATCCAGTCCGCGCGCGCGATGTGCTCCAGCTCGTGCCGGATGACTCGCGCGAGATCGCCTTCGCTCCAATTTGCGCTGTCCGCCGGAAGAAGAATGATCGGATGCAGCCAGCCGAACGTCAGCGGAACAGCCAGCTCCGGCGATGTCGCAACGTTCCCATCCGCTCGTCGCGCTCCGCGTGCGATCCGATGCAAGCGAACGATGCCGCCGATCAGCGACACGAGGAAGAGCGCCGCGCCCGCGATGTAGACGCGAACCGTGATGTCGATGAACGAGAGATGCCTCGGCCCGCTTGGTGTAATGCCGCCGTCATCGCCTGCGAAGGCCGGCGAGGACGCCGGCGCCACACGAGATTTGTATGTCACGACCTTCGCAGGAATGAACAACGAAGCGAGGGGAAGGAAGAGCATCGCACCGAAAGTCGCGGCGATCACCGAGTGACGCAGCGAGGCCGGCGCGCGACGCAGAATGCGAAGGAGAACGATCGCCACGACCATCGCCGCCGTGGCCTTCACTGCGATCGCCATGATCATTTCTTCTTCTCCTTCCGCAGCATGTCGATGCGGCGCGCCATCTCGTCGAGCTCTTCGCCCGTCCACTTCTCGACGTCGAGCAGAGCGGTCACGGCGTCGCCTGCCGATCCTCCGAAGAACACGCGCACCAGCCGGTGCAAGGCGGAGCGCCGCGCCGCCGAACGCCTGGTCGTCGGTGAATAGACATAGCGGAGACCTTTCGCTTTGTGGCGAATGACGCCTTTCACTTCGAGCTTGGCGAGCATCGCGCGCACGGCGGAGTAGCTCGGCGGGTCGGGAAGCTTGGCGCGAATCTCTTCGGCGGAAGCCTCGTCGCCCAGTTCGAGGAGCGCATCCATGATCTCGCGCTCGCGGCGTGTCAGAGGCTTTCGCATGCTACAAACATAGCATAATGCTACTTATGTAGCGGCTGTCGCGTCGAACATCCTTCGCAGGGCCCGCTCCGCGGGCACGCGAATGTCCTCCGGGATCTCGATGTCGTAGCGCATCAGCTTGAGCGAGTCGCGGACATCTTCCAGCCGCGTCACCTTCATGAACGTGCAGAGCTTGCAGCCCTTGAGGAACTGCTTGTCCGGCACTTCCATCGCCAGCCGATCGGAGAGTCCGCACTCGGTGACGACGAGGAACCGCTTCGCCGGACGCTCTTTCGCCCAGCGGACCATTCCCGACGTCGAGAGCACGGCGTTGGCGAGCTTGGCGACATCGGGACGGCACTCCGGATGAACGAGGATCTCGAGCTCGGGATCCGCTTTGCGGATGCGGTCGATCTCCTCCGGCGTGATCTGTTGATGCACGTAGCAGAAGCCTTCCCACGGAATGATGTTCTTCTCCGGAACTTGCTGCGCCACATGATTCGCGAGGTTGCGATCGGGGACGAAGAGGATGTTCTTGTTCGGCAGCGTGCGCACGACCTTCGCCGCGTTCGCCGACGTGACGATGATGTCGGAGAGCGCTTTGACCGCCGCGGTCGTGTTCACGTAGCTGACGACGGCGAGATCGGGATCATCCTTTTTCAGCTCCTTGATCCTCGCCGCGAGATCCTCCGCCGGCGCGGAGTCGGCGAGCTGACATCCGGCCAGCAGGTTCGGCAACAGAACCGTTCGCGAGGGATTGACGATCTTCGCCGTCTCGGCCATGAAGTGGACGCCGGCGAACTCGATGACATCGGCATCCTTGACCTGCGACGCCATCAGAGCCAGCTCGAGCGAGTCACCGACGAAATCGGCGACCTTCAGAATTTCGGGGCGATAGTAGTTGTGGGCGACGATGACCGCGTTGCGCACTTTCTTGAGCTCGCGAATCTCTTCGTGCAGCTCTTCGAACTCGCGGACATCTTCGTGTGTATATTCGTATGTTTTGACGCGGCTCAGTTCTTCGTAAAGCGTGGACATGACCGTTGCAACAATAGCGAAATCGGCGCCATTCTCTATCTGCCGCCCGCGCGGATGAAATCGAACGTCGATCCGAGGGCTTCGACCATCGCGCCGTCGATGTCCTGATTGATCTGCGCGAGCTTCGTTTGCACGTCGACGAGTGCCTGCCGCTCGCGGCGCGCCATGTCCAGCTCCTTGAATAGTTCGATGTATGGAACATGCGCCTTCTCGATCATCAATTTCTGGAGCGACGGCACATCGGCGGTCGATCCCTGATCACGCCCATGCAGGAGCGCGTCTTTGGTCTGACTGAGCGCCGTCATCGTGAAGACCGACGCCTTCGGGTCTTCGCCGCCGCGCTTGATCGCCGCCTCGACTCGATCGAGCGCCTTTTCGATGGCGATGGTCTTCTGAAAGTCGTTCAGCGCGCCGCTGCCCTGCACCACCTGCGAGACGATGAACGCGTCGCGCTTCACATCGGCCGCGAGCCGCTGCAAACGAGCTTCGTAGCGTTCGATCATCATGAGCTCGTTGGGGCGGGAAGGCTGGGCGTGGAGGGGGGACACGGTCAGACATAGGATCAGGAAGTAGCGCATGTGCAATATGACTGCGGGCGATGCACAGGGTTACAAGGAATGTTGAATGTTGAATGTTGAATGTTGAATGTTGAATTGTTCGTCTTCATTCAACATTCCACATTCCACATTCAACATTTCGGTTTCAAAAGCACCACCGTCGCCCCCCATCCCCCACCCGACGGATCCGCATCGGCGAATCCTTCCACCCAATCGAGCTTGCGCAGCATCGATTGAATGCGCTCGCGTTGCACGCCGGCGCCGCGGCCGTGGATGAGCCGGACCTGCCGAAAGCCCCGCGCCCGCGCCTCGATCAAATAGTCGAGTGCGGCATCGCGAACTTCAGCAGCACGAAAGGGATGGAGGTCGAGAACGTCCTCGATGGGGATCTCGTGCGGCTCGTCCTCCATCCGCCAGATTCTATGCGATACTTTCGCTCTGTCATGGTCCTTTTCAATCACGCGACGCGTGAGATGACTGCGAAGATCGTCTACTACGGTCCCGGCCTCTGCGGCAAAACGACGAACCTGATGGTCATCTTCGACAAGCTCGACCCTAAGTCGAAGGGGAAGATGCTTTCGCTCGCGACAAAAACCGATCGAACACTGTTTTTCGACCTTCTACCGGTCGATATCGGCAAGGTCGGCAATTTCAACCTCAAGATTCAGCTCTACACCGTTCCCGGCCAGGTCTTCTATAACGAGACGCGCAAGCTCGTGCTCAAAGGCGCCGACGCAGTCGTCTTCGTCGCCGACTCGCAGCGCTCGATGGTCGAATCGACCAAGGAGAGCTTCAACAACCTGCTCGAGAACATGAAAGAGAATCAGATCGACCCGGACGACACGCCGATCCTGATTCAGTACAACAAACGCGACATCCCCGGCGTCCCTCCGGTCGACGAGCTCGAACAGCTCCTCGGCCTCGAAGGGTATCCGCACACCGAAGCATCGGCGCTCAAAGGCGAAGGCGTCATGGAGACGTTCAAGCTCGTCTCCAAGATGACGGCCAAACATCTCTTCAATCGACTGAAGGGAAAGAGCGAGCCGATCGAGCGGAAGAAACCGGCCGCCACAGCGAAGGCGCCGGCCAAAGCGGAGAGGGCGAGGTATGCGCCCGCTCCCAAAATCGAGCAAGCTCCGCCGATTTCCGTGCCGTTCCCCGACGCCGTTCCGTTTCCCGAGGCGAGCGAGAATCCGCTCGATGCGGGATACGAGAAGATGGAAGAGGTCTCGCTCGAGCAACTCCTGCAGGAGGGACGTGAGCGGCCGGCGACCTTCTCGGGCAATATCGCGATCCCCATCGAGGTCGATGAGGTCGAGGAGATCGGGCACGAGGCGATGGTCCACGAGCCGGCCGTCGCCGTAATGGATGCGCCGAAGAAGAGAGCAGCGGCCGCGGTGCCTTCCGCGGAGCTCGAGTCGTTGCGCAAACAGCATCGAAGCGAGCTCGAGGCGATCCTTCGCGATCTCGAAAAGCTGACCGCACGCGTCCGCCAGCACCTCGGCTGATGTACAATCTCGCCCACATCAAATAATTTTGGAGGGAAATCACTACATGCGTCGCACTCTTCTGGCAGGACTTTGTCTCGTCATCGCGCTCAGTGGCTGCAGAGCGAAGGAAGCTCTGGACAAAGTCGCAATCTCGAAAGATCTCTCGAAGAACGGCACCGTCGATCTGATGAAGAAGGTCGCCGATGACCAGTACACCGCGCCGGCCGACGGCAAACTCACCGATGCTCAGGTCCAGATGTATCTGAAGGTTCGCGAGCATGAGAAACAGATCGCGCAGGTCGCCAAGCAGGAAGCGCAGCAGCACGCCGACGCCGCCAAGAAAGCCGGCGAAAAATCGCTGGCCGGGATGATGGAAGGCTTCAAGACGATCGGCTCGGTGGCCGACCTCGTCACCGCCGACATCCGCTCCGCGAAGGATCTCGGCTTCAACACGCAGGAGTATCTCTGGGTCAAGGGACAGATCCTCGCCGTCAGCACCGCGGCGATGGGCGAGAAAATGACACAGGCCGCGAACGCCAGCTTCGATCAGATGTACCAGCAGACGAAGAAGGCGTATGACGAGGCCACCGACGAGCAGACGAAGAAGCTCTACAGGGAAACGCTCGACGGTCTCGACAAACAGAAGCAGGAGATGGCCGAGCAGCAGCAGAAGGAAGATCCTGCCCTTGCCTACAACAAGCAGCTCGTGTCGAAGTACGAGGACGCGCTCAACGCGTTCACGCAGGAGCTGGCGAAGTACGAAGACAAGAAGGGCGAGACCGAGCAGAAGATGAAGGATTGGCAGAAAGAGATGGACGCCAAGAAGACGCAGTAGTCCTACACGTCATCCTGAGTCGCGCAGACGGCGAAGGATCTCTTGCGCGAGGTCCTTCGCTTCGCTCAGGATGACGTTGTATGCGCACCTTCCCCCTTCACATCGAATGCTCCGCGTGCGCGGCTCGCTACGAGCCGCGCGCGCTCCACAATCTCTGCACGAAATGCGGCGGGCCGCTTCTCGTTCAGTACGACCTCTCCCCTGCCCCGGAGCTGCGCATGCAGACGCGCATGCGCAGCCCGACGATGTGGCGCTACGCCGAAGTTCTCCCGGTCGATGAGAACGACACGGTGATCTCGATCGGCGAGGGCTCGACGCCGATGCTTGCGTCGCGCTCCGCGCCGAATCTCTACATCAAAGACGAGTCGAAGAATCCGACGCGATCATTCAAGTCCCGCGGCATGGCCGCGGCTGTGACGATGGCCGCGAACCTCGGCGCAAAGAGTCTGGCCGCGCCGACCGCGGGAAACGCCGGCTGCGCGCTCGCGGCGTATGGCGCGCGCGCCGGTTTGCCGGTCTTCGTGGCGATGCCGCGCGACACGCCGCCGTCGATCGTCGAGGAGTGCCGCTCCTACGGAGCGCAAGTGGAGCTGGTCGCGGGTGTGATCACTGACGCGGGCAAACGCGTGCAGAAGTACATCGCCGAGAACGGTGGCTTCGATCTGTCGACGCTCAAGGAGCCTTATCGCGTCGAAGGAAAGAAGATCATGGGCTACGAGCTGCTCGACGATCTCGGCAGACTGCCCGACGTGATCCTTTATCCAACCGGCGGGGGCACGGGCCTCATCGGCATGTGGAAAGCCTTCGACGAAATGCAACGCCTCGGCTGGATCGGAGCGGAGCGTCCGCGCATGTTCACGGTGCAATCGAGCGGCTGCGCGCCGATCGTTCGCGCGTTCGATCAGAATCTCGACGCGGCGCCGGAATGGGAATCACCGCAGACCTCCGCGTGGGGCCTGCGCGTTCCACGTGCGATCGGCGATCGCCTCATGCTGCGCGCACTGCGCGAATCGCGCGGTGGAGCGATCGCGGTAGCCGAAGAAAAGATCGAGGATGCGGCGGCGGAGATGAGGACGCGCGAGGGCGTCGATGCCGGTCCGGAAGGCGGCGCCGCGCTTCTCGCCTACGCCCAACTCCGCGCGAAAAACGTGATTCGCGCCGATGACGCCGTGGTGTTGTTTAATACCGGCGGCAACAAGTATCACTGATTATTTGTAGCGTTTGCTACAATGCGTGAACCCATGAGACAGCTTCGAGTCGCGGCGACAGCCCTCGCCGCGATGTGCCTCGCCGCCGCCGCGCACGCCGGTTGTCCGACGATCACGCCGGGTCCGGCCATTCTGCCCGACGCGACGTTGAATCAGGGTTACTCGCAACTGATCAATGTCACCGGCGGTACACCGCCGTACACGTTTACGGTTCCACCGACTTCGTCGCTGCCGCCCGGCTTCCGCCTGTTCGGCGACAAGCTGCTGGGAACTCCGACGCAAGTCGGGACCTTCACATTCAAGATCCAGGCGACGGACGCGAACAACTGCTTCGGCACGTCTTCATTCACTCTCACCGTCAGAGATCCGAACACGCCGACCTGTCCGGCGATCACCCTGTCACCGACGAGTCTCCCCTCCGGCACAGTGGGCATGTTGTACAGCTCGCGCGTCATCGCGACCGGCGGCGCATCGCCATACTCATACTCGCTCGGGACGGGAAGCCTGCCGCCGGGGATGGGTCTCTCCGTCAGCACGATCACCGGCTTTCCGACGAGAGCGGGCAGTTACCCGTTCCAGATCGTCGCCACCGACTCCAAACGGTGCAGCGGAACGCAGGATTATGAAGTGGAGATCGTCGACGCCGGATGCCCGCAGGAGACGGCGGTCCTTCTCACGCCGACGAGCGGCGCATCGTTTGACAACAGCAGGCCGGTCACCTTCACGTGGACATCGGTGACAGGTGCAATCGGCTACGTCGTTCTCGTGTCGAGCGACAACGGCGCGACGTTCGCGCCGGTGGCGACCGTCTCGGGAAACACCACGACCGCCGCAGCGACGCTCGGGCCGGGCACATATCTCGCCGCGATCAGAACGCTCTTTGGCTCATCATGCTCGACGCGATCGTCGGCCACGAAGTTCTTCGTCACCGCCACGCCGGCGTGCGGCGGCGGAACGATTGCGCTCACTTCTCCCCCGAATGGCACGACGACATCGTCGCCGGTGACGTTTTCGTGGGCCGCGGTCACGGGCGCGATTGCTTATCGACTCTGGCTCGCTGTCGACAACTCCGCACCGACGATCATCGCGCGTATCACCACGACGAGCGCTACGCTGCCGGTGCCGAGCGGCTCGGCGGAGTGGTTCCTCGAGGCCCTCTTCGACAACTGCCCGTCGATCATTTCAGAACACCGCACGTTCACCGTTCCGATCGGGGCGAACTGCGCCGCGAACCAGGCTCCGACGCTCAACTCTCCGATCAACGTGGATGTCGCCACCCCCGTAACTCTGAGCTGGAACGCCGTCAACAACGCGATCGCGTATCGCGTGTGGATCGCTCCGGCAGGGCTCGCGTTCAGCGAGCTCGCGTTCACGACCAGCACGACCATCCAGCGCGCGCTCCTGCCGACGGGTTACACGTGGTATGTCGACGCGATCTTCAGCGCCTGCACGCCGGTCTCTTCGTCGAAGGCGATCTTCAACGTCGTCGATACCGGCGCCCGCTGCAATAATGACTCGCCCACCATCGTCGCGCCGGCGAACGGCGCATCGGTGCCCTCCCCTGTCACGTTCTCGTGGACGGCAGTCGCGAACGCGATCGAGTACCGCGTCTTCGCTTCGATCGACGGCGGCGACGCCAAGCTGATCGGCGAGACCGCCAGAACGACGCTGACGGCGACTCTTCCGCCCGGCAATGTTCTCTGGTTCGTCGAAGCGGCATTCAAAGGATGTGCGGCGACACATTCCACTTCCTCGAGGTTCACGATTCCTCGCGCGGCGAGCTGTCCGACGACAAAACCGACGCTCCTCTCGCCGGCGAATGGGGCATCCGACGTCGCGACACCTGTCACGTTCTCCTGGTCCGCGGTGAATGGGGCCCTCCGCTACATTCTCGTCATCCGCGGCGCGAATGGAGCACCGATTCCTCTCGGCGAGACCAGCACCACGCAGATCGTACGCAATTTCTCACCCGGCACCATCGAATGGTTCGTCATCGCGCTGGGTGCCGGCTGCGATCCGATCGCCTCGGATCGAGCAACATTCACGATCCCGACGCCTGAGGGTTGCGGCACGAAACGGCCGCATGCGCTCGCGCCGGCGGACGATTCGATCGGCGTCGCGTCGCCGGTGCACTTCGCCTGGACGAGAGTGCCGGGAGTCAAGATCTACAGGCTGCGCATGCAGACCGAGGATGGGGATTCGAGCGTGATCGCGACGACGACCGAGAACGAGATCACCGTTCCGCTCGACGCCGGCCGCATTCGCTGGTCGGTCGAAGCCGCATTCGATACATGTCCTTCGCTGTTCTCAGGCGGCAGCGACGTGACGATCGCTCCCCGACCGTCGGCGTGTACATCTCCAACACGCCCGGCGGCGCATGTTGTCGCACAGGTCCTCTCCGGCACGGATTTCACTCTGCGCTGGACAGGCGTCGGGAACGCAGGCATCTATGAGGTGCAGGAATCGACGACCGCGGACTTTTCGAATGCCACGACGCTGACCGTCACCGGCGTGAACTTCACGTTCAATCACGTCGCAGCGACTGCGCCCGTGCAGTATTTCTATCGCGTGCGCGCCGTCAGCTCGTGCAGCGATGACCGGAGCCCGTTCTCGAGGATCGTCACGACGCGAGTCGTGCCTCCGAACACCTTCGCCACGCGAACGCGCGGCGCGGCGGAGATCGGCGTCCAGAACATCGTCGTGCAGACGCTGACCCTTGCCGGCTCGACGACGCCGGTCGCCTTCAGTGCCACGACCGATAAACCGTGGCTCACCGTCTCACCGTCATCGGGAACGATTCCGACGACAGGTCTGACGCTCACAGTCATGGCCGATCCAAAAGCGCTGAACGTCGGCACGACGCACGGCACGGTACATGTCACGTACACGAGCATCGGCGGCAGCGGACGCATCGAGACCACCGCGAATACTCCGCCGACGAACATATCGATCTCGATCAGCCTGGTGACTCCTGTCGTCCCCGATACGAAAGCCACGCCGCCACCGGAGTCGCTCATCATTCCCGCCGTTGCGCACGGCCCGGGCGCGAACAATTCGCTCTTCCAGTCCGACATCCGCCTGGCGAACACGTCGTCGCAGGCGATGACGTACCTCATCAACTTCACGCCGACGGCGACCGACGGAACGCAGAGCGGCACGACGACCACGATTCAGGTCGATCCGGGCGCGACGACTGCGCTCGACGATATCCTCTCCTCGTTTTTCGGAACCGCTTCGAATGGCAGCGCGACGGGCATGCTCGAGATCCGTCCGCTGACGAGCACTTCGTCGTCGAGCATTTTCTCCACCGTTCCGAGCAGCGCTCTCGCCACGGTGGCCTCGAGCCGCACCTACAACGTTACGTCGCAGGGAACGTTCGGCCAGTTCATCCCGGCCATTCCGTTCTCGCAGTTCGTCGGCCAGGGAAGCATTCTCTCGCTGCAGCAGATCGCGCAGTCGGCGGCGTACCGCACGAATTTCGGTCTCGTCGAGGCGGCCGGCGAGCCGGCGAATGTCGTACTGCACGTCTTCGACAAGCTCGGCAATCTGCTCGCCGACATTCCCCAGGCCTTGCTGCCCTCGGAGCATCTGGCGCTCAACGGCCTGCTGGCCGCGAACAACATCACGCTCGATGACGGCCGCGTCGAAGTCGAAGTCGTCTCGACGACCGGAAAAGTCTCCGCGTACGCGTCGGTGCTCGACAACTTCTCGAACGATCCGCTCCTCGTCTCGCCGGTGCTGAAGTCGGCGGTGAAGTCGAATCGCTACGTCATCCCCGGCGTGGCGTACAGCAACGGCATTGCGAACTGGCGCACCGATGTGCGGTTGTACAACTCGGCATCGACCAGCGTGAACGCGACCCTGACGTATTACCCACAAGGCGCGCCGGGATTGCCACAATCGAGGTCGATCACGATTGCCGCGGGCGAAACGCGCGGCGTCGACAACATCCTCAACACGATGTTCGGCATCACCGATCTGAATGCCGGCGGCTCCATCGTCGTGACGACAACCTCGACGAGCAGCATCATCGCCAGCGCGCGCACGTACACGCCGACCGACATCGGCACCGTCGGCCAATTCATCCCAGGTGTAACGCCGGCCGACTCCGTCGGTGTGGCTGACCGCGCGCTGCAGCTCCTGCAGCTCGAGCAATCCGACGCGTTCCGCACGAACATCGGTCTCGCGGAGACGACCGGCAATCCTGCGACGGTCGAGGTCTCGCTCGTTCTGCCTGACTCGAAAATCACGCCGGTGATCAGCTTCCCCCTCGCGGCGAACGAGTTCGTGCAGTTCTCGCTCGCGAGCTTCGGACTCACGGATTCGATCTACAACGCGCGTGTCGCGGTGAAGGTCGTCGATGGAACGGGAAAAGCGACCGCGTACGGATCTCTCGTGGACAATCTCAGCAAGGATCCCACTTACGTTCCAGCGCAGTAGGCAGTCTTGGAGTGCGGCGGCTTGCTGCCGCTTCGGAAGGCGGTGGCAACTTCTGCTGCTTTCCCTCGCCATCGCGGCGACGGCGCATGCCCAGACCGGCTGTCCCCTTCCCGGCGTTCAGCTTGTCTTCCCTGCCAGCGGTGCCACAGATGTCGAAAGCCCAGTGACATTCCACTGGAACGCCGTACCGGGCGCGACGCGATACGAAGTGTGGGGCTCGGCGGACTTTTTCAATTTCGAGCAACTCGGGACGTCGACGACGACGTCGCTGATCGCCGACATCACCAAAGGCATCACCGTCGAGTGGTATGTCGT
>DASXRT010000116.1:0-4177 GCA_036506455.1 Thermoanaerobaculia bacterium
TCCCGAGATCGCGGCGGATTCGATCTGGCGAGCGATTTCTGCGCCGCGATTCCATGGGAAGTGACTGAGTGATCCCTTCAGCGTGTGGACGTGTCGCGCGAGGGCGACCGAGTCATTGCCGGCGACAGCCTCACGGATGGCGGTGAGCAGTCCGGGGGTCTGTCGCGCAAACGCGTCGCGGACACGCTGAAGAAGCGCGGGATTCCCATCAGCGATCTCGAGCAACGCCTCGCCGGGATCGGTGAACAGTCGCAGCGCGGCGGCGAGTTGCGCGGAGTCGATCGGCTTGGTGAGCACGGTTTTCATTCCGGCGACGAGGCAACGATCCATGCTTTCGCGCGACGCATGCGCGGTGAGACCGATGATCGGCGTCGTGCCGCCGATCTGCTGAAAGCGGCGCGTCACCTCGAGGCCGTCGATGCCGGGAAGCTGCACATCCATGAACGCTGCGTCGAAGCCGCCGTCGGTGAGCTTCGCGAGCGCGGACTCGCCATCGGACGCGATCGTGACGTTGTGCCCGAGGCGGTGCAGCATCTCGGTAAACACTTCGCGGTTCACGTCGTTGTCCTCGACGAGGAGGATGCGCAGCGATGTCGTCGCGTGCAGCGTCACGTCCTGTGGCACCGCTGCCGACAGCGCGCCGAGACCGAGCGCTTCGCCGACGGCATCGATGAGCTCGCGCTCGGCGACGGGCCATGACACTTGTACCGCGTACTCTTTCTGATCGAGCGGCGACGTGATCACGACCTGCGGATGCACGGCAACGCTCGAATCGCTCGTCACCGCGCACGCGAAACGGCCTGACGGCACCTCGTCCGCGGCAGCAAAGGAGCTCGCGAACATCCCTCGTCCACGCAGGATGTCGGCGATCGTCGCGCGGGCCATCTCCTCCGGTTCCACGATCGCTACCAGCCGTCCGGCGAGCGCGTGTTCCCAACTCTTCCACGACGGCACTTCGCCGGTGGCGTTCATAGCGAGAGGAATCCTGAACGTGAACACGCTTCCGCTGCCCGGCTCACTCTTCACGTCGACCGCGCCGTTCATCGCCTCGAGCAGCCGCACCACGATCGCCAGACCGAGCCCCGCTCCGCCGTAACGTCGCGCGTGCGAGGTATCGGCCTGCATGAACGGCTGGAAGATGCGCTTCTGCACGGCCGGCACAATACCGATCCCGGTGTCGTAGACCTCGAAGCGGATCTCGTTCGCGCCGCGCGAGACCTGCATCGAGATCTCACCTTTCTTCGTGAACTTCACGGCATTCCCGACGAGGTTCACCACGATCTGGCGCAGCCGCACCGGGTCGCCGAAGACCATCTCCGGAACATCGGCGCGGACGATGTACGACAGCGTGAGATGTTTCGACGCCGCCATGACACCGAGGGCCTTCATCGTGTCGTCAACCATCTGTCGCAGCGGAAACGAAACCGGCTGGAGCTCCAGCTTGCGCGCCTCGATGCGCGCGAAGTCGAGCACATCGTCGATCAGCGACAGAAGCATCTCCGCCGACCGCCGCGCCATCTGCAGCCGTCGGGCACGTGCCTCCGACGATTCATCCTCGATCACGAGTTGCAGCATTCCGATCACACCCTGAAGGGGCGTGCGCATTTCGTGGGACATGTTCGCGACGAACTCGCTCTTGGCGGCGCTGGCCTCCTCCGCGCGCGCATGCGCTTCTTCGAGCTTGCGAATGAGCTCGCGCGACATGCGAACGGCCTCCGTCAGCCTCGCCCGTCGCGCCTCGGCGGTTCGCGCCGCGAGCGCGATGTAAATGCCCGACATGAGGATGAAGAGCAACTTCGCGAGCGCCGCCACGGGAGCGATCGGACGCTGGTCGATCACAACGACCCATCCCAGCATTGCCGCAAAGCAGAGCGTCGCCAAGAGTGCGAATGCGAGCGCGCGGCGAAACGTCGTCTGGGTCTGATCGGCGACGCGCAGCAGCGGGATGAAGAACAGCCAGCTTGCCTCCGCGCCGGAATGATAAATCGCGAATGTCCACACCACGAGATCACCGGCGAGAGTCGGAAGGGTGAGATCTCGCGGCGGGTCTCGGCGTAGAAAGAAGACGAGGAGCGTCCACGAGACCGCGGCGTAAATCGCGACCACGGCACTGACGAGCATCCACCCATGCATCGTCGTGCCGGGAACGAGAAAGCGATTGTTGACGTAGACGCCGATCGACAGGAGGATCGAGCCGCCGAGGCGTACGAGCGGCAGCTCGATCGCGGCCAGACGCCACGTCCGCTCGCGCCGGCGCGATTCGATCTCGATCGGATCGAGGGCGACGTCCGCCATCAGATCCCGACGCGCTCCAGCATCTCCTTGCGAATGGTGAGATTAGGTCATCTCGCGCACGGGGTCAACGAGTGGGTGGTCGCCTTCGCGCTGACAGAAGCGGCGAGACTCGGCGCCGGTGCCGCGAATACAAACGCGCAGGCGACAGCCGCAAAAGATTTTTGTAATCTCGATTTCATTCGTAAACAAAAGAGTTATGGAACGTTCTTTGGGGATCTGATGTAGGAGTGACTGGGAGGCGCTTTACTGCGCATCCCTTCACGGCATGGTGGTCGGCGGGCGAGATTCTGATGTCGCAGAGTACGAAAGAACGAGTTGGAGAGGCCGCGGTGCGACTGGAGAGGCGCTGCAGATCGATCGAGTCGATCTGCGATCTCCGTCCCTTCACCAGTGCTGGTGATTTCGTACAGGATCGCGGAGCGGTCGTCAGGCGCGCGAAAGGCGCCCTTGTGAGCGATCGGGTTCGGCAAGTGCGCGACGTCTCTAAGGTGATGAAAACACGTCTATCGTGGAGCGTCGGTTTTCTTTTTCGGCTCGTTCGAGGAGCATTCGCGAACTCTGACGCTCGAGCGTCATGCTATCTTGAGCCGGTTCTCAAATTCCGCATTTCCGCACGAACGTTCGTCATAACGTAGAGGGAATCATGGGCCGGCTCGCCCGTCCGGTAGTGACCGCGATCGTTCTCCTGTCGATCAGCGGCTCGCGCTTTGCCGCGACGTCCGAAGAGTCGCACATCTCGGCGCTTCCGCGCTGCACGGCCGGTGATGAGTCCGGCCTACCGTTGCCGAGCACATATTCGACCAACAACGACCCGGCGGCATTTCCAGCGCTGCTCGCGAATTTCCTCCGCGCGGGGACGTACGAGAAACTCGGGTGGTGCGAGGACAAGACGGTCCGCGACACTGGCCCGTGGCTCAACAATGCGTACTTCGGCACGCACCCCGCCGTACGTGTCTGGTACTCACCCAGTGTGGCGAAGTGGATCATGAGAGGCCGGCAAGGAGACCTTCCTGACGGCGCAATGATCATCAAAGAGCAGTTCGCTCCAACACCGGCCGGACAGTACATCGGCTGGACGAAGGCGCAGCTCCGCACTTACTTCTTCGACCACTACGACTGGACGATCATGATTCGCGATCGCAAGGGCTCCGCGGACGGCTGGTATTGGGCCGAGGCGTGGAAGGGCATGGCACCGGACAGTTATGCGGCGCCGTTCGCAGTCTTCAACGCCGGCTTCGGACTCTATTGCGTTCGCTGCCACGGCTCGGCGGAGTCGCAGATGACGTTCGCTTCGCAGGTCAACATCAAGGACCGCCCCGGCCAACCGCTGACGTTTCGCGATGACTACTCGTGGTTCTGGAACGGGCCGCTGCAGCCGCCGAACGCGGAAGCGGTCGCCGCGGCGCGGTCGCGTGAGGAAGGAGCGCCCCTTGCGGAGCAGCAGATGATCGCGTCGGAGGCGCGGCAAAGCGCGGAGACGACACATCCGCACATCACCACAGCGAACATGCCCAGACTCGCAGTGCCTCACCCGGCCATCAGCAGTGACTGGGCGCAATTCTTCCGGGACACAAACGTCGATCCGCGGCCGAATCCGTTGCCGGGCGAGAACTACGACCACGTGGTCTCGCCGCCGGTCAAGCCGCAGCATTTCATCACCTCGGATCAATGCTTCGGCTGCCACAGCGGGAACCGCTACGGCAATGTGATGCTCTGGACCGACACTCGCGTCGAAGCCAAACCGCTCGTCAACATCTCACCATACGGCGAATGGCGATGGTCGCCGATGGGATTGGCGGGACGCGATCCGATCTTCTACGCCCAGCTCGACAGCGAGATCGCATTCCTGTCCGCTCATCGTCCCGATCAGCAGAGCGCCATC
>DASXRT010000117.1:0-3010 GCA_036506455.1 Thermoanaerobaculia bacterium
TGTTTTCCGACGGGCACGACCTGCTCGATCGTGCGGCCGGTGATGCGCTGCTGATCGTCGACGCGCGCGAGATGTGGCAGCACGGTCTCGAAGCGCTGCACGGTCTTGCCGGAGAGCGCCGCGTTGAGCGCGCGCGCGGCGCGGAAGATGGTGTCGCCCTCAGGCATAACTGCGCACGAATTGATAACCCATCGACGTCGGAACGAATGCCGCTTCGGCAAGGAATGGCGCGATCTCGCTCTTCGCCACCCGCTCGCCATTGATCTCGGAGATCAGTAACGCACGACGCCTTCCGCTCGTGACCAGGGATGCGAGCGCGTTCGCGACCTCGCGCGCGACGGTGCTGCGCGTCGGCTCGTCGTCGGGAAGAAGGACGACGAGCTGTTTCTCGCCGCGCGACATGTACGCGGCGAGCGCGCCATTGACGAGAATCACGCTCGCGCCGGCGACGCGCATGAGACCTTCGCGCGGCCACTTCACGATCGTCCCGTAAGGATTCGCCGGGTCGCTCGCCGCGATCATCACCGTCTCCGGCTGCTCCGGCCCTTCGCGCAGCGAGCGGAGAAGATCGAGCGCACCGCCGGATGCGAACTGCGTCGCGCCGAGTCCGGCCACGAAGTAGCCGCGGCGTACGCGCCCTTTCTCTTCCATCGCCTTCAAGACCGGATAAACCGCGCTGAACCCGCCGGTGATGTTCTCCGGGCCCGGCGCTTCGCGCGTCACGACGCCGTAACGCGTCAGAAGTTGTTGTGCGATGGCCGTGGCGCGCTGGGTCGCGTTTGCCGTCGGCGCTGCAACCAACGACCAGCGTCCCTGCGTCGACGGCGGAGCGACACGACGCGAACGAAATCCGCGCGAGGGAGACTTCGAACGTCGCGTGAATGCGCGGAGCGCGTGGAAGGTGTCGTTCGTGATCACTCCTTTCCAGACGAGATCCCACATCGCGTCGACGACGTCGTTGGGGAATCCACCGACGCTTTCGTGAATCTGCGCGAAGAACGATGCGCCGTGGGTCTTGAGGTAATCGATGATGCGCTGCTCGATATCCGACAACGCCGCCGAAGCCGGCGGCGCCACACGGAGCATCGTGAGATGGTCGGTCAGGTAGACCACGACTCTTCCATCGTGTCCGCCCAATGGCTCCACGCCGATCCAGACAATCTCGCCGGCGGCGCTGAGCGTGTCGAGATCGGAAGGTTTGTAGTCTTCGATGCGGGCACCGAGGATTTCGCTCTCGAAGATCGAGGCGGCCATCGGATAACCCTGCAGCGTCTCGATCACATCGAGCAGCGCTTCGAGTCCTCTGCGCTTCTTCGTCACGCCCTGCCACGAAGCGAAGAGTCGCGCCAGCACCGGCTGGTCGACCGGCTCGACTTCCTTGCGCAGCTTCGCCAGCGATCGACGCCGGATGGAGCGAAGCACCTCTGCTTCGCACCACTCGCGTTGCGTTCCTTCAGGACGGAACTCGCCTTCGACCAGCCGCCCCCTTTCGACGAAGCGCTCCAGCGCGTTCGTCACGACGGCGATGCCGAGTCCGAGCCGGCGCGCGACATCAGCCGGTGTGAACGGGCCATGAGTGCGCGCATAGCGCAGAACGAGATCGCCGACAGGATCGGCGACAGGCTCGAGATAACGATCGGCAAGACCGGCCGGCAGCGGCGTGCCGAGGGCATCGCGAAAGCGGCTGGCATCTTCGACGGCGATGTAGCGCTTCTCGCCGGCGACAGGGACTTCGAAGATGCGACGGGCCTGAGCAAGTTCGCGAATCGCCGCCGTGGGTGGCGTCGCTCCACTGAAACGCGCGGCGATCTCTTCCGCCGTCAAATCGCCGATCCTCAACAGCAGATCGTGAATCGCATCGACAGACTTCGCTTTATGACGCTCATCGAGATGCTGCAACTGCAGCTCGATCTCGGCGAGCGATTCGGAATCGAGAAGTTCGCGCAGCTCCGCTTCGCCGAGAAGCTCGCGGAGTTGCGATTGATCGATGGCGAGCGCCTGGGCGCGGCGCTCGGCCAGCGGCGCGTCGCCGTCGTAGATGAAGTTCGCGGTGTACTTGAAGAGAAGCGATCCCGCGAACGGAGAGGGCTTTGGCGTGTCGGCGGTGACGAGGCGGATCGATCGCTGTTGAACTTTCTTCAATGTCTGGACGAGCGCCGGCACATCGAACGTGTCGCGCAGAACTTCGCGATACGCTTCGAGGATCATCGGAAAGGATCCGAAGCGCGATGCGACCTGCAACAGGTCGTACGCGCGTTTGCGCTGTTGCCACAATGGGGTGCGGCCTTGCGCGCGCATGCGTGGCAACAGCAACGCTCGAGCAGCCGACTCGCGGAACTTCGCCGCGAAGAGCGAGCTCGATCCGAGTTGCCGGATCACGAGCTGTTCCACTTCGTCCGGATCGGGAACGACCAGCTCCGCGCGCGGCGGCGCATCAGTCTCCGGAAAACGAATGATGAAACCGTCGTCGCTCCACATCGTCTCGACGTCGATCGCCAGCTCATTGCGAATCTTCGCCGACGCGGCCATCGACCACGGCGCGTGAACTTTTCCACCGAACGGAGTGAGCACGCAGACACGCCAATCGCCCAGCTCGTCGAGCACGCGCTCGATGACGATCGTTCGATCATCGGGAACCGCGCCTGTCGCTTCGTGTTGATCGTTCAGATACTGGAGAAAATTTTCGGCGGCGAGCCGATCGAGATCGTGCTTCGTCGTCAGTCGTTTGATCGCCTCGGACGGTTTCATCTCCCGGACTTCGCGAACGAGGCGCCCGATTTCCTCACCGAAGCGCACGGTGCGCTCCGCGGCATCCGCTCTCCAGAACGGCATCTTTCCCGGCTGGCCCGGCGCCGGCGTGACGAGCACACGATCGTGCGTGATCTCTTCGATGCGCCAAGTCGAGGCGCCGAGGAGGAAGGTCTCGCCGACGCGCGACTCGAAGACCATTTCCTCGTCGAGCTCGCCGACGCGCGCGCTCTGCGCTTTCTCCGCGCCGGCGAGGAAGACT
>DASXRT010000118.1:0-5568 GCA_036506455.1 Thermoanaerobaculia bacterium
ACGAAAGTCTCTTCGCCGCTCCCTCCGGGTCTATCGTTTCTCTGGGTCCCGTTCGGCCTCGTCCTGGAGACGACCTTGTTTCCACGTGATCAGCGCTACTTCGGCTGGCATGTCATCGCTCTGACCGTCATTGCGCCGTTCATCACGCGAAGATTCCTTCGCAACAGCCGCCGAGCCGTCGCTGTTCTGACGTTTGTCGTGTATCCGGTCGCCTGCTACGCCTATATGAACGCCACGAGCCTTGCCACGGCCGAGGGAAAGCCGCGCGTCAACTTTTTCGAGGATGCGCATCATCTCGTGCCTGCGTCTGAAATGTTGCGCGGCGAGCGCCTGTATCGCGACATCGTTCCGACGCACGGGTTCATCGAAGATGCCGCAATCACGTGGATCGCCCTGAAAGCACGCGGCGCGACCATCGGGTCAGCGCTTCGCGGTCGAGCCGCGGTGGGCACGCTCATATCAGTCGGCGCGTACGCGGTGACGGTAGCCGCGACCGGAGTCACCGAAGCGGGATTTCTCGCGTTCCTGCTGGCGACAACTCTCGGCGTACTTCCGGCGAGCGTTCGCGTCGTGCCAGCGCTTTTCGCACTGGCCGCGATTGCGGCATCAGTCCGCATGCGCAATGTGCGTGCGATGTACGCCGGCGGATTCCTGACGGTTCTGGCGCTGATGACCAGTCTCGATTTCGGCACCTACACGCTTCTGACCCTGATTGTCAGCTTGCTTCGATACGGCCGGAATCGCTGGAGCGCCATCCGGAATGCCGCGATCGGCTCGGCCGCCGCCGGTCTGCCGTTCGCCGCCGTTCTCGCCGCGTTTGGTGTTCTCGATGATTTTTTCCGCGTCACGCTCTTCGAATTGCCTGCGGCGGCGACGACCGGAACGCTCAACGTGTTCACGCCGCCGCAGGGCTTCGTTCAGTACCCACACGTTCCGGAGGTGCTCGCGGCGATCTTCACAAAACCGGCGGTGACTTACGTGTCATGGATCATGGCCGTGATTCTCACCGGCACGTTGATTGCGCGGCGAGTCGATCGAGGTACCCTGCCGCTCCTGGTCGTTTCTTTCTGGATGACCGTCGCCGGCCTCTCGTACGCACAACGGCATCACGTTTTCTTCGAGTTTGCGACGGCAACGCTGTTCGTCATGATCGCCTGGCTCGTCATCCGCCGTGTTCCGGCACTCACGCCCGCGATCGTGGTCGCCCTTCTGATGATGGCGCAACCGACAACGCATTTGGCGATCGCCGCCTGGATTCGCCGTACGCGCGGCCCGATCGAACAAGGCTGGACCGAGATTCGCGAGCTTCCTCGAGCTCGCGGTGCGCTCTTCACCGTCCATGATGCAGCGGTCGTTCGCGCCGCCTCACGTTATGTCGAAGAACGGTTACCTGGCGACAACACGTTTTTCGATTTCACTGATCGAGGATCGCTATATTTCCTTTTGCGACGGGACTGCCCGGTGCGACAGATCGCCGTGCCTTTTTATGAGACGGAGGAGCTGCAGCGGCAAGTCATCGCCAGGATCGACGCCAACCCGAACGTCCGCGCGGCGCTCGTGCCGGCATCGGGTGAGGGCGGGAGTGTCGACAACATACCGAATCAGATACGCGCCCCATTGGTGTGGAAGTACGTGGCCGAGCATTTCACACCGGATCATGCTGAGGACGACGTGGCATTCTGGCGGAGACGGCAGTGACTGATTTCACTCCGGCGTGGTTCGCTCGCGGTCCGCACGCACAGACGATCCTCGGCCGCCTGTTGCGGCCATGGCGGCAGGTGCGATTGGAGCGCGAGTTTCTCGAGACGCCGGACGGAGACGAACTGGTGCTCGATCATTTGCCTGGTAAAGGCACGCATTTCCTTCTCCTCCACGGGCTGGAAGGAAGCTCTGCTTCTTCGTACATCCAGGGAGTTCTTTCCATCATCGCGAAAAAAGGTTGCAGCGCCACGGCGATCAACTTCCGCTCCTGCGTGCGTATGAACCGGCAGCCGCGTCTTTATCACTCCGGCGAGACGACCGACTTTGATTTCGTGGTGCGCACGCTACGCGCACGCATGCCGTCGACGCCGCTCGCTGCATTCGGCGCATCGCTCGGTGGCAATATTCTCCTGAAGTGGCTCGGGGAACATCCCGACGAGGCGCTCGTTACTGCCGCGGCAACGGTCTCGGTTCCGTATGACCTCGCTGCGGGGGCGAGATATCTCGAGCGCGGCGCCGGTCCGCTTTACGTCGCGCGTTTCCTGCGCACGATGAACAAGAAGTTCCAACACGTCGCCGCGCACTTTCCCGAAGTCCGGCTCGATCTTCCGGGAGCGAGTCGCGCCCGAACATTCTTTGAATTTGACGACGCCGCCACCGCGCCACTGCACGGTTTCAAGGATGCCGCCGATTACTACGCACGCTCGAGCTCTCTCGCCTACCTCGGACGCATTCGCACGCCGGTGTTGTGCATCAGCGCGGAAGACGATCCGTTTCTGCCGCCCGAGGTGCTGGAACGCGCCCGCGCGGCCGCGTCGCCAGCCGTGCAGTTCATCATCACCAGATGCGGCGGTCACGTGGGGTTCATCAGCGGTCGTGCGCCGTGGAGTTGTGTGTACTGGGCGGAGGAGTTGGTCGTGGACTGGCTAACGGCTAACATCGCAGCATGACCGCTACGGAAACTCCGGCGCGTGCCAAATCGGCCCTCCTGGCCCGCTTCGCCGCATTCATCGCGGAGCGGCATCCGTTCGCGCTCAAGCCGGCGCTGGCGGCGTTCGAGCAGATCGCATCGAAATCCGGGGACATCGACGCGCTTCGCGAGCCGTTGCGCAAAGCGCTCGAGCCGGCGCTCGCCGAAGCGCTCGCACCCAATACGGCCGTGACGAACGTCCCGGAGACGACGCCCGGCGTAAGCGTGAACGAGCGGCTGCACGACGCGGTCGGCGAAGTGATCGACGCCTGCGACGGATTTCTGCGCCGCGAAGCGATCGCCATGTCGCTCACCGCCGACGAGAAGGGCGGCATGCTCCGCGGCATGATCCTCACGCGCGCCGTCGACAATCGTCTCAAACAGTTGTTCACGAGCGGCGAAGTGCGCTGGCGCAACACGTCGTTCCAGGGAAAAGGATTCCGCTCGCTCGGCCAGGAAGCGATCTACGCCGCTCCGCTGCGCCTCCGGCCCGACGACGTGATCTCTCCGATGATCCGCGACCTCGGCGCCGTGCTGGCAAAGCACAACAGCCGCGAGACCGTCCGCATGGTTCTCAACGCGCAGATGGGAAAAGCAGGGCCGCCGATGAACGGCAAGGACCTGCACGTCGGCGACTGGGCGCATGGGATCCTGCCGGCGATGGCGCCGCTCGGATCACCGCCATTGACGATTGCGGGGATCGCCATGGCCTTCGCCTTGGAAGGCGGCGGCAAGCCGCCGCACTCCATGCGCGTCGCCGTGTCGTTCGCCGGCGAGGGCACCACCTCTCTCGGCGAATGGCATGAAGCGATCAATGCGTGCGCCGCGCGCAAGCTGCCGGCGATTTTCTGCGTGCAGAATAATCAGACGGCATTGTCGACGCCAGTCAGCGAACAGTCGGCCGTCCGTGTGTTCGCAGACAAGGCGATCGGTTACGGCATCCCCGCGATCACCATCGACGGAACGGATCCCGAGGCAATCGCGTCCGCATTCGCGTGGGCGGCGGAGCGCGCGCGCGGCGGAAAAGGGCCAACGCTCATCGAACTGGTCGCCATGCGCATGTGCGGTCACGCGCATCACGACGACATGCTCTACCTCGGTAAAGAGCCGCAGCAGTCGTGGTCGTACGCGCCGCTGCAGGAAGGCGGCTACGCGAATCGCGAGCTATACGAATTCTGGCGCGCGCGCGATCCAATTGCGACGTATGCGGCGAAACTCGGCGTCGATATCGAGCCGTGGAAGCGCGAGGCGGAGGAGCTCGTGGAGGAAGAGGCGCGCAAGGTGATCGAAGCGCCGTGGCCCGATGCGAAGACGGTGCGAGAAGGCGTGTGGGTGTTGCGCGACGGCGGTGAGGACACCGAAGAGGCGCCGCCGTTTGACGCAAAGGGGAAGACGTTTCTCGAGGCGGTCATGCTCGGCGTGGGGGATGCGCTGCGCAACGATCCGCGCACGTTTGTCTACGGTGAAGATGTGGGCGGCAAGTATGGCAACGCGTTTCTGCTGCTCAAGCCGCTGCTGAAGGATTTCGGCGATCGCATCATCAATTCCGTGCTCGCGGAAGGATCGACGATCGGCGTCTGCATCGGCGCGGCGCTCGCAGGACGAAGACCGATCGGCGAAGTTCAGTTCAACGACTTCGTTGCCACCGGCTTCAATCAGCTCGTCAACAATGCCGCGAAGATCCGCTACCGATGGGGTGGCGAAGTGCCGATGGTGCTGCGGATGCCGTGGGGCGGACTGCGTCACGCCGGCCCGTATCACTCGCAGAACACCGAGGCGTGGTTTTATCGGACGCCGGGATTGAAGATCGTGGCGCCGTCGACTCCGCACGACGCGCGCGCCTTGATGGCCAGCGCGGTCGCTGATCCCGATCCGGTGCTCTATTACGAACACATCGCGCTCTATCGCGATCCGCGCATCAAGCAGGTGTTGAGCGACAAAGCTCCGCAGCCGATTCCGATCGGCAAGGCGGCACTCCGTCGCAAAGGCAACGATCTCGCGATCATCTCGTACGGAGCGTACGTGCACGCCGGCATGCGCGTCGCTGACAAGCTGGCGAAGGATGGAATCGAGAGCAGCGTTCTCGATCTTCGCTCGCTCGCTCCGCTCGATCGCGACGCCGTCCTCGCTCTCGCGCGCCAGTGCAATCGCGTGCTCATCATCGAAGAGGACACGCGTACCGGCTCGATCGGCGAGTCGCTGGCCGCGATCATTCAGGAAGAAGCGTTCGATTTTCTCGACGCGCCGATTCGCGTCATCGGCTCTCTCGATACGCCGGTCCCCTACTCTCCGCCGCTCGAAGAAGAGTTTCTCGCGAGCGAAGAGCAGATCGAGCGTGAGGCGCGATCGCTCGTCGCGTATTAAGCGACAGCGATCCGCAGCGTCGGTTCTTCACTGTGGACCCGGGCGCTGCAGAAACGCATCTCCAGGAGCAGCAGACCGACCTCGATCATGTCCGCGACTTCAGTGCGCAACGCGCCCACGAGCCATTGCTCGAGGTCGCTCAAGCTCACGTTCAGTGCCAGCGCCACCTCCGCTCGGGAAATGCCGAGCTCGCGCAGGCGATCAAGTGTTCTGTCCATCGCGCCACGAGCGTGGCAGAAGCGATGCCACGTCCGCGCCCCGTTGTGACGTCGGTCACCGGCGGAGTGCCGGCGTAGCGCCGGCGGATTCACGATCACCGTGATCGGCGTCGAAGGCTGGTCGACGACCATCGTATTGATCAGAAACTTCTGGCCGTCGGCCGATACGTCAATAGGCCCGCTCGCCGGTATAGCGAGCGCGTGCTTGAAACAGAGCCTGCGGCGCGAGCGCGCTGAAATCGTTTCCCGCGACTCGCACCGCCGCGGCCATCTCGCCGGACGGAAAATGGATCGCCTACACCTCGGACGAATCGG
>DASXRT010000119.1:0-3582 GCA_036506455.1 Thermoanaerobaculia bacterium
ACGTCTTCGTCGAGCGTGTTCATCTTCGTGTGGAACTCGAGACAGAGGACGCCGTCTCCGATGTCGATGAGGCTCGCGCCCTTGTTCTCGCGAACTTTGCGCCCGCCGGCGAGATGAATCACGCGAGGATCGGCGGCGATCGGAACGTACGAGCGTCTAGCCGGATCGTAGTAAGAGTCGTCGCGATAGAACGACTCATGTCCCGCCGCGAGCATCTCCTCGACCCACGGCGCGACTGCGACGCCGTTCTTCTTCATCGCCTCCGCCGTCGCGCGTACGCCGAGCGCGTCCCACAACTCGAATGGTCCGAGATCGTGGGAGAAGCCCCAGCGCATCGCGCGATCGACGTTGATGATCGCGTCCGTGATCTCGGGGATGCGTCGCGCCGCGTACGCGAGCGAGTTGTAGACGATGTGCCGCGCCAGCGCACCGGCCTTGTCATCCTGGCGCAACACGACGTCCAGCCTCTTCGGGAGACTCCTGATCTTCATCGCCTCGGCGATCGACGGAATGTCGGGCTCGCGTCGCTCTCGATATTCGTGAGTCTCGAGATCGAGCGTCAGGATCGACTGGCCGCCCTTCTTGTAGAAGCCCTGTCCGGTCTTGTCGCCGAGACGCCCGCGATCCATCTGCTCTTTGCGGAGCGCTTCGAGACGCGGCGAGCGCAACACATCGCGTGATTCGTCGCCCTCGATCAGGCCGTAGAGGTTCTTCGCGACCGAGCTGGAGACGTCGAGCCCAACCAGATCCTGCAGCCGGAACGCCGCGGTCTTCGGCCGGCCGATCAGCGGACCGGCAATCGCGTCCGTCTCTTCGATCGTGTAGCCGTGTTCCAGAACGTAATCGACGAGCGTCGCACCGGAGATCGAGGCCAGCCGGTTGGCGATGAAGTTCGGCGTGTCTTTGCACAGAACGACACCCTTGCCGAGGCGGCGCTCAGCGAAATCGCGGACGAACTCCGTGATCTCCGGCTTCGTCTCTATCGTCGGGATGATTTCGAGGAGCTTCATGTAACGCGGCGGATTGAAAAAATGCGTGCCGAGGAAGTGCGCTTTGAAATCGGCGGAAGCAGCGGCGGCGATTTTCGCGATCGGCAGGCCGGAGGTGTTGCTGGAGACGATGCTGCCCGGCTTGCGAAGCCGGTCGATGCGCGCGACGAGCGCGCGCTTCGGCTCCAGCTCTTCGACGATCGCTTCGATGATCCAGTCGCCCTCGCCGATCCACGCTTCGTTCACGTCGAGACTTCCGATCGTGACGAGGTCCGCTGTCTCGGGCGTGAAGAACGCCGGCGGCTTCGACTTCTTCATCCGGTCGAACGACGCACTGACGATCGGCGTGGAGATGTCGAGCAGGTAGACGGGAATACCGGCGTTCGCAAAATGCGCGGCGATTCCGCCGCCCATCGTTCCCGATCCGATGACCACGGCACGATGAATCGCGTAGCTCATGAGCTCCTCGCGGCGAAGAGATCGGGATCGGTCTTCTGCAGTCGTTCGAGGAAGTCCTGCCAGAGCGGCCCGATCACCGGAATGCGGGCGATCTCGCTCTTGGCGCGGCGCGCGGCTTCCGGCGCGATCGGGATCGGTTGCAGTCCCGTCGCACGCGCCGCCTGCGTGACGCTGAGATTGCGCTGCACCATGCCCTCGAGGAGCAGCATGCGCACGGCGGCGAGGGGAATGCTGTCGGCCGTCGTGATCGCGCCGTGATTCGGAAGGATGGCGATCGGTTTCTGACGCAAGGCCCGCGCGATCGGCATCACGCGCTCTTCATCCGACGCCAGACCTTCGTAATTCTCGTCGATCACCGCGATGTCATCGACGAGCAGACAGCTCTCCTGATCGAAAACCTCCGGGACTTTGCGAAACGCGCTGTATGTGACGACAGCCGGAGGATGCGTGTGCAGGACGACCGTCGCCTGCGGATTCTCGCGATGGATGATGCCATGCAGGCGAATCGTGTCGTTGACGTACGCGTTTCCTTCGATGACCTTGCCGGAGAAATCGACCACCACGACGTTTGACGGGCGCAATGTGGCGAACGAGGGTCCGAAATGATTCACCAGCATGCGATCGCCGCCGATCGACACGCTGATATGACCGGCGTTGGCGGCGCTCAGACCGTTTCGATACAACAGCCGCGCTGCGCAGCAGAGATCGAAGCGGATGCGGTCGTGATCCGCGCTCATGATCGCGCCACCGCTCGATCCTCTTCGCGCAAGGCGCGGCGCAGGATCTTTCCCACCGCGGACTTCGGCAAGCTCTCGCGGAGCTCGATGTCGACGGGCCGTTTGAACTCCGCCAGGTTCGCCGTGCAATGCGCCCGAAGATCCTCGGCCGTCACACGAACGCCCGGTTTGGCAACGACGAACGCTTTGACGACTTCGCCGTAGTAGACGTGGGGAACTCCGATGACGACCGCCTCCATGACTGCCGGATGCGCGAACAGCACGCCTTCGACTTCCGAAGGATAGACGTTGAAGCCCGATACGATGATCATGTCTTTCTTTCGCTGAACGATGTACGTGTAACCGTCTTCGTCGATGCGCGCGATGTCGCCGGTGTAAAGCCACACCTTCCCATCGGCATCGGCGCGCAAAGCGATGTCCGTCTCGTCGGGCCTGTTCCAGTAGCCCTTCATGATCTGCGGCCCGGCGATGCAAAGCTCGCCATCGGTACCGACTGCGACTTCTGTCGTTCCACGTTCGAGATCGACGACCTTGATGTCCGTGTCGGGAAGCGGAATGCCGACGCTTCCCGGCTTGCGCCGCGAAAGCGACGGCGTCGTATGCGTCACCGGTGACGCCTCGGACAGTCCATATCCTTCGTTCAGCGTTCCGCCGGTCATCCGCTCGAACTGGTCGATGACTTCCATCGGCAGCGGCGCCGAGCCGCTGTTGAACGCGCGGATCTTGTCGATGCCGTATTCGCGGGCGCGCGGATGAGTGAGTAGCGATACGTAAATGGTCGGTACGGCGGGAAAGTACGTCGGGCGATAATCACGGATCGCGTTGAGAAGGGCCTCGACGTCGTACTTTGGGATGAGGATCTGAAGCGCGCCCTGCCAGGTGCCCGCCATGATCCCTACCGTGAATCCATAAATGTGAAAGAACGGGATCACGAGCAGAATCCGCTCTTCGCCGCGCGTCTGCGCCGCATAGTGGAGAACGGTCGTCTGAATGACATTCGCAAAGATGTTGAAGTGCGTGAGCATCGCGCCCTTGGGCACGCCGGTCGTCCCACCGGTGTACTGGAGGACAGCGACGTCGTTCTCGGGATCGATCTCGACGCGAGGGAGGTCGGGTTGATCGACGCGGGACAGAACGTCGCTGAGTCGCGTCGTTCCGTCGATTGCCGGACACGGCGACGCGGCCGCGCTGTACTCTGCGGCCGACGTGATGATGATGGTCTCGATCGACGTCTGGTTGCGGATGCTCAGCGCGTTCGGTGCGAGTGCATCCAGCGTGATCAGGAGGCGCATTCCTGAATCGGCCGCGACGACCACGATCTCCCGAGGCGTATAGAGAGGATTGACGTTCACGACAATCCCGCCGATCCGCAGAATGGCGAACGCCGCGATCAGATA
>DASXRT010000120.1:0-22509 GCA_036506455.1 Thermoanaerobaculia bacterium
CGCTCGATGGTGCCACGGGATCGACGACGGTGAGCGTCGTCAGCGCCCTGGCATCGCTCGAAGTCACACCGCATCCAATTATCGTCAGCGCGAGAGGCTCGCAATCGTTCACGCTCAGCGGCCGCGATGCGCAAGGACGAACGGTCGCTGTCGATGCATCGACCGCGCAGTGGACCGCATCACCGGCGATCGGACGAGTCGCGTCCGGCGTGTTGCGTGCGAACCAGCGCGGCCGCGGCGCGGTGACCGCGACGATCGGTGGCGCGACGGCGAGCGCACACGTCGAGATCGGCAAGCCACCGATCGTGCTCGATGATTTTGAGGACACGAACAGTGTCAGGATCTCCGTCACGCGGGCATCGGCGAACCTCTCTCGCGCCGTTCGCGGCGATCCCGTGAGACGCGGCACGGCATCGCTGCGGCTCACCTACGATCTTCGCAATCAGCCCGGCATCTCGGCGGCCGGTGTGCGCTGGGAGCCGGCGAAAGAAGTCGAGAGTCGTCCGCTGCACATCGGAATCTGGGTGTGGGGCGACGGCAGCCGTCACGATCTCCGCGGCAACTATCGCGACGGGACTGGTGCGATCAAGGTCGTCAGCTTCACGTCGACGCCCGGGATGCTCCTTTCGACCTGTACGCGCCGCCACGGCGGAATCGACTGGATCGGGTGGAAGTATCTCCACGTGCCGATTCCGCGCGACGCCATTTTGCCGATCCACTGGGAGCGCATCTATCTCGTCGAGATGAACGATCGCTGCGACAACGCCTCATCAATCTATTTCGACGATCTGCGCGCCGTCTATCTCGAAGCGGCCGAAGATACGAAGGGGCCGCTGATCACGAATCTCGTGCCGGCGCCGGGCGCCGTGATCGAGGACGGGCGGCCCGAAATCGGCGCGAGTGTCAAAGACGAGATCAGCGGCGTCGAGCCGGCGTCGATCCGTCTGCTCGTCGATGGAGTGCAGGTGCCGGCGACGTTCGATGCTCCTTCGGGTCGCACGCGCTACACGCCAATCAAACCGCTACTGCCCGGCCCGCACCGCGTGCATCTCGAGGCGCAGGATAATGTCGGCAACCCCGCGCAGCCGTCTGCGGATTGGGGATTTGTGGTGAAGTGATGCGGTTACGGGGTTGCGCGGTGGGCCGGCCTTCACCCGGCGCTGCGCGCCACCCTCTCCCGCAAGCGGGAAGGAGGTGGCCGAAGGCCGGAGGGGCCTGAGTGACCGCGTAACTGTGTAACGCATTCACAACTCCTCGAGCAACCTCAGTTGCCAGATGTCATGCGGCGTCTGTCCGAGGATCGGGGCGAGTGCGAGCTGGCCCGTTTTTCCGATCGTTGACTTCAAATACTGCAGCTCGGCGAGTTTGTGGGCGCTCTCGGCGTCTTTCGGTACGGGCAGTCCGTTCTCGCGCAGCATCAGAACGCCCTTCGCGCGCAGCGACAGCTCTGCGCTGAGGCGCAGATAGCAGAGCATGTCCGCGACGACCGCGCCGTCGAAATGCTCGCGCAGCGACTGCAGATATCGGCCCGGCCGCGTCGATGCAAAATCGCCGGAACGGATCGCTTTGATCAGCTCCGTGTCGAGATCGAAACCGCTTCCGAGCCACGATTGCAGATAGCGCTCGCTCTGCGCGAACACGAGCACGAGCAGCGGCGGAAGCATCGTCGTGACCGCCAGCGCCGACGCCAGCGGCGAGAGGATGAACTGATTGAATACGGAGTGAATGGCGAACGCGATGACGAAGCCTGGAATCGCCAGGATGAGCGGCTCCGCCTCGCGCCGCTGAAAGAGAACCTTGGTGATCATCGCGGCCAGCGCCGTCGTCCCACCATGCATCACCGCCGTTCCAAAACCGCGCACGACCCAGAAGCCAAGGCTGCGATCCGGTAGCACGGTCATGTAATAGAGGTTTTCGACGACCGCGAAACCGGTGCCCGCGGCGAAACCGCAGATCGCGGCGTCGATCACAAAGCCGATTCGTTTGCGGAGAAGGAAAAGCACCGGGACGAGCTTCAGCGCTTCTTCGACAGCCGGTGCCGCGAGACTCGTCAGAGTGAACTGATCGACAATGACGCTGTCGAGAATCTGTTTGTTGATGACGTAGCTGGCAAGCGCCGCCGCCGTACCGCTCAGGATCACGCCGATCAGCCGGCGGAGCCCGACGAGTTTGTAGCTATCGATGTAGACGAGACTCCACAGAAAGAGACAGACCGGGACGAACGCGAAGCTGGTGCGCGCGACGATCATCGAAGGAGCTTGAGCGACACCATGATCTCATTCGAACGGTCACCTTTCGCGAACGCTGTGGCATAGCCGGCCGAGAACATCGACTCCAGATTCGAGAACATCACCAGCGAGAGATCGACCTGCGCACCGGCGTCGTGAACATTTTCGCGAACCTCACCGCGTGTCGTGAGCGCTGAGGAGAACACAGCCAGCCGTGCCCAGTTCGCGTAGAGGGAGGGAACTCCCACGCGGCGGAATCGAACCGGTGGCAATGTCCATTCGACTGATCCCTTCGCGAATTCGTTTCCGCCGGCTTCGTTCAGGTCGAGGCCCGGGAAGCTGTAGTAGTCGCGGTAGCGCCGCACCTCCCGCCAGTCGATCCAGTTGTTGCCGAAGCCGCCGAAGTAGAAATTTGCGAACACATTCGTGCGATCGCCCCACGATTTGCCGCCCGCACCGCGCAGCCACAGCGATGAATGTTCGAGCGGAAGGAGAAAGCCGCGCTCGTAGGTCGCGTAGACGCGCGGAAAGAAATCAGAGTGGACGGTGCTGGCGCTCGCGGCGACGCTCCAGTCGTGTCCGCGCTCGAAATCGACCGCTCCGATCGTCTTGCGGAGATCCTTGTAATCGAGCCCGCCGCGCAGCGTCGCGTACTCGCGGAAAGGCGCGGCGATATTCTGATACTCGGGAAGAGTATCGAGGCCGCCGTAGTACGCGCCGGTGATCGTGTAATCGATCGTCTTCGGCCGGTCGTAGACGATGTATTGATGATAGGAGAGCGCCGCCGAGTGACCTTTGCGACTTGTCTTGGTCGGTCCGAAGAGATCGTAGAAATCGGTGGCGTTGTAGCTGAGGCGGAGTTTCCAGGGCACGTGTTCCCAACCGGCTTTCCCATGCATCTTCTCTGCGCCGCTTGAGACCGCCGCGGTGACATCGACGGCGTTGAGCCCCAAGGGATCGGAAAAGTTGAACCGCATTCCCGCCGCGACCGTGTCCTTGTAGCCTTCGACGATCGGATAGAACGAGCCGAGGCGCGTTTGCAGCACGGGACTGTACGGGCCGGCGTACGTCGTCACCTCATCGAGATTCACACGCGCGGGCGAGCCGGCGTTCCAGCTCTTCACGATCGGATACCGCTCCACGACCTGCTGTCCGAGGTAGTTGATGGCGCTGATGTCTTCGCGAGGCTGGATCGGAATGACCACCGGCGAAAATCCCTGCGACGTGTAGCGATACGCGATCATCGTGTCGGCAGAGATCGGAATCGGTCGAAACAGGCCTGTCTCCACATTCGTCAGCGCCTCCATGCGCTGCGTTTGAAAGTCATAGCGGAAGATGTTGGACACCCCGGTGTAGTACGACGTCCCGTATAGATACCGGCCATCCGGCGAAAAGACGAAGTTCTCGGGCCCGTTGTTCTCGAACGTATGCAGCGTACGGAACTGCCTGCTGCTGATATCGAAGGCGACGAGTCGTTGATCACCGCTCACTTCGATCATCGACGCGCTCAGGGTCTTGCCGTCCGGCGAGATATCGAGATCGAAGATGTCGCGGCCGTATTCGAGTGTGAGCAGGTTTTGCCACGCCCGATAAGGCCTCGGAATCCGCACCAGCGAAGAGAGTCCGTTGTGATGCTGGATGGCCCAGATCGACTGATCGGCAGGATTCACGACGATGTCGCCGACGCGGCAATTCTTCAGCAGTTCACGGCGCCTGCCGCTCCGCAGATCGAGCTCGTTGAGGTCGCGCCAGCCGCGCGTGTTGTCTGTAGTGAAAAAGATTTTTCGATCTTTTCCGTCATATGCAAGGGACGTCACGAAATAGAGCGCGGGGACGTCGACCTCTGCGAGCGGGGTTATTTTTCCCGATCCGGCATCGATCGACACGATCTGCGCCACATGGGCCGGTCGGTTGATCGCGGCGTAAAGGACGTTCTGCTCGCGATCGTAGAAGGTACGTGAGATCGATCCGAGCGTCTCGTTCGTGATCCGTTTTTCTGGCGTGACCCCGTATCGACGGATGCGCTCGAGGTTCTGCTGCTGCCACTCGTGCTCTTTGACGATCCACCGACGCCATTCCTGATCGAGCGGTACTCCGAACACGCGTTCGAACTGCGATTTGAAGTAGCGACGGCTGCCATGCGTCCGATTGAACCAGGCGATCACTTTCTCGGGCCCGTACTCCGATGCCAGATATGTAACGAAGCGCGTGCCGTAGAGATAGGAGTTCTGCCCGACCTGAAAATCGATCGTCATCCCTTCCGACTCCAATCCGACGACGTCGTAGAAATAATCGTTCTCGAGCACCATCGTGCGGAAGGCCATCTCGTCGTAGCCGCCCAGGACGCGCCCCACGCCACCGGCCATCCATGTCTCGAGGAACACGGCGATCCCTTCGTGATACCAGCGCGGCGAGTACCAGCGTGGACTCGTCATGTAGCTGTAGATCATCGAGAGCGGGTTCTCTTTGATCGGTGCGACCTTGCCGTGGAAGAGGCGGCGGAAGAGCAGATCGGTATCGGCGCCTTTATCTGTCGCGACGACGTGCACCAGCTCGTGATGCATGAGCCAGTTCATGCGCTCGTTGGCGGGCATCGTCTCGTAGACGTAGTCGAACGGCTCGATGCCGATGCTGATGTAGTTCCAGGGAACTGTCGATGTGCCGCCGTGACCGTAGTCGCCGAAGTCCTGCATCAGGATGACGACCGGCTCGGACGGCGTGTAATCGAACAGCTTTTCGTGAAACGCCAGAGAGTTCTCGAACGAGCGCGCCAGGTGGTACGTGAGGTACTCGTGCGCTTTGTCGTAGTAGATGAGATCGAGATCGCGGGTGCGGCGGGTGCGGAGCTCCTGTGCGGCCGCGGCCATGGCGGTGAGGAGTGCGACAGCGGTGATCACATATCGCATCGCTCGTACAGACAGAGCCCTCTCCCCGCATCGCGGGGAGAGGGTAGGGTGAGGGCCGTTATTTGATTCGTGCGTCGAGCGACGTCACTTCCTGGGCCAGGGTTTTCGCCTGCGTAGCGAAAGTCTCGGCATCGCCAAGCATCGAGGCGTACAGCTTGTTCTCCGCGAGCCGGCTCAAAGCATCGAGCTGCCCTGCGAAATCATTATTCAGACGCATGTCGATCGCGTCGGCGTGCTTGACGTGCGTGCTGATTGCTTCCATTTGAGACCGGACGTCGAGCGCGAAATCGTTCTGGACATTGCGGTTGACCGCGCCGAGATCCTGCCTGAAGCTCTCGACATTTGGCGCGCTCTCGGCGCGGCTCGCCGACTCGGCCATCTTGCCCAGCACCTCGATCGCGTCGCGGTCATATTGCAACTGATCCCGCATGTTCGCGACCGCACGCTGTTCGAGGATATTGGCCTCCTCGCGCAACCGTGCACCAAGACCGCCGACATCTTCGCTGCCAAGCGCGGCCTCGACGCCCACGAGCACTCTCATCTCGCGGGCCATCTCTTCAGCGTACGTACTCCGTGCCCGCAGCGTTGCTCCCAGGCTCGACTCGGCGGCGGCGAGATTGCTCTTCGCGGCGTCGAGATTCATGCTGTCGACGGCGGCGGCTGCCGCCGCCAGTTTCTTCATGTCCACCGAGGCGGCTTCACCATACGCGTCGGCCGCGTGGCGCAGTCTTGCGCTGAGGGACTCGATCTCTTTGTCTTCGATGCTCCTCGCGCGGGCGGTGGCGGCAAGAGCATCGATCTCAGCGAGTCGCTGCGCGACCGATGCCGTGTCGGCCTCGGCGAGCTTTTTCATCTCGACGATTGCCGCATCGAAATCCTCATAGAAGCGCGTCGCGACGTCGCGTTTCTGGGCTTCCACTCTGGACCGTGCGTCGATCCGCTTCGCGGCGACGGCGAAGTCCGCGCTCAGGCTCTGCAGAGCGGCGGCGTCCGTCAGATAGTCCTTATAGAGGACTCGCTGTTCCTGCTGGTGTTTCTCGCTGCCGAGGATCACGTCTTTATTCGTGATCTGAGGCTGGCGATGCTTCTGGACGGCACCGATTGCGCCTGTCGCATCCTCGCTCCGGAACGAAGGCGACACGATGGTGATCACGGCGACGAGGACAACGGCCAGACCGGCGAATGCGATGAAGATCGTTTTTCTCTTATCGGCGCTCATACGTACCTCGCTTGTTGTTGTCAACCTAAGTACAAAGCACGATTCGAAAAGTTGGTCGCTACCGCAGCGCGACCATCGTTCTCAAGACTTCATCCTTACCGACCGACACCGATACCTCTGCCGCGTTCGCCCCGTCGCGCGGCCGGACGATCACCCCAGCCCGTTGCGAAGGGCTGCGGAGCGTGAACTGCACTGATGCTTTCCCGAAAGATGCGTCCCTTTTGTCCGAAACGCCAATCAGCGTGAGCTTCGAGTCGTCCCAACGGACTGAAACAGGCGAGCCCGACACGATCGGCTCGAGCTCGTACAGGTTTCCATTCCGGCGCACGAGCAACGTCGCGCGCTCTGCAGTGATTCGCTGCACGACCGGCCAGGCCGGCGCCATCGTCGCGCCCGTGTCGGTCATCGGGCGGCGTCCGAGGATCAGAAAGGCAAGGACGATTGCGGCCGCAGCAGCCCAAATCAGTCGGAGGCCCGTGTAGTGCCGGCCGGCGGCCGGCTTGGCAGGCCGGCGGGACGCCTGCACCGCACCGAGGATGCTGCTGCGCAAGTCGGACGGCGGATCCAACGACGGCATTTCCTCGAGCCGGTGCGCGATCGTGCGCATGGAATCGTAGAGATCGCGCACCTCGTCCGAGGTGACGAGCAGGCGCTGCAGCTCGACGTCCTGCTCGGCCGTGGCCTCGCCATCGATGACGGCGTTCACGAGATCGACGATCTCTTCTTCACCGCGCTGCATGTCGCTGTCCTTCGATGATCTCGCGCAGCAGTTGCCGCGCGGTGAAGAGTCTCGATTTCACGGTCTTGACGGGCACGGAGAGCACCTGTGCCGCTTCGTCGTACGAGAGATGGAGAAAGTGACGGACGATGAGCGCCAGGCGGTACTTCGGATCGAGCGCCAGCAGTGCCTTCTGCATCGAGCGCTCCTCCTGGGACGTCCCGAGCTCTTCCTCCGGAGAAGGATGCTGATCCGCGATGTTTTCGCTGAGCGGCTCCCACGCGCGGTGCGATTTCATCGCGTTGATCGTCTCGTTGATGGCGACGCGGTACAGCCAACTGAAGAACTTCCGCGTCGGATCGTACGTATCGAGACGCTCGAAGACTTTGAGGAAAACCTGCTGGGAGACGTCACGCGCTTCTTCGCGACCGGCACCGAGGCGAATGATGGCGTTGTAGACGGGCTTTTCGTAGCGATCGAGAATCTCCGCGAAAGCGTTCGTATCGCCGCGCAGACAGCGTTCGACACACATCCGGTCCAGTTCGTCCTCATTCATGAACTACAGACCTGGGAGGCAGAAGTTGGTTTTGCTGTGAAACCGCTAGCCGATCTCAAAGATCTGGTCGAATCCCGAGAAGTGAAACACGTCACGAATGTGTCCGTTGACGTTAATCAACCGCAGGCCCTTCCCCCGCTCGGAGAGTTTCTTCTGCGCGGCGAGCAGAACACCGAGCCCGGCGCTGGAGATGTAGTCGAGCCGCGCGAAGTCGACGACTTTTGCGTCGGTCAGGTTGAGAAAGATCTGACGCGCTTTCTCCGCCTCGGCCGCGTCGAAGCGCCCGGCCAGAATGATTTCGTCGTTTTCGCCGACCGAGATGTCGAGCATGTCAGTTCATCCGCTTGCGAAGCGTAATCGTTCCTGTTCGGTTCTGGTGACTGTACTCGATGCGATCCATCATTTTCTTCACGAGATGAATCCCTAATCCGCCGGCGGTGCGGTTCTCCAGCGTTTGGCCGATATCGACTTCCGGTGCGTCGGCGATGGGATCGAAGCGGGGAGTGTCGAAATCGGTGATGGTGATGACGACCTCGTTCTCGATGATGTCGAGGTCAATCCCGATGTTGCTTTTGCCGGCGGGGTTGTGCTTCACGATGTTGGTGAAGATCTCTTCGAGCGCGAGCTCCACGGGAAAACGAACAGCTTGATCGAGCCGTTCGGCGAGGCGCATGACTCGAGGAAGTTCCTCGAGGTTGCGATCGAAGGCGGCAGCGCGCCGCCGCACTCCAAGGTAGCGGATGCACATCATGGCGATGTCGTCCGCCTGCGGCGCCTGCTCCACGAATCCGTCGACCGCGTCGATCGCTTTCTCGAGCACGCGGACGACGCTGTCGCCGGCGCAGCCCTCCAGCGTGTCGCGCAGCCGCTCCATCGTGAAGAGCTCTTCCGAGGCATTCGTCGCTTCGGTCACTCCATCGGTGTAGAGGAACAGCGCATCGCCCCGAGCCAGCGTGGTGTCCTGCAGCGGATAGCGGAACTTCGGCATGACTCCGAGAGCGAGTCCCGGCTTGGACTCCAGCAGTTCGACCGTGCCGTCTCTGCGGAGGAGGAACGGCCGATCATGCCCGGCGTTGGAGAAACGCAGCATGCCGTCGTTAAGATCGAGGAAACCGCAGAACGCGGTGACGAACATCGTCGGTCCGGTTTCTTCGTACAGCCGGACGTTGACGGCTTCCATCAGTTTTGCTGCGTCCGCGTAGTACGCCGCATTTGCGCGAAAGAGAGTCTTGGTCAGAGCCATCACCAAGGCCGAGCCAATGCCCTTTCCCGAAACGTCGCCGATGCAGAAGTAGAGTCGATTGCCTTTGAGCGCGAAGTCGTAAAGGTCGCCTCCGACCATCTTCGCCGGCCGGATGTACGCATGCATCTCGAACGGTGAGTCATCGGAGAGCGCGACGGTGGCGCTCGGGAGCATGCGCATCTGAATCTCGCTGGCGAGTTTCAGACCGGCGGCGAGGCGTTCGTTCTCGATCGACAACGCGGTGAATCGCGCACGCTCGATCGCCACCGCGACATGCGACGCGACGGCCATCATCAGCGACTCGTCGTCGTCATCGAAACGATCCGCCGTCATCTTGTTCATGCTCTGCAGAACTCCGAGAAGCTCGCCGCCGGAGCTGATGATCGGCACCGCGAGGAGCGAGCCTGCGTCGACGATGTTCACGACACTGCGCGTGCGCGCAACTTCTCCCGCGACTCCGATCGGCAACCCCCGAGCAGAATCGAGGACGAAGGCGTTCGTCCGTTCGGCCTCGACGACCGACGACGCTTTCTCCTCGATGACTTTCAGAAGTGAATCGAGATCGATCTCGGAGCTGAGCGCCTTAGCCAGATCGAGAAGAGCGTAGAGCGCGCGGGCGGTCCGCCGCTCGGATTGTTCAGTCACTTCCACGCTTGCGACCGCCTTTAGAGGCGGCGGCGAGCCGCCGCACTCCAAGGCAGACGACGTAACACGTTCATCGCCGTTCTGATCAGATCCGCCGGCGTCGGACGCGAGCGCCCTTCGGTATCGCGATCGAGCTGCGTCTCCCACGCCAGCGATCCAGCGTGCGCGGCGACCGCGGCTTTCCATAGGCAGAAGATGATCGTGAGCCAGACGACGGCGAGGGCACTGTCGAATCTCACCGCGGAGGCGAGGGCGATGAGGAAGAGGACGAGCAGGCAGGCGAGCTTCACCGCCTGATCGCGCCGTTTCATCGGCGCATGGCAATTCGGGCAGAACGGGGAGCCGCGCCGCAGGACCGCGAGACACGATCCGCACAGGCATTCGCGCCCTTTTGCCGGAGTGGGAAGACCGCGGCCGATGAGCGGCGGCACGATCTTCTGCAGCAACTCGATATCCGCGAACGTCAGATCGGTGAATCGCTGCTTCTTCCGATTGCGGAAAATGATCGTCATCGTTCGCCGCAGCTTTCCGAATCGCACCGAGCGCACATCGCCGTACGAAATCTGCGAGACAGCATCGCGGAGCGTGAGGTCTCGGTGGACGGCGATCAGCACGATCCGGTCGGTGGTCACCGCGACGGTGCAGCGACGCAGATGCTGCACACCTGACCCCAGGAGTGCGCGTTCCAAAAGCGGCGAAGGCGAGCATGCCACGACCAGCCCCAGTACTTCTTCCTCGCCTTGGATGAGCCGCTGCAGGATCGGATCGACGATCGCCAGCAGACGAGCCATGAACCGAGGGCGGAGATTTTCGCATATTATTGAGAACTCCTGAAATGGCCTTCGCTCCGGGGACGCGCATCGGCGCTTACGAGATCGTCGCGCCCCTCGGCGCGGGGGGCATGGGTGAGGTCTACCGCGCCCGCGACCGACGGCTCGGGCGCGACGTGGCCATCAAAGTCCTGCCGGAGAGCTCATCCGATGACGCCGACGCGATCGTGCGGTTGCAGCGCGAGGCACGTGCGGCGTCGGCCCTGAATCATCCGCACATTCTGACGATCTACGACGTCGGGCGGACGGAAGGCGAGACTCGCCGCGACTACATCGCCATGGAGTTCATCGACGGCGCGACGCTCCGCGACTGGCTCGCCGCCGATCACGACATCGCCACGATCGTCGAGTGCCTGATCCAGATCGCCGACGGTCTATCGAAGGCGCACGAGGCGAACATCGTCCATCGCGATCTCAAGCCGGAAAACATCATGATCACCGGCGACGGCTACGCGAAGATCCTCGATTTCGGACTGGCCAAGAATCGGACCGCGGTCCTCGGTTCTCGCTCCTCCGTTGAATCGACGGAGGTGCGGCCTTTGACAGCCGTGGGTGCTCTCGTCGGCACGATCGGCTACATGTCTCCCGAGCAGGTGCGCGGCGAGGATGCGGGGGCGAGCTCCGACATCTTCTCGTTCGGCTGCATCGTCTATGAAGTCATGACGCGGCGCCGGGCGTTCCTCGGCGCGACGGCGATCGAGACGCTGCACGAGATCGCGTCGAGCGATCCTCCCCCGCTTCGCAGCCTCAATCCGGACGCACCGCCTGAGCTGCAGCGCATCGTTAGCCGATCTCTGGCCAAGAATCCGGCGGATCGATATCCGTCGATGAAGGATGTGATCGCCGATCTGCGAAAGCTTCGCGACAAGCTGCGGGGCGGCGCGGTGCGATCGATGCCGCGCCTGATGCAGCTCACGTTCGACAAAGCGATCGAGCAGTTTCCCGCCATCAGCGCGGACGGACAGCGCGTCGTGTTCAGCCGCGAGGTGGGCAAAGTTCGCAATCTCTTCGTCGTGAACGTCGCCGATGGAAGTGAAGAGTGGCTCACCGAAAGCTCATTCGACGAGATTCAACCTTCCTGGTCGCCGTCAGGCGATGCGCTCCTCTTCGTGCGTGGACGCGAGAGCGAAACGCGCGTCGAGCCGTCCGATGTCTTCGGCCGCTACGTCGGTGGCGACATCTGGAGCTTCGATCTCGACTCCCGAAAAGCGGCGCTGCTGACCAGCGATGCCGCCAATCCGTCGTGGTCGCCGGATGGGAAGCAGATCGCTTTCGACGCCTCGCTCGGCGGACCGCGCCGGATCTGGCTCGCCGATGTGCGCGGTCGCAATCCCCAACAGCTCACGACCGACGTGACCGACGCCACGCATCACGTGCGCCCGCGGTGGTCACCGGATGGGCGGCGCGTGGTCTTTCAGACTCTCGAGGGAACGAAGTTCGACGTTCGCGTCATCGATGTTCAGACGAAAGCGATGAAGTGGGTGACGAACGACTACACGATGGACCTTCATCCGGCGTGGTCGCCGGACGGCGAGTGGATCTTCTTCTCGTCGTATCGCAGCGGCGGCATCAATGTCTGGCGGATGCCGGTGAGCGCCGATGGCACTCCCATCGGTCCGATGGAGCAGATCACCGCGGGCCCTGGTCACGATGTCGATCTCGACATCGCCCGATCGGGCCGGCTGGTACTGGCCATCCTCAAGCAGAACGCCGACATCTGGCGATTGCCGGTCGATCCCGAGAGCGGTGAAGCGACGGGGCCGCCGGAAGCGGTCATCGCCACGACACGCGAGAATTCGCGGGGCGCGTGGTCGCGCGACGGAAAGTCGATCGCCTTCAGCTCTGATCGCGGCGGCGAGATGAACATCTGGCTGTTCGCAGGCCGCAAGATGCGACAGCTCACGCGGGGCGGGGGCGGGGACTTTCAGCCGGCATGGTCGCCTGACGGTCGTTCGCTCGTGTTCTTCTCCGGACGGAGCGGCACACTCGACATCTGGCGGCTCGATCTCGACGGCGGCGAAGCGCAGCGCCTGACGAACGGCGAAGGCATCAACATCAATCCATTCTTTTCGCCGGATGGACGCCACGTCGCGTTCATGTCCGATCGCGATGGAGGTCTCGAAGTCTGGATGATGAACGCCGACGGCTCGGAACCGCGACAACTCACCACCGACGGCGTGATGGGACATTTCCTGCGCTGGATCGAGAAGGGGACGCGGATCCTCTTCCGCTGCCCAACCGGCGCGAAGGCGCGCACGATGACGGTGCCTGCAAACGGAGGCGACGCCGAGCCAACCGCGGAGGTCATCGGCGGATCGCACATGTCCCTCTCGCCCGACCAGTCGATGATCATGGACGTCGTCGCCCATCGCACACTCTGGGTGTCGCCGCTGCGCGGAGGTGCGCCTCGGCGCATCTTCGAGTTCGACGATCCCGAAAGTCGTATCGACTATCCAGTGTGGTCGCCGGATGGGCGGTGGGTCTTGTTCGATCGCTTCGTCCCGCACGGCGGGGATGTGTGGATGGTGGATCTCTAGTGCTCAGTGCTCAGTGCTCAGTGCTGGGTGGGGTGGGACTGAGCACCGAGCACCGAGCACCGAGCACCGAGCACTGAGCACTGAGCACCGCGGTATCCTTAGCCTTACCCGTGTCCCTTGCAATCGGCGATCGCATCGGCGAATACGAGATCGTTGCGCCTCTCGGATCGGGAGGAATGGGTGAGGTCTATCGCGCGCGCGATCATCGCATCGGCCGCGACGTGGCGGTAAAGATTCTTCCCGAATCGCTGCTCGACAGTCAGGATCGTCTCCTGCGTTTCCAGCGCGAGGCTCAGACGGCCGGAGGCCTCAATCATCCGAACCTCCTGACGATTCACGAGCTGGGAGTCGACGACGGCCGGCCGTTCATCGTTTCGGAACTGCTCGACGGAACGACGTTGCGCGAGCGCATGGACGGCGGTCCGCTTGCGGCGCGCCGCGCGATCGAATACGCGTCGCAGATTGCCGAGGGACTGGCGGCGGCGCATGAGCGAGGGATCGTTCATCGTGATCTGAAGCCGGAGAACATCTTCGTCACGCGCGACGGACGCGTGAAGATCCTCGACTTCGGTTTGGCGAAGAGTGTGGGGCCGGCAATCCTGACGGTCCACAGCGGCGGAAGCGCCGGCGCTACTCTCAAGAAGTCGCTGACGGATGAAGGCACCGTGCTGGGAACCGTCGGCTACATGTCGCCCGAACAGGTCCGCGCCGAGAACGTCGACGCCCGCTCCGACATCTTCGCCCTCGGCGCGATCCTCTACGAGATGCTGTCGGGTAAACGCGCATTTCATGGCACTTCATCGGTGGACACGATGCACGCGATCCTGCACGCCGATCCGCCGGAGCTCTCCAGCAGCAATCCCCAGATTCCGCCGGCGCTCGAACGCATCGTCAATCATTGTCTCGAGAAGGATCCCGAGCGAAGATTTCAGTCGGCGCGCGATCTGGCGTTCGATCTCAACGCCGTATCGGGAAGCTCGGCGGAGCTCATCTCACCGAAACGCCGCGCGAGGTCGCTCGCCGCTCCACTTTGGATCGCGGCGATCATCGTTGCGGCAGTCGCGAGCTGGTTCATCTCGCGGGCGACATTCCATCATGCGCCGCCACGCTTTCGCAGACTCACGTTTCAATCGGGCGGTCTCGGCAATGCGGCCTTTGCGGCCGATCAGCAGTCGGTCGTCTATTCGATGGCCGCCGTCAGCGGACCCGCCGATGTCTGGGTCTCACCGATCGGCAGTCCGGAGAGGCGGTCGATCGGTCTGGCAGGGGGAGGCGTGCTCGCTGTGTCGCGTCGCGGCGAGCTCGCCGTCCTCGTCAGGGCACGGTTCATCGGCGGTTTCATCGTCGTCGGGACTCTGGCACGTGTTCCGTTGGCCGGGGGCAGTCCTCGCGAGATCGCCGAAGAAGTGCAATGGGCTGACTGGACACCATCGGGAGACGATCTGCTGATTCTGCGGAGCGTGGCCGGGAAGACCCGGATCGAACTGCCGATCGGAAACGTCGTGTACCAGACATCGGCCTGGATCAGTACGCCGAGGATCTCACCCGAAGGAAAATCGATCGCGTTCATCGAGCATCCGCTCACCGGTGACGATGGCTTCGTGGTGTTGCTCGACGCCGATCACAAGAAGCATGTTCTGTCGCCGCATTACTCCAGCGTTCAGGGCCTGGCCTGGAAACCGGATGGCAAGGAAATCTGGTACACAGCGGCGGAAGAAGGGAACGCAAGACTTCTGTATGCCGTGGGGGCTTCTGGCAAACCGCGAATCCTCATGGGCTCGCCGGGCGTTCTTCTTCTTCACGACATCGCTCGCGACGGTCGCGCACTCGTATCGCAGGGCGCGTCGCGGATGAGGATGTTCGTTCACACTCCTGATACTCCCGGCGATCGTGAGCTGTCGTGGCTCGACTGGTCGGTGCTTCGCGACATCACGCCGGACGGACGCCGCGTGCTCTTCGACGAAAGCGGTGAGGGCGCGGGAAAAACGGCGTCGCTCTACATGCGCGACACCGACGGATCGCCGGCGATCCGTCTCGGCGATGGACTGGGCTTCTCGTTCTCCCCCGATGGCCGCGCGGCGGTGGCCACCCGCTTGACGCCGGAACCGGCTCAGCTCGTGATCTATCCGACCGGCGTCGGGGAAACGCGACAGCTCACGAATGATCGGATGGACCACGCGTTCGCCGCGTGGACACCCGATGGTCTCGCCGTCGTCTATCGTGCCAGCGACGGAGCTCATCCGTCTCGGCTCTTTCTGCAAAACCTCGCCGGAGGTACGCTGAGGCCGATCTCACCGGAGGGCGTGTCATCGACTGTCTTCTGCTCGCCGGATGGTCGATGGGCACTCGTCCGCGGGCCTCGTGGCGTTCCGACGCTTTATCCGTTAAAGGGAGGGACGGCGGTCGAACTGGCAGAGCTGACGAGTGGCCACGCCATTGTCCGTTTCAGTCCTGACAGCAAGGCGGTGTTGTACTACCGCCGCAATGAGAATCCGGTGCGTGTGTACGCACTCGATCTGGCTTCGCGGCGGTCGCAGCTCGTGAAAGAGATCATCGTTCCCGAAGGCATGTTCGGGGCGATCAGCGTACGCATGAGCGCCGACGGCCGCGCATATGGGTACAGCTCCGTCGGCACGACATCCGATCTCTATCTGCTGGAAGGCGTGGAGTGACGTCGCACAAGATCATCACGCGTGCCGCAGTGGGCATCGCCTTTCTCTTCTTCGTCGCTTTTCAAATCGCCGGTGAGTGGATCGACGTCGTGTACGTCTGGGGCGCGTTATTCGTCACCGCGATCGTGCTGGCCGTTGCTTACCGCCGGTTGGCGCCTTCGAGTATGTCCGGCAAGATCGCGACTCTGTCGAAAGAACTTCGCGATCGGGCCGTCGCGCTCGACGATCGGTTCGGACGCAAGCCGAAGCCGATCAGCGACTCTACGCGCGACGCTCTCGCCGATTTGTCTCGCGTCGCCGCTCTCCGCGGCTATCAGAATGTCGTCGAGGCGATCGCCTCGTTCGATACCGGCGAGCCGATGCATCTCCGCACGACGGCCGAAGCGCTGGACGGATTGGCCGCGTCGCTCCGCGGAACTGTGACTCCGTACCACCTCACGGTCCGCGATCTGGTCTGGAGCACTGTCACTCTTTCAGCGATCGCGATAGGCGGCGGGTACCTCATCGACCGAAACTGGTTCGATCGCGGAGCGGTGTTCAACATCGGGATCGGTCTCGTGGTCTTTGCGTTCGGCGCAGCGCTCATCCTTTTCCTGATGCAGACCGAGCGGAACTAGCTTGCGCTTACCGCTCTCGATCGGACGAGAAGCCGGAATATGAGGCCATGCGTAATAAGAGCTGCCGGCACTACCACCGTTGGAATGTAGAAAGCGGCTCCGAGGGCTCTGGGGTCAAGGCGGACACCGAACAGGCCCTGATAAAACGCAAATAGGAGATCGGCCGTGCCCCACACGTTGAACAGCCACGTGAGCGAGATAGCGAAAGGCGCGCGCCTGGTGAGTGCTATGGTTGCCGCGACTGCGAGTAGGGCCGCAACTAAATCGCCGAATGCGGCGGGAGCTGCGAAGGCCAACGGCAGTGAGGGAGAGACGACGCCGGGCACCAGGAAACTGAGCCCAATGAACCGAAATGTGTGGGGCACCACCAATGGAACGAGCGCGTTGTGTCGTTCCAGCATCCGAAGCCGAGGCCAGATGTAAAGCGTCGTGACCAGGGCGAAGGCCACAAAACTCATGAAGATACTCAGGCCGAATATCGCTCGAATATCCATAGCGGAATCACCGCCTGATCAATGCCAGATCGATGCCGCGGCGAGCTTGCGCAACCGAAAGGTTGCGTGATACTTTGCAACCTGGAGGTTGCACATGGCCGATCGCATCGAGAAGCAGATCCTCATCAAAGCCCCTCGCTCGCGTGTCTGGCGCGCCATCAGCGACAAGGCCGAATTCGGCGCCTGGTTCGGCGTGAAGTTGCCCCACGGCACGTTCGCCGCCGGGGAAAAGGTCAGCGGCAGGATCACGTATCCGGGGTATGAACATATGGTGATGGACATCGAGCTCGTCGATGTCGAGCCCGAGCGACGCCTCTCCTATCGCTGGCATCCGTACGCGGTGGACCCGAAGGTCGACTACTCCTCTGAGCCGACGACGCTCGTCACCTTCACACTCGAGGATGCAGAGGGTGGCACGTTGCTGAAGCTCGTGGAGTCGGGCTTCGACAAGATTCCGCTTCAGCGCCGCGCCGAGGCCATGCGGATGAATGATTCCGGGTGGGTGGAACAGATGAAGAACATCGAGCGCCATGTCACCGCGTCCCGTTAACGCCGCACTCCAGCAGTCGGCTCCGGTCTTCGCGGCCCTCGGCGACGCGACGCGCTTGCATGTCGTCTCGCGTCTCTCCGGCAGCGGACCGATGTCGATCACGCAGTTGACGGAAGGCTCTCACGTGACGCGCCAGGCCGTGACCAAACACTTGACTGTGCTCGCTGAGGCAGGTCTCGTTCGCGATTTCCGTCAAGGGCGCGAACGTGTTTGGGAGTTGCGGACCAGCCGGCTCGAGGAAGCGCGCCGGATCCTCGAGCTCATTTCCACTCGGTGGGACGAAGCGTTAGAGCGGCTCCGTGCGATGGTCGAGGACTCATGAGGGCTTGACGCTGCGGAGCTGCGCCAGGACATCGCGGGTGGATTCCACCTGGGCGAACTCACCGTGCAGGCTCGCCAGTTCCAGTCGATGCATCTGCTCTGCGGAGTACCGAACCCCATCCGGACCCGTGCGCTCGAACGTGGCGGTGGCGTCTTCGACGACCACGACATCGAAGCCGAGATTGCCGGCCATGCGGGTGGTCGTCGAGACGCAGTGATCAGTGGTGAGGCCCACGATCACGAGCGCGCGGATACTCTCGCGGCGCAAGTGGGCTTCGAGTGTCGTACCGATGAACGCGCTGTTGACTGTCTTCCGGAAGACGGGTTCGCCATCGTGCGGCATGACCTCCGGCTTGATGGCGTTGCCGGGTGCGTCAGCGCGCAAGGGCGAGCGCGGTTCCTGAGACATGTGCTGCACGTGGATGACCGGCCATTTCGCCTGCCGCCAGGCGCGAAGGAGCGCACCCATCTGTTGCTCAGCGTCCGGATTGTTGCGAGCGCCCCACCGCGGGTCATCCAACCCTTGCTGCACGTCGATGATGAGCAGGGCGACCGGAGATGTCGGGTTCATTAGTCCTCGCAACGGCAAGCAGATTCTTCATGACCTTGCTCCCGGAACATTTTATCCGGAGCCGTGCCTTTCGCCGTCCTAACGAACCAGGCGTTCAGCGGCGTGGCCTGTTCCGCTTGCGGTCTCCGCCGCGCAAGACCTCGTCGAGATGCTCGAGCACTTTGGGCCATGCCTCATCGTGCCTATTCCTCGACTCCTCGTCCGTTTCCGCTTGGTAAGCGCGACGGTTACAACCGTCTCAACGCCCTTGGTACCGGCGGCATTCAGCCATGTCATTTCCACGATACCATCGGGCTCGAGCCTGAGGAATCGTCCGTAGTGTGGATGGCGTTCGCCCTCGTGGCGCGTCTCGAAGAAGAAAGGCACGTTGACCTCCGGCTTCATCAACACCGTGCCCGGCACCGCGAACCAATGCTCCAATTGCTCCGTAGTCCAGGCTTGGAAGAGCACACGCGGCGGTGCAGCCATCTTTCGTTCGGTTGTCATCCGAAAAGGCCGTGATGAGAGTTGAGTAACTGGCAGTTTCTTCGGCATCCTTCCTCCTTCGGCCGCCACCAGAGCGCGCGTTTAAGCTGCAGTGAAAAGTTGGGCGCAGGTAGACCGTTTAACTCTCAACTCGTCGGAGGCTTCCCGTCCCTGACGAGGTAAAGCAGCTCCTTCTCTTGAACGGCCTTCAGTTTCCATCCCTCGGGCGATCGCTGCCAGGTTTCGAGTTGCACCGCGCCGACATCGAGACGATGTTGTCCTGAACCATCCTTGAATGTACGCGAACTTCTCTGCTCGACCGTGGCCACCGTCTGCTCGGGACCAACTTCAAGATCTTTGATGATCATCGTGAGCTGTTCGACATGGAAGGTTTTAGCGTTGTTCTTAACGTAGTCGACGACCCATTGACGGTTCTGAACCATTCCGTTGAAAAGGATGAGGTGAAAATCCGGAGCGAGTCGCCGAATCCACTCAGAGGGGTCATCGCGTTTAAACGAGGCGGCGATCGAAGCATACTCGCGCTCGAGCTCCAGTCGGATCGATTGATGTGGCTGAATTGCTGCACATGATGCGAACACGAACAACGCTGCGGGTACGCTGAGACGACTCGAGATGTGCATGAAGTGCCTTCCCTTTGTAGGTAGACGCCACCAAAAGACGAAAGTTGCCGCGCACTGCCTTCACGGTACACCTCGTAGTTGTGCAGCCGCGCCACGAGCGCCGGCTTCATGAGCGCGATCACCTCCGGCAGTTCCGGCATCGGTGTGCCGTTGATCTGCAGTCTTCGTTTCACGATGACCCATTTCACGTTGAAGCGTGCGATCTCCGCCGCGCTGTACGGATTGATCGTTCGGTCGAACATCAGGACGGGAACGCGCGGCCGGCGTCCGGTGGTGAAGTAGAAGAGGTCCTCGCCGGGCAAACAGAGGATCGGATCATTCCGCGGGATGTGTTGATCCGTCCAGACGACAAGCTCCCGGAAGTCGGTCGTGAAGTCTTCGTCGACTTTCGCGTATGTCAGTCGCTCGTTGTTGACGACGTATGGGACGGCGTGGAGAAGAATCACCCCAGCGATGATCGCTGCTGCAATGAGCGAGTCATCGATGACGAGCGCGATGAGAATCGTCAGCAGCGGCCAGATGCCGTACGTCGAGCCCCAGGTCTGCTGCGACAGAAATGCGCCGAGGGTCGCGGCCACGACGAGGAATGCAACGATGCGCGGTCGCCGCCACACGACGATCATCATCAGCGGCCAGAAGCGGAGCAGGTTTTCCTGCGGCTCGAGCGGATCGTCGGTGACGAAGAATCGGATCGCGCTCCAGAGGAATGGAATCGTCGCGATCCATGGCTTTCCCAGCACGACACCGATGAGGGCCACGCCAACCCACCACCAGAGCGTCACGTCGTTGTAGATGCCGAAGTAATCGGACATCGACGGCAGACGCCGCTCGCCGGCGAAGTCGAACGTCCAGTGAATGTAGTAGCGTAGGCCGGCGGTCGTGGCGATCAACACGACCGCTACGCCGAGACCGCACAACACGCCCACGAGTGCTCGCCAGTTGCGCGTCCATAGCACGACGATGACGGCCGCGAGAAGAAACGGCAATCCGATGTTCTGTTTCACGAAAAGCGGCACAACCGCGGCGAAACCAAATGCGAAATGCCGCTTCGTCAGAAACAGCAGCAGAGCGATCAGCACCGCGAGACAACAGTCGGGGTCATAGAAGGGATGAGGAAAGATGCAGTAGATGCCGAGGATCGTCAGCGGCGCGCAGAGGAGAAGGGCGGCTGAGGGGCGCAGAATTCGAACAATCACATACGTCAGCGCCGTCGCGGCGCCGCTGGCGATCGCCGCATACGCGATGTGCAGAACGTAATGACGGCCGAAGAGCCGGATGATCGCCGCCTGCACGAGGAATGTCAGTGGCGCGTAGGGAATCGGGAAATCGCGATACGGCACATCACCGGCCGCGATGCGCGTCGCATGCTCGAGGACGTAACTCAGATCCCAGAGAACGGCGACGCGGCTGTTCTGCCACACGACGACCGCGGACGTTGCCAGTCCCAGTAAGGCCGCGAATGCCGTGTCGCGTCGAATCCACGCGCGCATCGTCCGATTCTAGATAGGATGTCGTCGTCATGCGCCTGAAGACACTCGCCATCATTTTGCTGATCGTTCTTCCCGGTTTCGCGCAGGACACCGCGAGCATCGACAAAGCGGTCGCCGAGGTCCTCGCGAAAAGTGGTGCGCCGAGCGCATCGATCGCCGTCGTCAAAGACGGGAAGATCGCCTACGTGCGCGCGTATGGCACCGCAAACCTGGAAGCGAAGACACCCGCTACACCGCAGATGCGATACAGCATCGGCTCGATCAGCAAACAGTTCACGGCCGCGGCGGTGTTGATGCTCGCCGAGGAAGGGAAGCTCTCGCTCGAGGACAAGGTCGTGCGCTGGATGCCGGAGCTCACGCGCGCCAACGACGTCAGCATCCGCCAGCTCCTTTCCATGACCTCCGGATATCAGGATTACTGGCCGCAGGATTACGTGATGCCCACAATGCTCCAGCCGGCGACGGCGCAGGACATCGTCAACCGGTGGGCGCGCATCCCGCTCGACTTCGAGCCGGGGACCAGGTGGCAGTACAGCAACACGAATTACGTGATCGCCGGTCTGATCGTGGAGAGAGTGAGCGGCGTGCCGCTGCTCGATTTTCTGCAGAAGCGGATCTTCGGTCCGCTGCAGATGACGAGCGTCGCCAACGTCGATCTCGCGCCGCTCGGTTCCGAAGACCCCGCGCGCTATCTGCGCTACGCCATCGGCCCGCTGCGTCCGGCGCCGAAAGAGGGGCGGGGATGGCTCTTCGCTGCCGGCGAGCTGGCGATGACAGCGAGCGATCTGGCCAGGTGGGACATATCCGTGATCGATCAGACGCTGCTCAAGCCGGCGTCGTATCGCCAGATGCAGACAGACACGCGACTCGAGAGCGGCGCCGGAACGAGATACGGACTCGGCGTGTCGCTCGCTATCGTCGATGGTCGCCGCCTCGTGTCGCACGGTGGCGAAGTGTCGGGCTTCACCGCCCGCAACGATGTCTATCCCGATGATCGCACCGCTGTCGTCGTGCTCACGAATCTCGACGCCACCAATGCGTCGGAGCAGATCGCGTCAAGGATCGGAAACATTCTGTTCATGCCGGCCGGCACCGAAGGCCCGCTCGAACAGGCGAAGAAGATCTTCGCGGGACTCCAGAAGGGACAGATCGAACGGGCTCTCTTCACTTCCAACGCGAACGCTTATTTCAGTGAAACTGCCCTCAAAGATTTCGCCGTGACTCTTGGACCGCTGGGCACGCCGCAGGAGTTTACGCAGATCGCGCAATCCCTCCGCGGCGGCATGACACTGCGCCGATATCGCGCCGTCTTTCCGAAAAAGACGCTTCGTGTCTGGACCTTCACAATGCCCGACGGGAAGCTCGAGCAGTACATGGTCGCTGCTTCGGAGTGAGCGACATCACGGCCTGAAGCGAAGACAATCCGCACATTGCCTCATCGTGAGACGCCTGTTCTTCATCATGCTTCCTATCGCCATTGTCGCGTTCCTCGCGGCAATCTGATCCATCCAATACGCCTCGAGCGCCGTCGCCAGTGTGCGGATGTCCGCCATCGTCCGCTTCTGTTTGCTGCGCTGCATCGCCGTCAGCATATTCGGAATTCCGAACGCTTCGGGACGGAATAGAGCCAACCGTCGACTATATGATCTGGTCCTACGGCCGTGACGGGAAGCGCGCTGCGAAGTGGGACGGCGCGTTCACGACATTCGACGGCGACATGGTCTATGCGAACGGTACCTTCATCACTTTTCCGGAAGGAACGTGAGCGATGTAGTCGTCCGGCGGTCCGCCGGATACTGCTGCTTC
>DASXRT010000121.1:0-20795 GCA_036506455.1 Thermoanaerobaculia bacterium
CTCATCGCCGCCGGAAAAAGCGACGAGATGGATTCGACCGGCCGCGTCAGCGATCGCACCACGCGCGCAGAGCTGTACGATCCGGCGACCGGTACCTTCTCCTTTGCCGGGCAATATGCCGGATCGATCGGGTACGCTGACGCTCCGGTGATGACGACGATGCTGCCGGACGGCAAAGTCCTGTTGGCCGGCGAAAATCCCGCCCAGGTTTATGACCCTTCGACGGACACGTTCACGTTCACCGGCGAAATCGTCGGAATGGGTTGGCGCTACGCGGCGACAACGCTGATGGATGGTACCGTTCTGATCACACCCCGCGAGGGTGATCTGTGGTGTTCGCCCCCTGCGAATGCAGAGATCTACCATCCTTCGGACGGCACATTCTTGGTCGCGGGCGCCATGACGAAACTCGTAGGATCGATCACGCTTCTTCGTGACGGCAGCGTGCTCTTCGCCGGTGGCGGCGGATCACCATGTGATGTATCCGACACGGCCGAACTCTATGTGCCGCCGACGAGGTCTTTCGTTGCGATCGGCCGGATGAGGCAAAGCCGCACGGAACATGCAGCAACGCTGCTTCGCGACGGTTCAATGCTGATCACCGGCGGAAGAGGATCGTGGGGATACGCCGCCGGACCCGCACTGGCGAGTGCTGAGCTGTACCGGCCGGCAGAGCCACGGCCGCGACAACGAGCAGTACGGCACTGAGCATTGGAAGCATTTGGAGCGGGCGACGGGGCTCGAACCCGCGACCTTGAGCTTGGGAAGCTCCGACTCTACCAACTGAGCTACGCCCGCTCGCGGGGAACGCGATTGTACTACCGCTGTTTCTTGATCGTGAGCTTCGTCGACTCGGGATCGACGAACACTCGCGAAGGAACCGCGATGGCCATGCGGCGGCCTTTCTGGATCGGCAGCTTCGTGTAGACCTGCGTCGACAGAATCGAGGCGTGCCCGAGGATCTCCTGGACTTCGCGGATGTCGGTGCCGCTGGAGACGAGCATCGCCGCCATCGTGTGACGCAGTGAATGCGGCGTGATGTGACGCTTGATCTCCGCGAGGCGCACATGCTTCTTGAAGATGTTCTCGATCGAATAGATCGTGAGCCGCGTTCCGGAGCGGCCGACGAAGAGTGCCTGCGTCTCGACGCTGCGTTCGGCACGCAACTCGAGATACTGCATCAGCGCGTTCACCATGCCATCCGACGTGATCGATACGGCGCGGCCGCGCGTGGCGCGACCGGTGATCTGAATCTGCCGCTTCTCCAGATCGACATCCGAGACGTTGAGCGCCACGAGCTCGCCGATGCGAATCCCCGTCGAGAAGAGCAGTTCGAGAATCACGTTGTCGCGGACGGCGCAGAAATAACGGTTCCTTCCGCCGGCAGACTGATCCCGCATCGCGGCGAGATCGGTGATCTGGTCTTTCGGTGCGGTCAGCAGCGCCCGGACCTCACGCGACGAGAGAACCGTCGGTATACGACTCTCCACCGGCCGCTTGATCTTGAGCTTCCGGGCCGGCGACTCCGTGACGATCCCCTTCTCTTCGAGGAAGCGGAAGAACACCTTCAGCGCCGCCACCTTTCGCCGGATAGACGTATCGCGGTATGGCTCCGTACCAAGTTTATCGAGGTACCCCTCGAGGTCCTCGGGTGTGATGTCCACCATCTTCGCGTCGGTCACGTGGTGGTGGAACTGGCTCAGATCCGACTGATACGCGCGCAACGTGCGGTCGGAGAGGTTGCGCACAGTCTGGCCGTGTTCCAGGAACTCAGCGATCGCCTGCTGCACGTTCATCGGTCACTCTCTACTTTGGTTATTTTGGGGATGGACAAGCGAAGTCTCTACGCCCTGACACCGTTTTGTCAAGAAATTATTTGTCCCACCCATATGCTGTGAAAGCATGACACAATTCACGCCTAGGACCGAGCGGCATGCGGGGTCAAAAGCTCTTCATCCGGCCGATTGAATCGGGCGACCACGATGCGGTCGGCCGATTTCTGCAGACACAAACCGGTACGGCGCGAGTCCCGGCATGTGGTCTGCTCGGGAAGCTCGTCGGTGAGCTCGTTTCAGTGGTTGCAATGCAGATCACAGCCGATGCGATCCAAATCGACGACATTGTTGTAGCGAGGGAGCTTCGGCGGAAGCGGATCGGCAGAGTGATGCTCGACGAAGTGGAGCAGATCGCTGCGAAAATCGATCGATCGCAACTGGTCACGGATGCAGCGGGCGCTCACGAGTTTTTCCGCCGCGTGGGCTTCGAGAGAGAGGGAGCGAGGTGGATTCGGCAGGTCAGGTCACACGGCGCAGAGCGCGCATCGCGCTAGCGTCGTCCGCCTTCGTTATCACCGCCGCGGCGTGCGGGCCGTCGACTCATGTTGCGCCTCCGCCGGCGCCGGCGCCTTCTCGAGTCACTGAAGAAGCACTGCCGACGACGCTCGATGAAGCGCGGGCGTTGCAGCGCAACGGAAAGACAGAGCTCTATCAGCGCGCTCTCCGCGCTCTCGCCTTCTCTTCGAATGCGACGACGAGGCGGCGCGCGCAGACGCTTCTCGCACTCGACCTCTTCGACAGGAAACGGTTCGCCGAGTCAGTGCCGGCGCTGGAAACGGCCGCGGTCTCGAATGCCGCAATCGCTCCCTACCTGAAACTTCGCATCATCGATGCCGACGAGAATCTCGGCCGGCTCACCGACGCGATCGCGACCGCGGCGGCGATCGTCGAAAGCGCGCCGGCAAGCTCCGCCGCCATGATCGCGCGGCTGCGCTTTCCGGCTCTCTTCGCCGCAGCGGGTGATGAAACGAGTCTGAACGCCGCACTGCAGGTCGTGGCGTCGATCCCGATCGATCCGCTCACCGAGTCGGATTTCGTGCGTCTGGCGTCGCGCCTTCAGAAGAACGGCCGCAGCGACCGGGCCATGGAAATCCGCATGCGCATCCTCCGCGACTATCCTCAGGGTCGCTACATCGAAGAGGTGTACAAGGATGTCGCGTCCGCATCACGATCCCCTCTCGACGCGCTGAACACCGAAGAGGCGACACGACTGGCGTCGAATCTCGCACGCGTAGATCGATATGACCAGGCTCTCGATCTGCTGAAGCGCATCAGCGGCCGCCCGGATGCGTCCACGAGCATGCTCTATCGCAATGTCCGGCTGCGCGCGCTGTTCAACTCGCGCAACTACACACAACTCCTCGCGGAGACCGATGGCGTCGAGCTCGATGTGCCGCTGCAACTTCTTCGCGCACGCGCGGCGTGGCGCGACGACAAGCCGCAGGAATTCCTGGCCGGTCTGCAGCTCATCGAGAAGAAGTTCCCGAAGAGCAAGGAAGCGATCGAAGCAAAGGTCCTTCGCGCGAAGTACTACGTGACCGACGCCGTGAACTACGAGCACTCGATCGACAACCTGCGCGCCGCGATCGATGCCGGCGCCACCGGCAACGAGGGCGAGAACATCTGGACGCTCGGATTCACGTACGTGTTGTGGGCCAAGTACGACGATGCGCTGCAAACCTTCAGCCGCTACCTTCGCGAGTATCCCGACGGCGACTTCCGGATGAACACGCTCTTCTGGATGGGGAAAATCTACGACCGTCGAGGCGATCGCGCCGAGCGCGACGCCGCGCTGCGCCAACTCATCGCCGAATACCCGTTCAACTACTACGCCTATCGCGCCCGCGAGATCCTCGGCGAGCCCGCGCTCAGCGCGATGGCGGGTGCGGGCGCCGGCGACTTCCCCGACGTCGATGTCGAGCTGGCGAAGATCGCCGACAGCCGTCTCGACGCAGTCCGCGAGCTGATCGCCGTCGATCTGATGCGCGATGCCACGCGTGAGATGAAGACCCTCGCCGCAGCTTATCCCGACAACGCCGGCATCGCGTTCCTTCTCGCCGATGTCTACGCCAGCGGAGGCGAAGTCTTCGAAGCGATCGGCCTCGTGCAGCGGCGATTCCGGCGGTTCATCCGCCACGGCGGATCACACATCCCGCAGCGTCTCTGGCAGATTCTCTTTCCGCTCAACTACTGGGACGCGATTCGCGCAGAGGCGCAAAAACGGAATATCGATCCCTATCTCGTCGCGTCGATCATCCGTCAGGAAAGCGGCTTCGAGCCCACCGTCGTCTCGAATGCCGGCGCGGTGGGGCTGATGCAGATCATGCCTCAGGAAGCGCCGCGGATCGCGTCAGCGGCGGGCCTCGATGGAATCACGCGCGAACAGCTCTTCGATCCCATGACAAATATTGCCGTGGGGGCTGCCGAATATTCGCAAAAACTCGGCGAAATGCACGGCAATCACATCCTCGCTATCGCGGCCTACAATGCGGGGGAAGACGCCGTTGGCAGATGGCTTGCTCAAACCCCGGTCGATGGCGACCCGGACATTTTCGTAGATTCAATTCCGTACGCCGAGACACGGCTGTACGTGAAGAGTGTGACGCGAAACCGGTTTGAATACCGGCGGGTTTATGAAAGCAGCACGGCAGTCCAAACTATCGGTCGTACTAGCGATACTCGTCAGTAGCTCTCTCACCGCGGCCCACGCGAGTACGAGACTTCTGCTGAGTCGCGGAGAGCAACCCCCCTCTGTCGAATACAAAGGTGTGATCGAGCTCACGGTCAATCCGGGCTTCGATGAAGCTCGCGTCTCGATCAGTGTCGACGGTCAGAAGATCGCCGACGCTCTGCAGGCGCCGTACAAGCTCATCGTCGATTTCGGACCGACGGCTGTGGAGCACCGGATCGGCGTCACCGCAACCGGCGCGAATAAGCGCCGCGTGCAGTGGCACGAGACCGTCAATCGCGGTCACCTCCCGCTGAGCGTGAAGGTGCGCCCGATCGATCTGAACACTCATCTCTTCGAAGCGATCACTACCGCACCGCCGGACGATCCCGTCACGACCGTCGAGCTATGGGATTCGGGAAAGCTCGTCGCCTCCATTACCGAGGCGCCGTACCGATTCACGGTTCCGCCGGAAGTCATCGCCGGCGGCTTCGTGCAGATCACAGCGCGGACGAAGTCGGGCGAGGAAGCGGCTGACTTCTGGTCGAACGCCGGCGACGTTCATGTCGAGTCGATCCAGGTGCGCACCGTGCCGCTTTTCGTATCGGTTGTCGATGGCGACGGCGTAACACGCGATGACGTCGATCGCTCGCTCTTCCGCATCCTCGACAACGGCTCCGAAGCGAAGATCATCGAATTCGGCAAAGCGTTCGATCAACCGATCGCGATCGCGCTGCTCGTCGACGCGTCGGCCAGCATGACCTACAGCATGGAGCGCGCTTCGAAGGCGGCGCAGGAGTTCGTCCAGCACACACTGAAGAAAGGCGATCGTTGCAGCGTCTACGCTGTACAGGAAGTCCCGCGGCGCAAACAGGCTCTCACCGACGACAGCTCGCTCGTCGCCAAGGCCCTGCAGGGCATCAGCCCTCAGGGACGCACCGCCATTTACGATGCGGTGGAGAGCGCGATCCGCGAGCTCAGGGACGAGAAGGCTCGTCGCGCGATCGTCGTCCTCACCGACGGTGACGACACGGCGTCCATCGCGTCTTATGAAGAGGTGAAGAAGATCGCCACCGAAGCGGGCATCCCGATTTACTTCATCGCCTACGACACCGGCAACGAGACCTCCGTCCGCGATCTCGAATACTTGAAAAACCTGGCTGCGGAAACGGGCGGCTTCGTCGCCGCAGCGACCGAGAAGAATCTCCTGGCGAAGTATCGTGAGATCGAGAAGGATCTGCGCGCGCAGTTCGCCATCCGATACCAGATCACCGATTACGCCAAGCCGAATCAGTGGCGCCCGATCCGCGTTCTGCTCGCGTCGCCGAAGCTGACGGCGAGGACGATCCGCGGGTACTTTGCGCCGTAGCTGAAGCCCGCCGCTACACTAGAATCGCGGCGGTGACCCGTAACGACTCCCTCATCGCTCAGTTCCGCCGGGAACTGAGCGCCACAAGCAGCTTCCAACGCCTCTCCTCCGAGCGCCGCATCGAAGTCACCGGCGCTTCGGTCGAAGCGCGCGCACTTCTTCTGGCGACGCTGCAAGAGAGCACGCGCAAGCGCATCGCGGTCATCATGCCGGGAGAAGCGGCCAGCACCGACTTCGAGACCGCGCTTCGCCTTTTTCATCGCGATCCGCGCTGCGTGTCGATCTATCCCAGCCCGTCGCTTTCGCCCTATCAGGACATCGGTCCCTCCCTCGGTGTCGTCCGTGAAGAGATCCACGCCCTCGGCATGCTCATCGATCGCTCGGTTGATGTGCTCATCGTTCCTGCCCGCGCACTCTTCCAGCGACTTCCGATCCCGGAGAAGTTTCGTGAGCGCGTCGTCACACTGGCCGAAGGTCAGGAGCTCGATCTCCATACGCTTCTGCAGAAGCTGGTCGAAAACGGCTTCGTACGCACGGACCTCGTCGGCGAGGCCGGCGAGTTCGCATTTCGCGGCGGCATCCTCGATCTCTTTCCGGCCACCGCGCCGACACCGGTCCGCGTCGAGCTGTTCGGGGACACGATCGACTCGCTGCGGTGGTTCGACGTCGAGACGCAGCGATCCGAAGAGCCGGCGGGAACTGTGACGATCCTGCCGATGACGCAGTTCGCGATCGATCGCGAGATGCGCGTGGCGTTGTCGCGCAGGCTGTCGCTCGACTTCAACGACCCGATCTACAAACGCGATCTCGCCGAGAAAATCGATCGCCTCGCCGAGAACGGCACGTTCCCGGGCATCGAGCACTATCTGCCGGTCGCCGCACCATCGGTCACGTTTGCCGATTCCATCAGCGGCGACGATTGGAGACTCGCTCTCGTGGAGCCCGATCAGATCACGACAACGATTGCGAAGTACGAAGCGCTTCTGCGCAGCGAGTACGAAGCGGCTGTCTCCAAAGGACGGGCCGCATATCCACCGGAGAAGGTCGTCGTACCGGGACCCGATGTTCTCGACTTCATCGGCCGCGCGCGTCTCGCAGTGAGCGAGGTGCACATCGCCTCGAAGGAGTTCGAGGAGCTGCGCCTGCACGCGCCTTCGGTCGATCGCTACACGAATCGACTCTCCGAGTTCACGGCCGATCTCACAAAGGATCACAACGAAGGCCGGCGACAGATCTTCTTCACCGCGACGAAAGGCGGCCGGGAAAAAGTCGAGCGTCTCCTGCGCGAATTCGGAGTCCCGTTCGCGGATAACTCCGACCAATTCACCGCCGAGCTGAATGTCACCTCCGGCAACATCGGCCGAGGATTCGCGGTCGACGAGATCAATGTGACGGCGTATTCGGAGTGGGATCTCTTCGAACCGCCGACATCCACACGCGTCGGAGGCAAAAAGAAAACGACCGACGCGTTCGTCACCGATCTTCGCGATCTCAAGATCGGCGATTACATCGTCCACGTCGACCACGGCGTCGGCCGCTACGTCGGGCTGCAGCGGATCCCGTTCGGCGACACCGAGCGCGAAGTGATGGAGATCGAGTACAGCTCGGGCGGCAAGCTGCTGATGCCGATGGAGAGCCTGAATCTCATTCAGAAGTACTCCGGCGGCACCGACGTCCCGCCGAAGCTCGACAAGCTCGGCGGTACGGCGTGGGCGCGCACGAAGGCCTCGGTGAAGAAAGCGATGCGCGACATGGCCGACGAGCTGCTCAAGCTCTACGCCACGCGGCAGATGGTGCAGGGCCACGCCTTCAGCAAGGACTCGCCGTGGCAGTTCGAGTTCGAAGACGCGTTCGAGTTCGACGAGACCGAAGATCAGATGGCCGCGATCGACGACGTGAAGTCGGACATGGAATCGCGCAAGCCGATGGATCGGCTGCTCTGCGGCGATGTCGGTTACGGCAAGACCGAAGTGGCGATGCGCGCCGCATTCAAAGCGGTGATGGACGGAAAACAGGTGGCCGTGCTCGCGCCGACGACAGTGCTCGCCTTCCAGCACTACCACACGCTGATGCGCCGCTTCGCATCGTTTCCCGTCACGATCGAGCTCCTCACACGCTATTACTCGGCCAAAGAGCAGAAAGAGATCGTCCACAAGCTCGAGACCGGGGAAATCGACATCGTGATCGGTACGCACCGCATCCTGTCGAAGGACATCAAGTTCAAGGACATCGGCCTTCTCGTGATCGATGAGGAGCAGCGCTTCGGCGTCAGCCAGAAGGAGAAGCTGAAGCAGCTCAAGAAAGCGGTGGACGTGCTGGCGATGTCGGCGACGCCGATCCCGCGCACGCTGCACATGTCGCTCGTCGGCATCCGCGACATCTCCGTGATCGAGACGCCGCCCAAAGACCGCTTGGCGATTCAAACCGCCCTCGTGCCATTTCACGACGACTTCATCCGCGAAGCGATCGAGTTCGAAGTCGGCCGCGGCGGACAGGTGTTCTTCGTCCACAACCGCATCGAGTCCATCTACGCGATGAAAGAGGTGCTCGAGAGACTCGTGCCTGGAGTGCGCGTCATCATCGGCCATGGCCAGATGGAGGAGCGCGAGCTCGAGCGCGCGATGCTGGCATTCATCAATCGTGAATACGACGTCCTGCTGGCGACGACGATCATCGAGAACGGTATCGATATTCCGGCATGCAACACGATTTTGATTAATCACGCGGAACGGTTTGGTCTCTCGCAGCTCTATCAGCTCCGTGGCCGCGTCGGGCGCAGCGATCGCCTCGCGTTCTGCTACCTGCTCGTGCCGAGCGATCGCATCCTGACCAGCGATGCGCGTAAGCGTCTGGCCGCGATCCAGGAGTTCTCCGACCTCGGCGCCGGCTTCCGCATCGCCGCCCGCGATCTGGAAATCCGCGGCGCTGGAAACATCCTCGGCGGCGAGCAGTCGGGCCAGATCGCGGCGGTCGGTTTCGAGATGTACACCAAGCTGCTCGAGGAGACGATCCGCGAGATGAAGGGCGAGCGCATCGAAGAAGAAGTCGAGACCTCGATGAACCTCGGCGTCGATATCTACATCCCCAAGAATTACATCACCGACGAGAACTTGCGCATGACGTTCTACAAAAAGATCGCCTCCGCTCAGAACGATCAGCGCCTCGAGGACATCCGCAATGAACTGCGCGACCGCTTCGGTGCCGTTCCGGGCAACATCGACAACCTGCTGCGCTTCGTCAAGGTGAAGCGCTACGCGCAATCGCTCGGCGTGATCTCGATCGTGCGCGAAGGCGCGCGCGGTGTCGTGAAGCTTTCGCAGCAGGCGAAGGTGGACCCCAACAAGCTGCTGCAGATCATTCAGGACAACGCCCAGTTCAAGTTCACACCGAACGGCGTGCTGTCGTTCCCGCTCAAGGAACACGGATCGAAGGTGATCGACACCATCGAAGAGTTGCTGCGCGGACTCGCGGCGTAGCCTTGGAGTGCGGCGGCTTGCCGCCGCCTTAATCGACGCATGCTACGCTCCCGACGTGCGACGAATCGCGATCTTCGTATTGATTGGCCTCTTCGCCTGTCATCGCAAACCGGCGACTCCCGCCGATGTGATCGTTCGCGTCGGCGACCGGATGCTGACGCTCGCCGATTTCAAGCGCTACCTCGAACGCAACGCCGGAACGGAGCTCGCGCAGATGGCACCGGAGGTGGCCAGCGCGATGCTCGATCAGTATGTGGAGGAGGTGGTACTGGCCGAATACGCCGCCACGCACGGCGTTGAAGTCCCTGCTGATGCCATCGCCGCCGCGGTGCGCAGTGATGCGGGAGCGACAGTCATCGAGAAACGCGATGAGATGCGGCGGCAGAAGCTCATCGCCGGCCTCGCCGGCGAAGTGCCGGATCCGAGCGATTCGCAGATCCGCGAATACTACGATCAGCATCAGAACGAATTCCGCAGCGGCGAAGAGGTCTTTGTCCGGCAGATTCTCGTCCGCGACGAGTCGCTGGCGAATGACATCGCCTCGAAGCTGAAGAGGGGTTCTTCGTTCGAAGGTCTCTCCCGTCAGTATTCGCTCGCGCCGAATGCCAAGAAAGGCGGCGAGATCGGCTACGTCAGTCACGGCGAGCTGCCAAAGATGTTCGAGGATGAGATCTTCAGTCTCGCGCCCGGAGCGGTGAGCAACGTGATCCGGACCGATGCCACATTCCACATCTTCAAGGTCGATGAGCGCCGGCCGCCCGGCATCGTCGATCTCGCCACCGCGGCTCAAGTCATTCGCCAGCGCATCCGGGAAGAAGGCATCCGCGAGCGCATGGCCCAGCTCGTCTCACAGGCCCGCCGCGACCTGCAGATCGCGGTGCTCACCAAGCGCCTTCCCTTCCGGTACTCGGGGACGCTGCCCACGGCCGCGAACGAATAAATCGACGCGTAACTTGTTGTCTACGCTGCTCGTCGGAATCTTGAAGATCATGAAAAAGTCACTCATCAGCATTGTCATCACGCTCGTCGCGTGCGGTGCGTTCGCCGCACAGACCATCGAATCGATCGTCGTCCGCGTCGGCGACCGCATCATCACCCGCTCGCAGTACGAGAAACGCCTGCGCGACGCACTGAACGAAGTCGATCAGGGCGGAGCGCCGGCGGATCAGGTCACGGCGCGCAAACAGGAGGTTCGAAAGAACCTCGTCCAGGATCTGATCAACGAACTGCTCATCAAAGATCGCGCCGACCGTCTCGGCGTCACAGTCTCCGATGCGGAGATCAAAGACGCCATCGTACGATTGAAGCAGCAGTACGGTATTTCCACCGACGCGCAATTCGACGAGTCGTTGAAGCACTCCGGGCTCACGCGCGCGGAGATGGAAGCGCGCCTCCGCGATACGCTGATCACGAACAAGGTCTTTGCGCGCGAGTTGCGCAACCGTGAGGATCTCGACGATCGCGAGCTCCGCGAGCGCTACGATCGCGACAAGGAGCGTTATCGCCTGCCCGAGCGCGCACGCCTTCGCGAGATCGTGATCCTGCGGCCCGATAATCCGGCTGCGGTGGACGCAGCTCGTCAGAAAGCGAACGAGATCACGACACAACTTCGCGGCGGTGGTGATTTCGCGAAGACGGCCATGACCGTCTCCGAATCCGGCACGAAGTCGAAAGGCGGCGACCTGGGCGAAGTCGCACGCGGCGAACTGCTGCCTGACCTCGATCGCGCGGTATTCAACGCCGCGCAGGGCGCGATCATCGGACCGATCGAGACGAAATCCGGATGGCACATCCTGAAGGTCGAGACGCGACTTCCGTCTGAAGTCCCGGCGTTCGAGTCGATCAAGGACAAGCTCCGCAAAGACGTGAGCGACGAAACCTTCCAGCGCGATCTGAAGGCGTATCTCGATCGCCTCCGCAAGGACGCGTTCATCCAGATCAACGAACAAAACATCCCGACGACCTAGCGCGTTTCTACGAACCGTAGATCCACACTGCCGCCGAGGTATCCTCGGCCGCAGTCAGTGAGTGAGCTCGATCGCGCAGTCGAAGAGATTCGCAAACGCAGACCGCGGCGTGTCGTCGCATTCACGGGCGCCGGAGTCTCGGCCGACAGCGGCATTCCTACGTTCCGCGGCCCCGATGGTCTGTGGCGCAACTTCCGCGCGGAGGACCTGGCCACGCCTGAAGCGTTTCAGCGCGATCCGATTCTCGTGTGGGAATGGTACGAGTGGCGTCGCGGCCTCATTCGTAAAGCGCAGCCAAACGCGGCGCATACTGCAATCGCGCAGTTGCCGGACGCCGTCGTGGTCACGCAGAACGTCGATGACCTGCACGCCCGCGCCGGCGCGCGCGACGTCGTCGAGCTGCACGGCAACATCTTTCGCGTGCGCTGCGAGCGCGAGAAGAAGACATTTGTCCGCGAAGAGCCTTTGCGTCGTTTGCCTCCACGCTGCGAATGCGGCGCGATACTCAGACCCGATGTCGTCTGGTTCGGCGAGATGCTGCCCGAAGAAGCGATCGCGCGGGCATCCGCAGCGATCATGGGCGCCGATCTCCTGCTCGTAGTCGGAACGTCAGGCGTCGTCTACCCGGCCGCCGGACTCGTTTCACTTCATCGGGGCTTGTCGATTGAGATCAATCCGCAGCCTGGTAGCTCGTGTGCGTTCGCCATTGCCGCGCGCGCCGCAGAGGCTGTGCCGCAGATCGTGGAGGCGATATTGACCGCATGACTGATCTCATCTCCGATCTCCCTGTCGATGACCGACCGCGCGAGCGGCTTCTGACGCATGGCGCGGACACGCTTTCCGACGCAGAGCTCATCGCCATCCTTCTCGGTTCGGGCGTGCGAGGAAAGAACGCGATTCAACTCGCGAGAGAGCTGCTCAGCGATGGCCTGGCCAGTCTGCGTCGACGAGAGCCGGCGCAGATGGCAAAGGCTTTGGGCATCGGACCGGCGAAGGCAAGTCGCGTCATCGCGGCCTTCGAGATCGCGCGTCGTCTCGCCGCCCATGAAGCAGAGGGTCAGCCTTCCTATGATCCCGACGCGTTCGGCCGCGCCCTCGTCACCGCCTGTTCCCATCATGTCCAGGAACGACTCGGGGCAGCGTTTCTCGATTCCCGACATCACATTCTCCGGCAGCGCGAGATCTATGTCGGCACGATCAATCACGCCGCAGTGTCAACGCGCGATGTCATCCGCCACGCCCTCGAAGAAAACGCTACCGCGGTCGTGCTGTATCACAACCATCCATCCGGCGATCCATCGCCATCAGCCGAAGATCTGATGTTCACGCGAAAGATGGCCGAGTCGCTTCGGTTGTGCGACATCGATCTCGCCGATCACATCGTGATCGGGGCCAGTCGTTTTTATTCGATGAGGCAGAGGGGACAAATCTAGGTAGCGACGAGGGCGGGCTTTCTGGCTGCGGCGCGTCGCTCTGCGTAGACCGGCGTCAGCCACTTGTGGCGATCGGGAATCTCGCCGCCGATGTAGGCGAAATACTCTTTCTGGATTCTCTCGGTGACGGGTCCCCGTTTCCCGGAACCGATCGTAATTCGATCAATGCTGCGGATCGGAGTGACCTCGGCGGCTGTGCCGGTGAAGAACACTTCGTCGGCGACGTACAGCGCCTCGCGCGGCACGAGCGTCTCGATGACTTCGTATGCGAGGTCGCGGGCCAGGCGGATGATGGTGTCGCGGGTGATGCCGGCCAGCACCGACGCGCCGAGCGGCGGCGTAGTGATGCGGTTGTCGCGGACGAGAAAGATGTTCTCGCCCGATCCCTCGCTGACATAGCCGTGAATGTCGAGCGCGATCCCTTCGGCGTAGCCGTCGACCGCCGCTTCCTGGCGGATGAGAATCGAGTTCATGTAGTTTGCAGTCGCTTTGGCGAGCGCCGGGAAGGTGTTCGGCGCCATACGTGTCCAGGATGAAACGCGGACATCGACGCCCTGCTCGAGCGCATCCGCGCCGAGATACTTGCCCCAGCGCCAGGCCCCGATCATGACATCGACGGGACATGAGACGGGATTGACGCCGAGCGAATGGAACCCGCGATACACGAGCGGGCGGAGGTAGCAGTCATCGAAGTTGTTCGCGCGAATGATCTCGAGGCAGGCCTGCTTGGTCTCCGCCGGCGAGAAAGGAACTTCGATCCGATAGATCTTGCAACTGTCGAACATACGTCGCAAGTGATCGTCGAGTCGAAAGACCGCCGGCCCATCTTTCGTCACGTAGCAGCGGATGCCTTCGAAGATGCCCGATCCGTAATGAATGGCGTGCGTGAAAACGTGGATCTTGGCGTCGGCGAAATCGACGAGGCGCCCATTCATCCAGATCTTCTTGACTTCTTCGAACGGCATCAGGGCCTCCTCACATCGTCTGCGGGCGACTCTTCGGCGGGAGCTTGAACCGAGTATAGGTTCCGCTCTTTTTACGTGTCAATGCTATAAACCTGCCATTCCATCGATAGTTAGAATCGCGCTAAGAGAATGGAAATCAAAGGGAAAACAGTCGTTATCACGGGAGCTTCGAGTGGAATCGGGCGCGCTGCGGCGATCGAATTGGCGAGGCGTGGCGCCAACCTCGTTCTGGGAGCGAGGCGAGCCAACCTGCTCGAAGAGGTGGCGATGCAGTGCCGCGGTCTCGGCGTCACCGCCACCGTCGTCCCGACAGATGTGACAAAGCGCGAACAGTGCATCGCGCTGATCGCCGCAGCGGGTAGAGTCGACATTCTCATCAACAATGCCGGATTCGCGATCTTCGACCCGATCGAGACGGCTCGGCCTCATGATGCCGAAGAGATGATGAATACGAACTACTTCGGCACCGTACATTGCACGCAGGCAGTGTTGCCTCAGATGCTCGAGCGCGGCAGCGGATCGATTGTCATCGTATCCTCAATCGCGGGGCTCATGGGCTACTTCCGCATGGGCGCGTACTGTGCGACGAAGTTCGCTCTTGTCGGTTTCGCCGAGGCGCTCAGGGATGAGGTGATCGGTCGCGGCGTGCAGGTTGCACTCGTCTGCCCCGGCACGACAGAGACGGAATTCTTCGTGAAAGCAGAAAAAGGAAAATTGCCGGGTGCGTCGCGACTGATTCTCGCGATCTCCCCGGAAAAAGCGGCGCACGCGATCTGCGAATCGGCCCGTGACGGCCGCTATCGACGCGTCGTCCCGTTCAGCGCAGCGGCGTTCATCAAGCTCAAGGAGATGTTTCCGCGATTCACCCACCTGCTGTTCCGCCGCGTGTCATTCGTCATGGAGCGTCGATGAGGTTGCGCCTTTCACGCGCGCCGGCGACCGCGGCGCTTCTCGCTGTCATCGCGATCGTTTTCGTCTTCGAATGGCTCTCCGGAGCGCTCTGGGATGACAACGCGCTCGTGCAGATGGGCGCGATCGTGCCCGGCATGCTCCAGCGCCATCAGTACTGGCGCATCTTCACGGCGATGTTTCTGCACGGCGGTGTCATTCACTGGGCCGCGAACTCGTGGGCGCTCTACCAGCTCGGCTTGCTGTACGAGGTGATGTTCGGATCGATGCGGTTCCTGCTGATCTACTTCGTCACCGGTGCCTGCGCATCGATCGCCAGCTCACTCTTCACGCACGGTCCCTCCGTCGGTGCCAGCGGCGCAATCCTCGGGATCCTCGGTGCGTTCATCTTTTCGATCCGACGCTCGCCGCAATGGCGACATGAGCCGTGGACCCGCGGCCTTCTCGCGCAACTCATCTTCTGGGCCGCGCTCAACATCGTCCTCGGCTTCAGCGTGTCGTACATCGACAACGTGGCGCACATCGCCGGACTCGTCTCAGGTCTGCTCCTCGGTTTTCTGCCACATCGCGTGCCGCCACCGCCTCCGAGCCGCGATGTGATCGACGTACAGCCTTACGACGATGGTGTCGGGTCCGGCCCACACTAGGGTCGTGGATGCCACATCGGAGAAATCTATGACGCTAACGCCGCAAGTCACGTACGTCGCATTGCTCATCGTGCAGACCGCACATCTGCTTCATCATCGCCTCGCCAGGCGGCACATCAGCTTCGCAGAAGTGATCAGCAGCTCGATTCTCTGCGTTCCGCTGACAGTCGCATTGCCATCATGGTTGTACATGTCGGCACACATCAGCATGATCATCGTACAGATTGTCGGGAGCGTCTGGATTCGCCAACTCTCTCCAGCATGGGAAAAGGAATCGCCGACCTTTGTTTAGCGCAGTGCCGTCTCTGGTTGGAGTCAGTCTCGGGTTGACTCTCTGCGCTCTTGCCACATTCATCGGCTTCGACCGCGATCGCGCGTTTTACCCGACGATCACGATCGTCATCGCCTCCTACTACGCCCTCTTTGCAATCATGGGCGGATCGATACGTGCCCTGGCGACGGAGTCGATTGCGATCGCGGCGTTTCTTTTCATCTCGATCGCCGGCTTCAGGAAGAATATGTGGCTGATCGCCGGCGCGTTGTGCGCGCACGGCGTCTTCGACTTGTTTCACGGCAACTTGATCGCCAACCCCGGCGTGCCGGCATGGTGGCCGGCGTTCTGTCTGGCCTTCGACGTCGCGGCCGGAGCCTACCTTGCCAGCCTTATCGCGCGGGGGCGATTTGTCGTCGCCGCAGGACCAGCCTTAGATCCTGCGGGCCGAACAGCCGGTCGTTGATCGCTTCCGCGAGCCGCCGCACTTCCGCGGAATCGCTCTGCGAAACCGGAAGCCGCGCCGCATCGGGAAATGGATGCACCGCGCGGACCTCTTCGACATCGAAGCCGTGCTCGCGTCCGAGGAGGACGAGCGCTGCGGGATGTCTCGGAGCGAGGTGCGTTGGATCGCGCCAGAAGTCAGCGGCAGTGACGAGGAGTGACTCCGCGTTCGGCGTCTCGATCATGAGCAAGCCATCCTGTCGCAGAACCCGCGCCGACTCGCGATAGAACGCGAAAAGGATTTCGACCGGCAGGTGTTCGACGACATGCGCGGCGAGGATCGAGCCGACCGATCCATCGGAGATGCCGTCGAAGCATTCCGGAACGCCGGACAACGAGACATCGAACTTGCGCCGTTTCAGATCCGAGACGGAACGCTCGTTCGTATCGAATCCACGCGCGGTCACTCCCGCTTCGCGGCACATCTCCAGGAACTCGCCGCGGCCGCAGCCGATGTCGAGAACCGGCTGACGATCGCGCGCGTACGCGAGGTACGGCTGGAGCGCTTCGCGAACTTCCTTATCGCTGCCGCGGAGAGCATCTTCGAGCCGGCGGTACAGGAAATCGGTGCTGAGTGCCGGGTGCTGAGTGCTGAGTATGGGGTTCGTGACATCCCGCAGTCGCGCCGCGATGGCTTCGATCTTTTGATCGAGAGCGGCGACGAGTGCGTCGTTGCGTTTCGATGCGATCGGGATTAGTTCGCGGATTCTTGCGAGATCACTGGCGAGAGCGTCATCGCCTTTTTGCACATCCGCTTGAAGTGTGTTCACGTCGGCGCGAGCGTCGTTGCGCGCCTTCGCGATCTCGGCGCGCACTTCGCTCAGCAGATCGAGCACCGCTAGATTGAAATCGCGCTGTCGATCCTGATCGGCAGCCGAAGCCCGGCGAAAGATCTTCTGCAGAAACGCCTGCAACGCGCCGCGCGTGGGGTAGCGGCGATTCTCGCGCCACACATCGCCCCATCCCGCCGCTCCGGCGGGAGGGGCGTCGACGTAGCGCTCATCGCTCATCGCTCGCGTTCTACTGCTGCTGCGTGGGTGCAGCGGGAGCTTCTTCGAATTTCTCCACGCCGAGAGGGATCACTTCGACCTGGATGTGCGCGGTCACTTCGCGATGCAGACGAACGTCGACGTCATGCACACCGAGAGACTTGATCGCGTGCGCCAGCTCGATGCGACGCTTGTCCACATCGATGCCCTTTGCTTCGAGCGCATCGGCGATCTCGTTCGCCGTCACCGATCCGAAGAGCTGGCCGTTCTCGCCGACGCGCTTCTGCACGGTGACCTTGATGCCCTGCACGCTGGTGGCGGCTTTCTCGGCCGTCACTTTCTCCTGCTGCGCGAGCAGCGCCCACTTCTTGCGCTCCTGCTCGACGGACTTCAGGTTGCCCGGCGTGGCCTCGCGGGCGAGATTTTTCGGAAGAAGATAGTTGCGCGCGTAACCGTCTTTGACATTGACGACGTCGCCGCGCGTGCCGAGGCCGCGAATCTCCTCAGTCAGTATGACTTTCATGAGAGTCATCCTTTCGATTCAAATGTCGAAAATCCAAAAACGGATCAAAGAGCCCTACTCCGGCGAGCAGCGCCAGTCCGATGCCCGTCAGGCAGAGCATGCCCAGCAGAATGAAGCCGAGAGCGCCGCCGACATATCCGGCGCCGGCACGGATCAGGATCGATCGGAAGATCGCCAGACCCTGCAGAATATAAAGACAGACCATGATCGCCAGCACATTCGCGGCGACCGTCTGCGCGGTTCCGCTCAGCAGAGGCGTCAAACCGCCCGCGACGAAGAGGAAGAGCAGCCACTCGGGCAGCATCAGATTGCGGAACAGATATGTGCGGCGCGTTTCCGAGTCGGCGACGCGCGTCGCCGCGAATGCGCGCCAGACGCTGAGTCGCCCGAACATCATCAGGCTCAATACGAAGACGAGCGCGATGTCGAGCAGGATCATCGCCGGAAGGACGAGCGGCGAATGGGTGAGCAGCCAGAGCGCGGCACGGCCCATTGCCGACTGAACGGCGAGGGCACGATTCGCGTCCGCCATCTTGTTCGCGAGCGCGCTCGCGTCCGCGAGCTGCACGGCGTACGGCGAAAATGCGACGGTCGCACGCATGATCAGCTCGGTGAGCCCGAGCCCGGCGGCGCTGCCGGCCAGCGCGAACGTCAGCACGTTGCCGAACTTCTGGCGGCGCTCCACGAGCGGAAGCGCCAACAAGCTCGGAAGCGTGATCGAGAGACTAATGCCGATGAACGACGCGTACACCATCTTCATCTGGTCGCCGGCGGAGGAACTCGCCACCTGCGCGAAGTACAAACCCGCCAGCGTCGTCGCCAGCGCCGCGGCGGCCCAGGCCGCACGCCGCCCGTTTCGCATCGCGCAATGAAAGAGCGATGCGGGAGCGAAGACGAGCAGCGGCGAGACGAGCATCAGCGCGGTGGCCAGGCCGTAGCCGGCCACACTGCGTGCGATGCGACCAAACGGTCGTACGGGTATCGGCATCGTCTCGCCGTGGCTCAGGGACGCATTGGTCATCAGTCGATCAGTCCGTGGCGAAAGGCAGAAGCGCGACCGTGCGCGCACGCTTGATCGCGTTCTGCAGTTTGCGCTGATGCAGGGCGCACGTTCCGGAGATGCGGCGCGGCAGAATCTTTCCGCGCTCCGGAATGAACTGCTGCAGCATCTTCACGTCTTTGAAATCGATGTACTCGAGCTTCTCGACGCAGAACTTGCAGACGCGCTTGCGGCGATAGAAGAACTTCTTCTTCCCCTGCTGTCCGGCCGGTCCCCCGCGATCGCGATCTCCGCCTCCACCAGTGCGAGGACCGCGCGGTCCTGAAGTCGTGGCCATGATCAGACTCCTCCTTCGATTGCCGCGACTTCGGGCGCAGGCACCGGCTCAGCCGTCGTCGCGGGCACGGGGCGCACGCGCTCTTTCTTCGGATTGCGCTTGGCGAGCTTGTCGGCGCGCTTCAGATCCTCGTCCGTGCGCACGATGATGTGCCGCAGGATGCGGTCGGAGTTCCTCATGCGCCGATCGAGCTCGGCGAGCGAGCCCTCGCTCTCGAACGCGAAGAGGTGGTAGTTGCCTTCGGTGTTTTTCTGAATGGGATATGCGAGACGGCGGCGGCCCCACGCTTCTTCGTTCTTGAGCGTGGCGCCTGTCTTCTCGGCAACGGAACGGAACTCGGTGATGAGCGCCGTGGTCTCTTCCTCCGGCATTTGCGGAGAGAGAATGAACAGGACTTCGTAAGTCCTCATGATTCCTCCTTCTGGCCTAGCGGGACTCCGACTCATGCGGGGTCCAAGGAGCTGGCAGATTGTGAAAGATGGTCCGGCCCAAAAACGGGGAGCCGGTGATTGTAGGGAAATCGCTGAAAGGCGGCAAATTATTTCTGGTCGAGGCCGGTGAGCGATTCGACTTGGTCGCTGGAGCCGTTGGCCGGACTTGAACCGGCGACCTGCTGATTACGAATCAGCTGCTCTGCCAACTGAGCTACAACGGCGATCGAATTCGGCAGGACCCTCGACAACAGGGCGGCGCGCGATTCTATTCATCTGTTCCGACCGCGTCCAGCGGTGCTACTCTTATAGTGATTAGGCGTCTCGACCAACACCGGAGGTGACCCATGACGCCACAGGACATCCGATCACGGCGCGTCGCGCTCGGAATCTCAGTCGGCGAATTGGCTTTCGAAGTTCGTCTTCCCATCCGCGCAGTGCGCGACATCGAGAACGGCAGCGGCGACGTCCCCGACTCCGACCGCTTCGCCCGAGCATTCGAGCGACTCGAGCGCGGCTACGTCATAAAGCGCGATCGACCGACATCGGATTCGTAGCATTCCTAAGACGATCCGTTCAGCGATCCCTCGTCCCCAAAACGAGTGAGCTCTGAGCGTGTCTCTGCAATCCGTCGGCAGCATGATCCTCTGACTCCAATGAATATCGACATCCTCCGAGGTGGCTCATGGGGCGGGATCGCTGCTCACCTTTTTTCGATTTCATCATTGCTGTGCTCGTCGCGATTCCGATGGATGCCGGACAGCCGGCGATCCAACCTCTCGGATGCGCAGGAACGCTCGTCCGCGAGATTCAGCCGGGTGAAGATCACCACTACGAGCTGAATTTGCGAGCGAACGAGTTCTGTCGCGTTGTCGTCGAGCAGCAGGAGATCGACGTCGTCGTCGAAGTCGCGGGTCCCGACGGCCGAGAGCGTGCGTTCGCAGAAAAGCGTTCCGGGAGGAAATCCGCTACGGAGATGCCGTCGTCGAATTGATCAACGATCTCGAAATCGAAAAGGCGGCCGCGCACGAACTGGCGATTGGGGAGCGAGACTGGCGTCGCGAAGAGCGGGATGCGTTCTAGAAATCGACGCTCGCTATTTCGCGTTACACTCCCGAGCGGCATGCGCCCTTAGCTCAACTGGACAGAGCATCAGACTTCGGATCTGAGGGTTGGGGGTTCGAATCCCTCAGGGCGCGCCACTCTCCCCGTGCCTCAGCGCGCACGATATTCGTCTTCAATCTGATCGGCGACGCGCTCGGCGTTGGCCTCGATCGTATCCGCCGTGAGGTTCACCGGCCGTGAATTGCACGCGTGGAAATGCAGGATGGCCACCGACTGGACGTACGTCCACTCGTAATGCTCGACGCTGATGTGAAGATGGCACCAGGGACACTCGAATTCCACGACGCACCTCCGCTATGGTGCCGGCGGAGAGAGATGCGCCGACTGCTACTTGAGGAGTTGCACG
>DASXRT010000122.1:0-18179 GCA_036506455.1 Thermoanaerobaculia bacterium
GTTCGCACTCGATCGCGCGGGCATCGCCGGTCAGGACGGACCGACGCATCACGGCATTTACGACATGGCTTATCTCCGTCTGTTCCCCAACATGATCTGCATGGCGCCGAAGGACGAGAACGAGCTGCGGCACATGCTGAAGACCGCGTTCGAGACCGGTCATCCGACGTCGCTCCGCTACCCGCGTGGCAATGGCGTCGGCGTTGCGCTCGACACCGAGCTGAAATCACTCCCGATCGGCAAGGCCGAAGTGGTGCGCGAGGGCGCCAACGCGGCGATCTTCGCGATCGGCGGTGAAGTGTGGCCGGCGATCAACGCCGCGGATCTGTTGGCGAAAGAAGGACTGAAGGTTGCGGTCATCAATGGCCGGTTCATCAAGCCTCTCGATGATGAGTCGATCGCGCGATACTGCAAACCGGGCGCGAAGGTCATTACGGTCGAAGAGGGATCGCTCGCCGGCGGTTTCGGCTCGGCGATCATGGAGCGCGTCCAGCAGCTCGGCATCGAGGGCGTGAAGTTCCATCGCATCGGTATTCCCGACGAGTACGTACATCACGGCTCGCAGGACGTCTTGCGCGCGCAGTACGACCTGCACGCCGAAGGCATCGCGCGGCGCGTGCGGGAGTTCTTGACCGGCCAGCATCAGGCCGACGTTCTGCCGATCGCCGTCGGCAATGGCCGCGGCTAAGCAGCGTCTCGACGTCGCCCTCGTCGAGCGCGGTCTCGTCGAAACTCGTTCGAAAGCGCAAGCATTGATCATGGCGCGGCGCGTCACCGTCAACGATCGGTACGTCGATAAGCCGGGCGCGCCAATCAAGAGTGACGATGACGTGCGCATCATCGAGCTCGAACATCCCTGGGTCGGTCGCGGCGGGATGAAACTCGCGCACGCGTTACGCGAGCTCGGCATCGACGTCAGCGGGAAAACATGCGCGGACATCGGCGCGTCGACAGGCGGCTTCACGGATGTGATGTTGAAGAGCGGCGCGAAGAAGGTTTACGCGATCGACGTCGGCTACGGTCAGCTTGATCAGTCGCTGCGTAACGATCCGCGCGTGATCAATCGCGAGAAGGTCAACGCGCGATTCCTTTCTGCCGAGGACTTCGACGAGCCGATCGACTTCGTGTCGATCGATGTCTCATTCATCTCCCTGAAGTTGATTCTTCCGGCTGTGGCCACGTTCTTGAAGGGCGAGCTCGTCGCGTTGATCAAGCCTCAATTCGAAGTCGGAAAAGGCGACGTTGGAAAGGGCGGGATCGTTCGCGACGAGACGAAGCGACGGGAAGCGGTCGACGGAGTCGTCGCCTTTGCTCGCGAGAACGGATTCGATGTTCGTGGCGTGATCGAGAGCCCGGTCAAAGGGGCGGAAGGGAACATCGAGTATCTGATGCACGCCCTACCGCTGTAACTTCCAGAGCATGCGGCGGGCGTTGCCATTGTCCGGGTTCAACGAAAGCGACTTCTGATAATTCGTGATCGCGAGCTTCCTTTCACCGCCATTCATGTAAGCCTCGGCGAGGCTGTCATACGCATTCCACGAGTCGGGATGATCGGCGATATTCTTTTTGAACACGTCGAGCGCCAGAGCACCCTTCTTTCTTCCCAGAAGCAGGTAGCCGATCTGATTCCACTCCGCTTCGGCGAAATCGAAATCCGGATCGGTGGCTCGCAGCCGCTCTTGCATCGACACCGCCGCCTTTAATCCGTGCACCGCGATCTCATCGGTCACGCGTTTCATTGTTCCGCGCGATGGAATGCCATCGAGATTCGTCGCGATGCTGCGAAGCGAGGCGACTTGAGATTTCTTGTCGCGGATGATCAGGGCACGCGCCTGACGGTCCACGATGAGACTTCCCCCTCGGTCCTGAAAGCCTTTCTGAAACGGTGCCCAGAACGCCGGATCATCGTGGCGCAGTTTCACCGTCTCGACGACGACCTCCTCCGGAGACATTTCCTTTTCCGGCGTCACCTCCAGAATCATCGTCTTGATCATGAAGCTGTTGCGCGTGATGCTGAGGACGAGCTCCATAGCCTCGTCCCAGGCGATGTCATCGAGGTTCGCATTCACGAGGCCATGCGCGCGCGGGTCAATGACGACCGGCAGTCCGGTCGCGCGCGAGATGACGGAGATGAAATCGCGCAAGTCCGCGGAATGCAGATGAACGTCGAATGGCGCGCCGTCATACGTCCGTGTCGCGACGTTGCCATGCTGGCCAAACTGTCTCGGCACAGCTTCGAGCGCGGCGAGGACGTCACCCTGTCGCGTGGTGACGTTGGGATAGTCGTGGAGGACGAGGCCTTCGAGGCGGCGATTGATCAGTACGAGACCACGCGGACTCGAAGCCGCGGAAGCGGCCCGCGCGGCGTCCTCGAGGCTGCCTTTTGCGATTGGGACGAAGACGGAATCCAACGGCCGTCTCTGATCGAGCTGTCGCCAACGATCGACCGAGGCGATGATCCATCCCTTTTGAAGTCGGTAGGCGGCGAGATCGTAACGGCGCATGAGCGTGTCGACGATCTCGTCCCACGGCGCGTTGAGGTCGTACTCTGGCATCGGCGCCGATCCCAGTTTTTTCCCGACCGCTTCGCCGGCTGAGGGATCGATGACGACCGGCCACCCTGCGGCCGATGCGATCAGCTCGATCAGCCGTTGAGGTTCGAGGCCATGCGATACCATGGCGATCTGCCGTTTGGACGCTCCATCTCCGGTCAGTAGATTCGGCTCCTGACCGAATCGGTAATCGGAGAGCGCGTCGTACAACTTTACCGCCTGCACCGCGGCATCGATCTCGTTCGCCGGCGCACGAACCTCGATGTTCTTCGCCGTTCCCCGACGAAGATCGAATGAGAGTCCGGCGATGGAGAGGACCACGGTCCCCTTGCGCGCCTGCGTGTGCGTCTTGCTGATGATCGTCGGACGCCGACCGCGGCCTCGGTAGAAAAAGACATTGCCGCTGCTTGCGACCGGTGAACCCGATGGTTGCACCGCGCCGGTGCGGGCGGCGATGAGCGGGACGAGCGAAGCCGGGTCTTTCACTGCGATCGTTCGCTGCGCCGTTCCGCCGCGCTGCTTCATGATCCATGCGGAAGCAGCGATCAGAAGGACGGTCACGACAGTTGCGGCGATCCAACCGATTCGCCGCAGGTTACGAACGCGTCTCGTTCCGCGACTGAGCTGCTCGACAACAGCCGCGGCATTCGGCTGCCTTGCCGCTGGATCGAGCTGAAGAAGTCGATCAATCACGTCGCAAAGGATGGGCGCCTTCGCGCGAAGCGCGAGAGGAATCGGACGCACGTTTCCGCGCCGGATGTTGCCGAGAACTTCGGAAAGCGTGTCGCCTTCGAACGGTACGGCGCCGGTCAACAGCTCGTACGCGACGCAGCCGAGTGAGAAGAGATCCGACGCCGCGCCGACTTTCTCGCCATCGAGCTGTTCGGGCGACATGTACTTCGGCGTCCCGACGATCGCGCCATCGCGTGTCAGATCCACGTCGTCGGCGAGCCGGGCTACTCCGAAGTCGGTGACCTTGACGTGACCGTCATCGCGAATGAGAACGTTCGGCGGCTTAATGTCGCGATGGACGATGCCCATGCGATGCGCGGCTTCGAGGGCACGCGCGATCTCGATGATGATCCGCGTCGCGATCTCGACATCGGGCGGGCCCTCTCGGATCAGCGCACCGAGAGGCTGTCCTTCGACGTACTCGAGAACGAGGAACAGTTGCTCCTCGGCCTCGCCGGCATCGAAGACTGCGACGACATTCTCGTGTTGCAGGCGAGCGGTTGCGCGCGCCTCGCGCAGGAAACGTTCTCGCGCTTCAGCCGAAATCGCACGAGAGGGATGCAGCACCTTGATCGCGATCGTGCGATCGAGCAGGACGTCTCGGCCCTTGTAAACGGTGCCGAAACCTCCCGACGCGATCGGGGCGATCATCTCGTATCGTTTTCCGAGGACTCGACGCGTGGCGGAGGCGGTATCGCCGGCCAGGCCTGAACGGGCCCCCGTGGCATCGTCGTTCATGGCGTGAAGCCATTGTATGACTAGGGGTGATAGGCCTTGATCGCCGCCGCGTACGCGTCGTAGGCCTGCTTCTTGTTGAGGGCCGGCGTCAGAAAACCGTAGCTCGCGAACTCATCGTTTCCGCTGTCGATGAGCTGGAACCAGAAGATCCTCTGCGCGCCGAGGAGCAGAAGGTATGGCGCGAGATCACGGACATACGCGGCCTGGCCCTCTTCTCCACCAAAGTACGGCGCTACGTTCTGGACCGACGGAGCGCTTCCGTAGCCGAACTCCGTAATCCAGATCGGCCGCAGTGTCGCGCCTCCGAACGCGAGCTGCGACTTCACGAAGTTCATGCGTTTGAGCGCTTCGCTCTTGGAGCCATACGCGTGAAAACTCATGATGTCGAATGATTCGGTGGCCGGATTATTGGGGTCGGTGAGGATGTCGAACAGGAAGTTCTGGTTCTGTTGCGCTCCGCCGAGCGCCAACCCGCCGAGAAGAACGCTCGCCGTCGGATCGGCAGACTTGATCGCCTTGTAGGCGACCGAGAGCAGTTGAGCGTATTGCGCCGGTGTCCCGCACCAGAAGCCGTTGCACTGCGCGTCTGCAGTTCCGCGGTCAGGCTGGTTCCAGATCTCCCAGTGATGAATGGAGCTCTTGTACGTCGCGACGGCTGTGAAGACAAAGCGCGACCAGGCGTCGTAATTGGCCGGCGGATAGCGTTCGCGTCTCGTGGCCTCCGTGACTTCGGCCGGAGCGGTGGTCGTCCATAGCGGCGAATACGCGAGCATGCCGAGGATCCGAAGATTGCCATCGCGAGCCCGGGCGACGATCTGTTCTACGCTGCTGAAGTCGATCTGACCGCTGGCAGGTTGGATTTTCGCCCAGTCGAATTCGACGCGTACCCACTGAATGCCGGCGCCCTGCGCGAGGTCTACCGCACGGGCGATTTGCGCAACGTTCAATGGAGTGTTGTTGAACACGACACCGAACGGCGAATCCGACGCGTTCCCTCGTCCGGCGATCCGACGTCGAGTCGCGGCTTCGACTGGAGCGATCGAGAGAGCGGCGAGGAGAAGCGCGAGCGCGCGCATGATGTCAGTCTGCGGGACGAAGGGAAAGGTACTCGTGAAGTCCGTCACGCCACGATTCCGGTTGAACGCCGGTGAGCCGCTCGTAACGCTCGGTCGAAAGGACGGAGTATTGCGGGCGGGTGGCGGGGCGGGGAAAGTCGGCGGTCGGGACCGGCACTACAGTCGCCGATGCACCGAGCTCCTCGACGATCGCACGGGCGAAGTCGTACCAGGTGCATTCGTGTTCATCGGCGTAGTGCACGATTCCCCGTGCGTGCTCATTCTGCGCCAGCCGGATGATCGCCTGCGCAAGATGCGGCGTATACGTCGGCCGTCCGCGCTGATCGCTCACCACGCGCAGCGGATTCGTGCCTTTCTTGATCTGATTGCGAATCGCTTCGACGAAGTTGTGCCCGTGCACGCCGAACAACCACGATGAGCGGACGATGAGATGTTTTTTCGCCTGCGTGGCCGCGCGCTCGCCGACGAGCTTCGAGCGTCCATATGCAGAGAGCGGCGCCGTCGGATCGGTCACTTCATATGGGGCCCGCTTCGCTCCATCGAAGACGAAATCGGTCGAGAGATGGATCATCAGCGCGCTGATCCGATTCGCGGCGCTGGCGAGAAACTCCACAGCCGAGCCGTTGATCGCCGTCGCGACGCCTTCGTTCGCTTCGGCGTCGTCGACCTTCGTGTATGCCGCGCAGTTGACGACAACCGAGGGTCTGGCATCGCGAACGAACTCGATGACACCGCTTGCATCCGTGATATCGAGATCGCTCTTGCGTACCGCGACAACATCCTCGCCACGCGCCTCGAGCTCATGCTGGAGGTCGGTGGCCACCATTCCCCCGGCCCCGGTGATGAGCCACCGGCGCTTCATTTGCTGGAGTAGGTGTCGCCTTCGGTCCTGATGCGGACCTTCACGCGTTCGAGAGTCTTTGCGGCGATGAGCTGCAACGCCACGAATGCGTACAGGATGCGCGCGTTCATTCCCGGCGCGAGCGGCGGCGTGTTGATCAGATCGTAGAGCGAGCGTTTCCCGTCGGCCGAGTCGAGCAGGCGTTGCTCGTCCTCATCGAGCGTCAAATCTTCGATGGGCTTGTCGGTGCGGACGAAGATCGTGGTCTTGGTTCCGAGTCGCGCCACGAGCGCCTTCGCGTCGGGCATGCGGCGGACCCCCTGCAGGATCACCTGCGGGATGGCGATGTCGCTCTTGACGAACTCCTGCTGTCTTTGTCTCCCCGGCGTGAAGGTCACAGTTCCCGAATCCCACATGAGAACGGACCACACCAGATCGAGGATCTGCTCGCGAACGGCGGCGAACATATCCTCCGGCGAGAGGACGTTCATCTCTGTGAGGATCGTCCCCTGCCGCTTTCCGGTGGCGCGGAGACGGCGCACGCTCTCGTCATACTGCTCCTGGGTGATCTTCCCTTCGCGCAGGAGTTTGTCGCCGAGCGAGTCGCGGATCTGATTCGACGTGGCGAAGATGATCAGGCCGCGGTCGAGGAAGATCTCCTTCAGCTCGTTGTCGCGGCGGCACGCGATCGTGCCTGGCGCCTTGTAGCGATGGATGGTGAAAAGGATCTCCGGCAGCGGAGTCTGAGAGATATCCGTTTGATAAACCGGTGTCGTCGATGACGACTTCTCGTTGTCGGAGGGCATCCCGCTTTACTACGAGCCGATCGAGGGACGGTTCTTGTCGTCGATGGGCTTGTTGGGTTCGTTCTTGCCTTTGTTGAGACCTTCGCGGAAGTTGGAGATGCCTTCGCCGAGCCCGCGGCCGAGCTGCGGCAGCTTGCCGGCGCCGAAAATGACGACGACGATGACGAGAATGAGGATGAGCTCCGGGACACCCAGACCAAACATGACGCCTCCAAGCGGCAGCTACAGCGTACAACAGCCGTCCGCGAATCAATAGTTCCTTGTTGCTGTTTGCTCGTTGCTGGTACAACCAACGACCGATGATCGATCTCTCAGGATTGAACACGCAGCAGCGCGAGGCAGTGACGCACGGCACCGGGCCGCTGCTGGTGCTGGCCGGCGCCGGCTCTGGAAAGACTCGCGTCATCACCTATCGCATCGCCTGGCTCATCGGCGAGCTGGGCATCCATCCGACTCGGATACTGGCGGTCACGTTTACGAACAAGGCGGCCAACGAGATGCTCAGCCGCGTCGAGCACCTCGTGCCGAACATCGGGGCGCGCCCCTGGATCGGGACATTTCACTCGACTTCACTCCGCATGCTCCGCCGCTACGCCGACCGCATCGGATTCACCAAGTCGTTTGCCGTGTATGACACCGCCGATCAGTTGACGCTGACCCGCCGGTGCATGCGCGAGCTCAACATGAACGACGAGGCGTTTCCACCACGGTCGGTGCTGACGCGCATCTCCAATGCGAAGAATGAGCTCATCGGCCCGGCCGAATACGAGAAGACCAACCTCGACTTCTTCGGCGCACGCGTCGCGGAGATCTACCGCATGTATCAGAAGCGGCTCCACGAGTTCGATGCCATGGACTTCGACGATCTCATCGGTAAATACGTCGAGCTGCTGCAGAAGAACGACGACGTGCGCCAGGAGGTGCACGATCGCTTTCAGCACCTGCTCATCGATGAATATCAGGATACTAATCGAGCACAGTATGTGCTGATCAAAACGCTTACTGGAAAGGAAGGCAATGTGGTGGCCGTCGGCGACGAGGATCAGTCGATCTATCGCTTCCGAGGCGCCGACATCAACAACATCCTGAATTTCGAGCGCGACTTTCCCGGCGCACGCATCATCAAGCTCGAGCAGAACTATCGCTCGACCGGCAACATCCTCGACGCCGCGACCGGCGTGGTCTCCAACAACATCGCCCGCAAGGGGAAGCGTCTCTTCACCGAGTCGGGACGCGGCGATCCGATCCGCATCGTCACATGCAGCAACGATCGCGAGGAGGCGCAGTTCGTGATCGAGAAGATCACCGCGATGGGCGGGGAGTACAAGCTCTCCGACTTCGCCGTGCTCTTTCGCACAAACGCGCAGTCACGGCCGTTTGAAGAAGAGCTGCTGCGCGCGAACATGCCCTACTCCGTCGTCGGCGGTGTGAAGTTCTACGAGCGCGCGGAGATCAAAGACGTGCTGTCGTATCTGCGGCTGGCCATTCGTCCGCACGACACGCCGTCGATCGAGCGTGTGATCAACGTGCCCTCTCGCGGCATCGGCGACACCACAGTCAACACGCTGACGGAGAAAGCGGCCGAACAGAGCGTCTCGCTCTGGACGGTCATCGAGGGTGATCTCGCGTTCCTTCCCGCTCGCGCGGCAAAAGCGGTACGCGAGTTCCGCGAGATCGTGCACGACCTGCAGCGCGCGTCGACGAATCCGATCCCCGATCTCTATGAATACGTGCTGGTGCGGACCGGCTATCGGCGGATGCTCAGCGAGTCGCGCGATGTGCAGGACGAATCGCGATTGCAGAACCTCGATGAGCTGCTCAACTCCGCGCGCGAGTTCGCGGACGCGAATCCCTCGGCGACGCTGGCGGATTATCTCGACTCGCTGACGTTGATGTCGGATCTCGATCGCTACGAGTCGCAGAAGGGCGTCACGCTGATGACGCTGCACGCGGCGAAGGGACTCGAGTTCAAGATCGTCTTTCTGGCGGGGATGGAGGAAGGCATCCTGCCGCATTCGCAGTCGGTCGATCAAAACGAGGACCTCGAAGAAGAACGGCGCCTCTGCTACGTCGGTATGACCCGCGCGCGCGAGCAGCTTTATTGCCTGCATTCGCTGGAGCGGCGGATGCACGGCAGGTTTCGCGAGCAGAGCCCCTCGCCGTTCCTCACCGAGATTCCGCAGGAAGTACGAGAAGAAATCCGGCTGGGATCATCGCGCATGCCGCGCTGGCGCGAACAACCGTTGTCAGTGCCCTCTCCCGCTCGCGGGAGAGGGTGGCGCGAAGCGCCGGGTGAGGGTGCGGCACGGTCAGTCGCGTCGTTCTTCAGGGACTCACCCGTGCAATTCGACCCGAGCGCCATTCGCGCCGCGAAGACCGAAGCACCTCGCGCAGAGCTCAAACGTGGCGCGCGCGTGCGTCACGAACAATTCGGCGACGGCACGATCCTCAGAATGGAAGGATCAGGACCCGACGCGAAGCTCACCGTCTACTTCGACCGGGCGGGGTCGAAGAAGTTCATCGCCAAGTACGCGAAGCTGACGAGGATCTGAAGGCGGCGGCAAGCCGCCGCTCTCCAAGTCTATTTCGACGACGCGCGTCTTCGCCGCTGATGCAACCGGTCGATGAGCTTGGTCGTCGAGCGCACTTGCTCGAGGATCTTTTCCTCGAGACCGGCTCCTTTGGTCTTGAACGCCTTCGCCTTTCGGAAGATCGCGCGCGCGCGATCTTTCTCGCCGCTCTCGAGCAGCGCCATGCCGAGGTGCATGAGGTTCGTCGGAGTGGGACCGAGGTCCGCGGATTTGGTCAGAAAATCGACGGCGCTCTTGAAGTCGCGGCGTTTGAAGTAGACCCATCCGAGGGCGGCCAGCGGGAACTGCCGCAGCTCCTTCGGCGAGTAGCGCAACGCGAGTTGCGCACTCTCCAGCGCCTCGTCGAGATTCTCTTCCATCTCGGCGAGGTTGTACGCCTTCTCGTAGTAGGCGATCGACTTGGCATAGTTCGAGTTGTAGTCGCGCAGCATCTCCTCGAGCGCGCGATTCGCATCCTTGAAATTCCCCTCGGCACGCAGCGCCTCGACCAGCGTGGTGTACGCAGCCGCGGCCACGACCTCCGTCGGCTTCTGCTTCAGGATGCGCCGCGCCACGGCAATCGCCTCGTTGTTCATGTCGAGATGCGAACAGAGAAGCGCGTACGGCATCAGGATGTTGACATTCTCCGGCTCTTCCTGCGACGCGCGCCGATAGTGATCGAGGGCCTCGCTGTAGTTCCCCTGATTGACGAGCGCTTCCGCTTCGCCAAACTCGGTGGCCGCGGGGCCCTCCAGCGGAGTGTGGCCGGAGATCCCTTCATAGATCTTGACCGCCTGCTGGTACTCCATCTTGTTGGGATTGAGCTCCAGCGCTTCCTGGAAGCAATCGATCGCCTTACGGTTCCAGTTGCGATCGAGATAGCAGAGGCCGAGGTGGTAGATCGCCTCTTCGTAATCGGGATCGAGTTTCAGCGCGCCCTGGAACGAACGGATCGCGCGCTCGAGCTGTCCCTTCTCGTAAAAGATCGTGCCGAGAAGGAAGAACGCCTGCGGAATCGCTTCGAGCTGAATCGCTTTCTCGAGGAACTTCTGTGCTCGGAGGAGCTTTCCTTTGCGCGCGTAGATCGCGCCGAGCGAGAAATAGGGGAGGAACGACTCCTGTGAGATCTGAATGGCTCGCCGCAGCCAGCGCTCGGCGCCTTTGAGATCCTGCTGTTCATGCAGCAGCACGCCATAGAACACCGCGGCGTCGAAATGATCGGGCTGCACTTCGAGTGTGCGCTCGAGATACGACTTGGCGCGATCGAGATTGCCATCGTTGAAGAACATCTCGCCGAGAAAGAACGAGAGCTCGTAGTTGTCGCGATCGAGACGAAAGGCCTCTTCGAGCGCCTTCATCCCGCGATCGGGATCGAAGGCATCGATTGCTGATTCAGCGTCAGCGAGAAGTTGAAGGAAGCGCTCGCGACGGTCGCCGCGGAACAGCGACATGATGCGGTCCTTCCGCTCCGTGAAGCGCTGCTTCTTCTCCAGAGCGAGCATCTGCTCGCCCATCTTCGATTCCCACAGCTCGACCACCTCATCGCTGGAGAGGAAGTTCTTCTTCTCGAGGATCTCCTTGACCGACAGCAGACCGGTCTGGTTGATGAAGATGGCCCGCTCGTGTTTCTGGATGGCATCGACGAGTGTGCGGATCGTTTCGGCCGAGCGCTTGACGATCTCTTCGATCGCGGAGACGCGCTCGAGCAAATGTTCGTCGAGTGAAAGGTCGCCTTCGTCCTCATAGTCTTCGGCCTCGTCTTCTTCGAACGCAGTCAGACCGGACAGGACAAGGAGCTTGTTCTGACAGCGATAGCAATACTCGCGGTCGTCTTCGTTATAGGCGCTGCACGTCTGACAGAGCATGGATCCGCGAATTAGAACACGTGTACCGGGCGGGGTTCATCCCGGGCGTGACTCCGCCGTAACTCAGGCGTAAGATCGTCGGTCCGGAGTCCCGCTCGATGGGTCGAACGTGCATCCTCTGCGGTCACGAAATCTCGTCAGGTATCGTCTGCGAGAAATGCGACAAGCCGAGAAAGCCAAAACAACAACAAACGACGCAGAATGCATTAGCGCTCGATCCTTTCCCCAAAGCGCAGGTCGTTCCGTTTCCCGTTGAAGCGGCATCGCCGGCGATCACGAGCGTCGTCGATCTCCTCATCGCTGCAGGCGTGCCCGCGATCCTTCTCGGACCTGACAAGAGTGTGAAATTCGTTTCCGATCAGGCGAAGGCGCTCTTCGACGCCTCCGCCACCGATCTCGCCAGCGTGCGGCTCGTCGAGCAGAAGATCGGCCTGCAGATCGGCGAGCTGTCGGCGCCGACAACGACGGCCATGCGCATTCGCGAGCGGAACATCATGTATTCGCTGGTGCCGATGGCGGGTGGCGCGGGTGGCGCCGTGCTCGTCTTTCGATTCGCCGATACGGACAGTGAACATCGGCCAGCACCCACGCAACCGATCCTCTCGGTCACCGAGGTCGTACGCCGCGTCGCCGATCGGTTCATCCCCTATGCCGACATCAAGACCATCCACCTCCAGGTCGATGCTCCCGAGCTCTTCGAGAGTTTTGCCGATCACGAGCACCTCGGCGAGGCGCTGGCGATTCTGCTCGACAACTCGTTGCACTACGTTCCTCCCGGCGGCCAGGTCGTCCTCGGCGTCCGCTCCATGGAGCACAAGGAGAAACCGCTGTTGCTCTTCTTCGTGATGGACAACGGTCCGCTCGTGCCGGAGCATCTGCGTCAGGTCATCTTCGAGCCGTCGTTCGTCTGGAATCCGGCCGCGCCGGAGCGCACCGGCCGCGGGCTGTTCAAATGCCGCGAGTTCGCGCTCGGTCATTCCGGCTCCGTGTGGGTGGACGCGAAGACAGGGAAGGCCTGCACGTTCTACCTTCGCGTCCGGCCGGACGGCGTACAGTAGGGAGCGCGGAAGCGACGCATGCGTTTTCACCGGCACATGCGCAAGCTCCTGATCCTGGCGATCGCTCTCCTCGCGTCGAGGGCGCTCGCATCCGACATCACGCGCACGTCGGTGGTGGCGGAGATGAACGTCCGTCGCATCGCATTCGGTGTCCTTCCGCTTCGTGAGGACGCCAGACTCGATCAGGCTGCTGACGACCGCGTCACCGACATGGAAGAGCAGAACTACTGGGCGCACATTTCGCCGGCTGGAAAGCAGCCGTTCGAGTGGCTGCGCCCGCACGGTTACGATTTTCATTACGCCGCTGAGAATCTGGCCTCGGGGTTCGACACGGTCGAGCTTCTCGTCGACGCGTGGATGGAGTCGAAAGGTCATCGCGAGAACATCCTCTCCCCTGTCTACAACGACTGCGGCGTGTCGATCATCGAAGGGGGGACCACCGGTCGTGCCGCGGGGAAGTCGATCGTGGTGATGTTCGCGCGGGAAGTCAGCGCACCGGCATCGACGGATCGACTTCGCGCGCCCAGGCCATGAGGCCGCCGGCCAGGTTCTTCACCTTCTTGAACCCGTGATCGAGCAGGTAGCGCTGCACGTTCGCGCTGCGTCCGCCCGAGCGGCAATAGACGACGATCTCGCTGTCGCGCGGGAGTGAGTCGATCTGCGCCGGGATCTGCCGCATCGGAATGTGTTGCGCATTCTCGAGGTGCCCGAGGTTCCATTCGTTCGGCTCGCGCACGTCGAGGAGGAGGAACTTCTCTCCCCGCTCGAGGCGATCGGCGAGCTCGCGTGCTGTCATCTCCAGGTTGTTCACTGGACCGCAGTACTCCTCATAGTCGATCAGTTGGCGGATCTCTGGATCCGCGCTACATACTTTGCAATTCGCATTCTTCGGAACGCGGAGCGACCGGAACGTCATCGTCAGCGCGTCGAATAGAAGCATGCGGCCGATGAGTAGCTCGCCGGCGCCCGTGATCAGCTTGATCGCTTCCGTGGCCTGAATCGATCCGACGATGCCCGGCAGTACGCCGAGCACGCCGCCCTCGGCGCAGGAAGGAACGAGGTTCGGCGGCGGGGGGTCGGGATACAGACAGCGATAGCACGGTCCGCGGGTCGCATCGAAGACCGAGACCTGACCCTCGAACCGATAGATCGAAGCGTAGACGTTCGGTTTGCGGAGCATCACGCACGCGTCGTTCACGAGATAGCGCGCGGCGAAATTGTCGGTGCCGTCGAGGATGATGTCGTACGGCTCCATCAGCGGCATGGCGTTCCGCGATGACAGTCGATCGTTGAAGGTCTCGATTCTCAGATTGCGATTCAGATCGCGAAGGCGTTTCCAGGCGGCGTCGAGCTTTCGCTCGCCGACCACTGACTCGCCGTACAGGATCTGACGCTGCAAGTTCGTCTCGTCGACGGTGTCGAAGTCGACGAGACCCAGCCTGCCGATGCCAGCCGCAGCGAGGTACATGGCTGCCGGGCTGCCCAGCCCTCCCACCCCAACGATCAGTGCGGAAGCGCGTTTGATCTTCTCCTGCCCTTCCTCACCGATTTCGGGTAGCGAGAGGTGCCGCGCATATCGATTGCGTTCGTTGTCGTTCAGCATGGGGTCAGGTCTGTAGTTCGGACTTTTTTCTACCAGCGGGAGAAAAAACTACGAACTACAGACCTGACCCCAATCAGGGCAGTAGACGCGACACGATCTCCTGGATCTTTTTCCCCTCGGCACGGCCTTTATAGCGCGCCGTCGCTTCCTTCATCACTTTGCCGAGGTCCTTCTTGGACTGCGCGCCGGTCGAGGAGATGATCTCACGCAATCCCGACTCGAGCTCCGCGTCGGTGAGCTCGGGCGGCATGTACGTCTTCAGGATCTCGATCTCGGCCTGCTCTTTCGCGGCGAGCTCGGGACGATTCCCCTTCGTGTACTGCTCGACCGAGTCATGGCGCTGCTTGATCGATTTGCGGATCACGGCCAGCGCCTCCTCGTCCGACAGCTCGTGGCCGACCTGAATCTGCTCGTACTTGAACGCCGACTGCAGCATGCGCAAGGTCGATGTTCGGTCGGCGGTGCGCGCCTTCATCGACCCAGTGAGGTCATTGCGAACTTTCTCGGTCAGCTTGCCCATTGTCGGACGACATTCTATTCTCGCCGGCCATGCCGCTCGACGTACTGGCGCTCCTTCACAAAACCGGCGCGCTGCTACAAGGTCATTACCGCCTTTCTTCGGGCCTGCACAGCTCGACCTACGTGCAATGCGCACTCCTCCTGCAATCGCCGAGAAACGCGAAAGCGATCGGCGAAGCGCTGGCGGCGAAAGTGCGCTCGATGCGCCCCCACAAGATCGTCGCGCCCGCATTGGGTGGTTTGATCATCGGGTACACCGTCGCGGAGGCGCTCGACAAGCCGATGATCTTCACCGAACGCAAAGATGGAGCGATGACGCTGCGCCGCGGATTCAAGCTCCGCGAAGGCGAGCGAGTGGTCATCATCGAGGACGTTGTGACGACGGGAAAGTCGACACTCGAGACAGCGGACGTTGTGAAGCAGCATGGCGGGATCGTCTACGGATTCGGCTCGATCCTCAATCGCAGCGGCAGAGAGAATCCGTTCGACCCCGCGTACGAATCCCTGCTGACGCTCGATCTGGAGACGTACGAGGAATCGAGCTGTCCTCTCTGCAAGAGCAAAGTACCGATCGATGCACCCGGTAGCCGATACTCGAAGAGATGAAGGTCGAGCTGATCGCGACTCGCGGCAACGAAGCGGAGATTCGCGTCGGCGAGCGCACGTTCATCGTTCCATTCGTGATTCGCGGCACGACTGTTCAGTTTGCCTTCGACGGCGAGATCTATTCGATCGACATCTCCAGCTCGCGCACGCGCCATCGGCATCGCGACCACTCGATGGCCGCGCCCATGCCCGGCGCCGTGCTGAAAATACTTGTCGCGCCGGGCGACGTTGTGAAGAAGGGAACGCCGCTCGTCGTGCTGGAGGCCATGAAGATGGAACACCAGATCGTGGCGTCGCGAGACGGGAAGGTCGTTTCGATCGAATGCAAGGAAGGTGAACTGGTGCAACCCGGGATCGAATTGGTGACATTGGAATGAAGATCTCAGTCGATAGCGTGAAGGTGGTCGAAGTCGGCCCTCGCGACGGCCTGCAGAACGAGAAGGTCACGATCCCCACGCAGGTGAAGATCGACTACATCACGGCTCTCGCTGATGCCGGCGAGCGCGTCATCGAAGCGGGTGCATTCGTCAGTGCGAAGTGGGTCCCGCAGATGGCCGACACCGACGAGGTCTATCGGAACATTCCGAAAGACCCGGGAGTCGAGTATCCGGTGCTCGTTCCGAACATGAAGGGACTCGAGCGCGCGATCGAAGCGGGCGTGAAATCGATCGCCATCTTCACGGCGGCATCGGAGACGTTCAACAAGCGCAACATCAACATGTCGATCGACGAGTCGTTCGAGAACTACGCTCCCGTAGCGGCGCGCGCGCGAGAAGAAGGCATGCGCGTGCGCGGATATGTTTCGACGGCGTTCGGATGTCCGTACGAAGGTGACGTCGCGCCGGAGAAAGTCCTCGAAGTCTGCGCGCGCCTCCTCGACCTCGGCTGCTACGAAGTGTCCGTCGGCGACACGATCGGCGTCGGCACTCCGATGCAGGTTCAGGGAGTCATCGGGATCCTGCGTCAGGTGATCCCGCCTTTGAAACTGGCAATGCACTTTCACGACACGCGCGGAACGGCTCTGGCGAACACACTCGCTGCCCTCGAGATGGGCATTGCCACATTCGACGCGTCGTCAGGAGGTCTCGGCGGATGTCCGTACGCGCCCGGCGCGACCGGCAACATGGCCACCGAGGACTTGATCTACTTGCTCGATGGGATGGGAATCGAAAGCGGCGTCGATCTGAAGAAACTCGTCGCGGCGTCGCGGATCATCGCGCCGTATCTCGATCATCCGCTGCCGGGACGGTATCTGCAGGCGTGCTTGAAGCAGGGTGCACCGATCGTTGTGCAGAGCACCGTCGTACAATGATCGTGGCGCACGCAGTCAGCGGGTGGAAGGGTGGATGGTATGTGGTGCCCTACCAAGTCATGTTCCGCGACGTTGACACTTTTGGTCACGTCAATAACGCAGTTTATTTCACTTACTTCGAGTGGGCGCGGACCCTCCTCTGGTTCGAGCTCACGGGTGGCAGAGACGCTCGCGACATCGGTTTCATCGTCGCTCGAGCGGAATGCGACTTCAAACTCCAGCTCTCCATGGAACCTATCGAGATCTGGGTGCGCATCGGCGAGATGCGCTCCACATCGTTTGATTTCCTCTACGAAGTCCGGAAGGACAATGGCCAGCAAATTGCTGCTGTTGGAAAGGTAGTCGTCGTCCTGTTCGATTGGGAAACGCAGTCAAAAGTAGCTGTCAGCGATGAATTTCGCCGGAAGGTGATGTCGCTGCAACATTCGGAGGGCTGATGCAGTCCGGTCGCGTGCTGACCCATCCCGCTCTGGCGCGCCAGCGCTTCCGGGAAATCGCTGCCCGTCCGGAGCCTCTCCTGGATCTCGTCGAGGCGTCGCTCGTCATCTCTCTCGAGGACAATCCGCGGCTCGACATCGATCGCTATCTGCAGCAGGTCGGATCGTGGAGCGGCGCCGTTCAGGAGCGGCTCGAGGGTTCGCACGACATCGAGCGCATCGTGGAGACGATCAATCGTATCCTCTTCGATGAAGAAGGATTCCGCGGCGAGAACGACGACTACTACGATCCGCGCAGCGCGCTGCTCAATGAAGCGCTCGATCGGCACGCCGGGCTTCCGATCACGCTCTCGATCCTCTACATCGAGATCTCTCGTCGCGTGGGCTTCGATGCCGCCGGCATTTCGCTCCCCGGCCGTTTCCTCGTGAAGTTCAGCGGGGAGTTCGGGCAGGTTGTCGTCGATCCATTCGACGGCGGCCGCGTGCTCTCGACGATCGAGCTGCAGAAGATCCTCGACGAGATGTACGGCGGCGGCGTCCGTCTCCGCGAGCATCACCTCCGCTCGTTCTCGCGTCGAGAGATCCTCGGCCGCGAACTGGCGCAGCTCAAGGCCGCGTACCTTGCCCAGCACGATCTGCAGCGCGCCGCCGCGTCGGTCGATCGTCTGCTGATCCTCGACGAGCGCGATCCCTACGAGATCCGCGACCGCGCCGCGATCGCCGTGCAGATGCACGCGTACACACAGGCCATCGACTTCTTCGAGCGCTACCTCGAGCTCATGCCGCATGCCGACGATTGCATCCGCGTGCGCGAGCAGATCGCCTGGCTGCGTGCCTGGCTCGATCAGAACTGATACACTCGGTCGCTCAAGTTGCCGTCTATGGAAGGGTTTAGCCCGTGATCACCGGGTTCAACACCGACATCAAGCACAACGACAAGGTCTATCACATCCAGACCGAAGACAAGGGATTGCAAAACCCCTATATCGAGTCGCTCGTGTACGTTGGCGGCGAGATTCTGGCGTCGAAGAAGACCTCGTACGCCGAGCAGATGAAGACCGGCATCGACGAGAAATGGATCGCCGGCCTGATGGAGCAGCAGCACCGCACGATGATCGCGGCCATCAAACGCGGGCGCTTCGATCAGCCGGCGGACGACACCAAGGTCAGGGCGCCGCGCGCGACGGTGGCTCATCCCGCGCCGGAAGCAGCGAAAGCGGCCGCGCCCGCGGCCGACGAAAAGACTCTCGATCAGGTCATCATCGACTACCTGGCTTCGGAAGCGGAGAGCGAGCATCTCGAGCTCTCCCTGCTCAATCAGGCGGACTTCTTCGCCGGCGCACCCGTCGAGCTGCGCGTGGCCACGCGCCGCAGCCTCTCGCAGAATCCGATTCCCGCGGCGGCGATCGAAGTGAAGGTGATCTCGACTGTCGAGCCACCGCGCGTCGTCTTCCGCGGTAAGAC